>JBKEAH010000105.1:0-8788 GCA_047972065.1 Desertimonas sp.
TGGCCATTGCTCTCTTCCCTTGACTTCTTCGACGGTGTTCGTCGGCCGCGACTGCGGATCGTTTCGAACCGGTGACGTGGGGGTTCACCGGTCCAAGACCGGTTGACCACGCTATCGGCGCACTTGGGGTCGGACACCGAATGCGACCCGACGTCCGCGCCACGGCCGACGCGACCTGTCACATCTGGCGGTCGACCCCGCCGGCGCGGGCGGCGTCCAGCTTGGCGGTGGTCAGTCGGGGGACAGCGACCGCCAGCAGCACGATGAACGCGCCGGCCGAGACGAAGTACGGCATCCGCAACGCCATCTCACGGGTGGTCACGGCGTCGGCGACGGCCACGACGATGCCGCCGAACAGGGCGCCGAGCGGGATCATCCCCCAGGCGAAGAAGCGGTAGACGGAGTTGACCCGGCCGAGCAGGCGGGCCGGGATGACGGCCTGGCGGAGGCTGACGGTGATCACGTTCCACATCACGCCGACGAACATCTCGATCGCCAGGCAAACCCACACCGCCAGCCAGTTGCCCGACAGACCGATCGCCACGGCGACCACGGCGCTGCCGCCCAGGGTGAACCACAGTGAGGGTCCCGACCCAAGGCGCCGGCTGATCCCCGAAGCGGCCCAGCCGCCGATGATGCCGCCGACCGCGCCACCGGTGGACATCAGCGCGAACTGGGTGGGCGTCGTGCCGAGCACCTCCTGGCCGAAGAGCACGAACGAGGCAAACATCACCTGACCCAGACCGTTCATGCAACCGAGGATGATCGCCATCGGCCGGAACAGGTCGTGGCGCCACAGCCAGGCGAATCCCTCGCGTAGATCCTGCCGCCATGTGGTGGCCCCGACCGGCGCACCCCCCGGCGAGGCGCCGACGTGCGTCAGCGCCGCCCCACCGATCGCGAACACGAGCGCCGCGGACACCGCGAACGTGGCGGCGTCGAGGAAGAAGGGCACGGCGAAGCCGACGGCCAGCAGCAGGCTGCCCAGCGGCGGCCCGGCGAACTGGTTGGTCACCAGCTCCGCCGAGTACATCCGGCCGTTGGCGCGCTCCAAGTCGTCCGGCTCGACGATCGCCGGCAGGAAGGTCTGCGCCGAGTTGTCGTAGAGCACCTCGGCGACGCCGAGACACACGGTGGCGACCAGCACGGCGAGGTACAGCCCGACCCGCGTGCCGGTGACCGTGTCGAGCGCGTCGGGGCCGGGGAGCCCGTCACCGCCGAGGAGCACGGCGATCGCCACGAACGCGGTGAGCACGGCGCGCGACGCGTTGGCGCCGATCATCAACCGGCGCCGGTCGTTGCGATCGGTGATGATCCCGGCCGGCAGCGTGAACACCAGCCACGGCAGCCGGCCGGCGGCGGCGACCATGGCGATCAGGATCGGGTTGCGGGTGACGGCCGAGGCCAGCCAGGGATAGGCGATGACGCTGACGCCATCCCCCAGATTGGAGATGGTGGTCGCCACGAACAGCTTGCGGTAGTTGCTCCCCAGCGCCATCGGCGCCGCACGCTACGTGCTTCGATCCCCCTCGGATGGGTGGGAATCTGCCAAGGTGCCAGCGGTCGGATGTGGCCGACCGCGAGCCAGGAGGACGTGACATGGCGTGGGATTTCTCCACGGATCCGGAGTTCCAGCGCAAGCTCGACTGGGTCGAGCAGTTCTGCAAGGAGAAGGTCGAGCCGCTCGATCACACGTTCCCGTACGCCGTGCGCTCACCCGATCCGGCCGTCAAGGCGTACGTGCGCGAGCTCCAGCAAGAGGTCAAGGACCAGGGCCTATGGGCGATCTTCCTCGACGAGGAGCTCGGCGGTCCCGGGTTCGGTCAGCTCAAGCTCGGGCTGCTCAACGAGATCATCGGTCGCTACTCCGGCGCCCCGCAGCTCTTCGGCGCCGCCGCGCCGGACACGGGCAACATGGAGATGCTCGCCGCCTACGGCACCGAGGAGCAGAAGGAGCGCTGGCTCAAGCCGCTCCTCGCCCAGGAGATGTTCTCCGCCTACTCGATGACCGAACCCCAAGGTGGCTCGGACCCGAACCTGTTCACCACCCACGCCGAGCGCGACGGTGACGAGTGGGTGATCAACGGCGAGAAGTGGTTCACCTCGGCGGGCCGGGTGGCCGACATCCTGTTCGTCATGTGCACCAACGGCATGTTCGTGGTGCCCCGCCAGACGCCGGGCGTCGAGATCATGCCCGAGCCCCGCAACCACAACCACATCATCTACCGCGACGTCCGCGTGCCGCTCGATCACCTGCTCGGCCCCGAGGATGGCGCCAAGGTGCTGGCGCAGCGGCGTCTCGGCGGCGGTCGCATCCACCACGCCATGCGGACGATCGCCCAGTGCAAGCTGGCCTTCGACATGATGTGCGAGCGGGCGCTGTCGCGTGAGTCGCACGGCAAGACCATCGCCGAGCACCAGATGGTGCAGGAGAAGATCGCCGAGAGCTACGCCTCGATCAAGATGCTGCGGCTGTACGTGCTGGAGACGGCGTGGCGGATGGACCAGACCTCGGGCGCCGAGACCCGCACCGACATCGCAGCGGTGAAGTTCACGATGGCCAAGGTGTTGCGCGAGGTGTCGTTCAACGCCCTGCACATCCACGGTGCGCTGGGCACGACCGACCTGACGCCGTTGCAGGCGATGTACGCCTCGGCGCCGACGATGGGGTTGGCCGACGGGGCCGACGAGGTGCACAAGGCCACCGTCGCCCGCCGAGTGCTCAAGGGGTACCGCCCCCACGAGGGCTACTGGCCGCGCGAATACCTCCCGGCCAAGCGCGAGCAGGCGTGGAAGGACATGCAGCCCGTACTCGACGCCCGTCCCGAGCTGGCCGAAGCCGCCGAGCGCTACAAGGCCTATCTCGCCAAACGCCGCCGCTGACGGATCGGCTTACTGGCCTTGGATGTAGGCGACGAGCGCCTCGCGTTCGCCTTCCAGCGACGCGAGCCGGGCCTTGACGACGTCGCCGATCGAGATGATGCCGGCCAACCGGTCGCCATCGACGACCGGGAGGTGACGGATGCGACGTTCGGTCATCGACGCCATCAAGGTGTCGACGGCGTCATCGGCCCCGCACGTGACGACCTCGGCCGACATCACCGAGGCGACATCGCGACCGAGGGCACCAGCCCCGTGCGCGGCCAGCGCCCGCACGACGTCGCGCTCGGACACGATGCCGGCGATGTGCTCACCGTCATCGGACACGACCAGCGCACCGACACCGAGGTCGCGCAGTTGCGCGGCCACTTCGGCGAGCGTGGCCTGGCGGCGGACCGTGGCCACGGCATTGCCCTTGTTCCCCAGGATGGATTGAACGTTCACGGATTGACCCCCCGTTGACTGCTGCGAACGTGTCCCCATCACCGCGACGCTGCGGCGTGCCCCCCGACTCGGGCAGCGTAGTCGCGGCGGCGGTCGTTGGGCCCGTCGGCGACCGCGACTGGAAGAATGGGCCGATGCGAGCCGCCAGCGCACCGACGCCGACCAGCGACGACCCCGGTGCCGGCGCACTCGTCTTCGACGGGGTCGGGATGGTCTTCCCCGACGGCACCCACGCGGTTGACACCGTCAGCCTGACCGTCACGCGGGGCGAGTTCGTGACGATCGTCGGCCCGTCGGGATGCGGCAAGTCGACCCTGCTGAAGATCGCCTCGGGGTTGCTCCGGCAGACCTCGGGCGACGTCGACGTCGACCGCGACCACCTCGGCTACGTCTTCCAGGACGCCACCCTGTTGCCGTGGCGGACGGTGCGGCGCAACGTCGAGTTGCTCGCCGAGCTCCGCGGCGTGCCGGGCGGTGAGCGCCGGGCGAGGGCGCAGGAGGCCATCGACGTCGTCGGACTGAACGGCTTCGAGGACCACTACCCCGGATCGCTGTCGGGCGGCATGAAGATGCGCGCCTCGTTGGCTCGCACCCTGACGTTGCGCCCACCGGTGTTCCTGTTCGACGAACCCTTTGGCGCCGTCGACGAGATCACCCGCGAGCACCTCAACGACCAGACCCAACAGCTGTTCCGCCAGGAGGGCTTCGCCGGGCTGTTCATCACGCACTCGATCAGCGAGGCGGTGTTCATGAGCACCCGGGTGGTGGTCATGTCGGCGCGACCCGGCCGGCTCGTCGCCAGTTTCGACGTGCCCTTCGACTACCCGCGCCCACCCGAGCTGCGCTTCGATCCCGCCTTCGCCGAGCTCAGCGGCGCGGTCTCCCACGCACTGCGGGGAGCCCACTGATGACCGAGCAGGGAGGTCTCGGCGTAATGTCGGGTGACGTCGACGACGGCGGCGCCGTCGTCGAACCGGCGCGGCTGACGGCGCCGACCACGTCGCGACGCCCGCGCTGGGAGGTGGTGTGGCCCCCGGTGGCCCTCGGCGTGGCGATCATCGGGCTCTGGTACCTGGTCACCTACGTCGTGCTCGACGAGCGGCGCCGGTTCCTCCTCCCGCCCCCGCACCAGGTGATCACCGAAGGGTTCTTCGGCGAGGACCGACGCGGGACGGCGACCAGCCAACTGTTGTGGGACGGGCTCCAGCGCAGCGGCAGCGTCGCCGCCATGGGTCTCGCGGCGTCGATCGTGATCGGGTTCACCACCGCCATCGTGATGAGCCAGTCGGCCAAAGCCGAGCGGGCGATCTTCCCGTACATGGTGATGCTCCAGGCCATCCCGATCCTCGCCCTGGTCCCGCTGATCGGGTTCTGGTTCGGCTTCTCGACCATGCCCCGGGTGGTCGTCTGCGTGCTCATCTCGCTGTTCCCGATCATCGTGAACACGCTGTTCGGGCTGCAGTCGGCCGAACAGGGGATGCACGACCTATTCACGCTCCAGCACGTCGGGCGGGTTACCCGGTTGCGCAAGCTGATGTTCCCGGCCGCGATGCCGGCGATCTTTGCCGGGCTACGCATCTCCGCCGGCCTGTCGGTGATCGGTGCCATCGTCGGTGACTTCTTCTTCGGTCAGGGTCCACCCGGGCTCGGCCAGGTGCTCAAACGGGCGACCGGCAACAACGAGAGCGAGCTGCTGCTCGCCGCCGTGATCACCGCCTGCCTCTTCGGGGTGGCGGTGTTCCTGTTCTTCGGATGGCTCGGGCGCCGAGTGACCGGCCGCTGGCACAGCGCCACCGGCGCCACCCCGACATGATGTCCACCACCAGTGTGAACCCCAGGAGGAACCACATGACCACGCGCCGCACCACCCGTGCGCTCGCCGCTCTCGCCGCGGCGGGTGTCATCGCCACCGGCGGCACGGCGTCGGCATCGACCGACACCACCGGCCCCGACGACACCACCGGCCCGGCGGACACCACCGCACCCGCCGAGACCACCGGCGACACCGGAGCCGACGCCGCCGGCGGGGTCGACCTCAGCGGGGTGTGCCCGGCCACCATCGTCATCCAGACCGACTGGTTCCCCGAGGCCGAGCACGGGGGCCTCTACGAGATGATCGGCGACGACTACCAGGTGGACACCGACCGCAAGGTGGTGTCGGGCTCGCTGATCGCCCACGGCGGCGCCGACACCGGCGTCGACCTCGAGGTTCGCACCGGCGGCCCGGCCATCGGCTACCAGGCGGTGTCGGTCCAGCAGTACCAGGACGACTCGATCACGCTCGGTTACGCCAACACCGAAGGCCAGATCCTGCGCTGGGAGGACACCCCGACGATCTCGGTGGTCGCCCCGCTCGAGATCAACCCCCAGATCATCTACTGGGATCCCGAGACCTACCCCGATGTCGAGACCCTCGCCGACCTCGGCACCGAGGGCGTCACCATCAACATCTTCGAGGGCGGCACCTTCGCCGACGTGTTCGTCGGCAACGGCACCTGGAACGCCGACCAGATCGACGGCTCCTACGACGGCACCCCGACGCGCTTCATCGCCTCCGACGGCGCCATCGCCCAGCAGGGCTTCGCCTCGGCCGAGCCCTACACCTACGAGTTCGTCTTCGAGGACTGGATGAAGCCCGTGCGCTACCAGACCCTGCACGACGCCGGGTTCCAGGTCTACAGCCAGACGCTGTCGGTCCGACCCGACCAACTCGACGAGCTGTCGCCGTGCCTCGAGCTGTTCGTGCCGATCGTCCAGCAGGCCCAGGTGGACTACGCCGTCGACCCGGCCCGCGCCAACGCCATGATCATCGACGCCGTCGACCGCTACGCCGACTCCTGGACCTACGACGAGGGCCTGGCCGAGTACTCGGTCGCCACCCAGCTCGAGCTCGGGGTGATCGGCAACGGCCCCGACGAGACGCTGGGCAACATGGACGAGGACCGCATCCAGACCGTGATCGACCAGATCCGCGACGACGCCGGCCTCACCATCCCCGACGACCTGGTGGCCACCGACCTGTTCACCAACGACTTCATCGACGAATCGATCGGGCTGGCGGCCCTGGACGACGGCGCGACGATGGACACGACGGTCGACACCGCCCCGTCGGAGACCACCGACGCGACGGGGGCGACCGACGCCCCCACCGAGACCACCGAGGGTTGATCCGCACCCGAGGGGTGGGCGCATCACCGACCTGCTCCCACCCCTCGGGAGCACCGGAGCGGAAGGAGTACCGCAGCCGATGACCATCACCGACCAACTGCACCTGACGATGACCGCGGCGATCCACGCCCGGTGGGCGCACCGCGTCGACGGGCTGGTCCACAGCCACCCGTGGAACCTCGAAGCGACGGTGGAGGGGCCGGCCGATGCCCAGATCGTCATCCCCGCCGACGAGCTCGAGCGGCTCCTCGGCGAGCTGGTGGCCCCGTGGCGGGGCAAGTACCTGACCGACGAGGACGTCGGACCGTGGAAGGGTTACGAACCGCTGGTGTGGGATCGTGAGCCGACCGTCGAGGAGATCGCGCGGCGTCTGTGGAGCCAGCTCGACGCCCAGGTCGACGGTCTGCGTTCGCTGGCGGTCACCGAGGCCACCGAGTTCGACCGCAGCCGGACGGTGCGTCTGACCCGCACCGGATGACGATCCCTGCCAAGCGAGTGTTGGAGCGCGACCGAGTGTTGGGGCGTGGGACGTCCCCACCCCGAACACTCCGATGACCCAGGGCGCCGGCTCGGCCCCTACGAGGTGGTGTGGTCAGCCTCGGTCGCGGACGGGCGCGACGAAGCCTGACCACACGCGCCCGCGTGCCGCCGACGCTCGGACACGCAACGGCGCCACGCGATCACCAGATGCGGCGGACCGGGAAGCGGTCGAAGGCCCGATCGGGGCTGGACCAGACCCAGGTCCTCGATCTCGGCTTGTGCGGCGATCATCCGGTCGAACGGGTCGGCGTGGTCGACCGGGAACCCACCCGCCCGCAGCGCGTGCCGTTCGGTGATCGCGAGACGCCCGAAGCGGAATCGGTCGAGGATCTGCTCCCAGCCGTTGACCAGATCGCCCACCGCCGGGAGCCGACCCTGGCGGTGCTTGGTCGTGATCTCCCAGGCCGACGCGGCCGAGACCAGGAGCGTGACCTCGGCGTCGAGCGCTTGCAACGCCGCCGCGCTCATCCGGTCGGGGGCGGTCATCGCCCAGACCAGCGTGGCGGTGTCGAGCAGCAGCGTCACGCCAGACCCCACCCACGCAGTTCGTCCTCACCCAGCGGCTCGAAGGCGGCGTCATCGACCGGCACGGGCAGCGTCAGCGAGCCCCACGGAGCGCGCTCCACCGACGTGATGGGCACCAGCCGAGCGATCGGGCGGCCACGTCGGGCGATGATCACCTCCTGTCCGTCCTCGCAGTCGACGAGGAGCTGCGACAGCGTGGTCTTCGCCTCGTGGACGTTCACCATCTTGGCCATGTCGACTGAGTCTCTTGAACTCAATCCCGGCCCCAGCCGTGACGCGAGACGGGCACCGGGTGGATCCCCGGTGCCCGTCTCGGCAGTTCGTTGGTTCGTCGGGCCAGGCCGACGAACCCTCAGAAGCGGTAGTGCGCGAACGCCCGGTTCGACTCGGCCATCTTCTGGGTGTCCTCGCGACGCTTCATCGCCGCGCCGAGGCCGTTGGCGGCGTCGAGCAGCTCGGCGGCGAGGCACTCGGCCATCGTCTTGTCGCGACGAGCGCGGGAGAAGTCGACGACCCAGCGGATGGCGAGCGTGGTCGCCCGGCGGGGACGCACCTCGATCGGCACCTGGTAGGTGGCGCCACCGACGCGGCGGCTCTTGACCTCGAGCGGCGGCTTGACGTTGTCGATCGCCCGCTTGACGGTGGACAGCGCGTCCTCACCGGACTTGGCGGCGACGATGTCCATCGCGTCGTAGACGATGCGCTCGGCGAGGTTGCGCTTGCCGTGCAACATCACCTTGTTGATCAGCTGGGTGACGAGCACCGATCGGTACTTGGCGTCGGCAACGAGCTCGCGCCGGGGGGCAGGTCCTTTACGGGGCATCAGCGGACATCCTTTGCGTTCCCCGGCCACGCAGGCCGTTGCTGGACACTCGCTCGCTGGCGCTCACTCGCTCGCATCATCGATCGGGTCCGGTTCACTTGTCGGCCTTGGCGCCGTACCGGCTCCGGGCCTGCTTGCGGTTCTTCACACCGGCGGCGTCGAGGGCGCCGCGGATGACCTTGTAGCGGACACCCGGCAGGTCGCGGACACGACCGCCGCGGACCAGCACGATCGAGTGCTCCTGGAGGTTGTGACCCTCACCAGGGATGTAGGCCGTCACCTCCACACCGCTGGAGAGGCGGACACGGGCCACCTTGCGCAGCGCCGAGTTCGGCTTCTTGGGGGTGTTGGTGTACACGCGGGTGCACACGCCACGACGCTGGGGCGAGCCCTTCAGCGCCGGGGTCT
>JBKEAH010000011.1:0-2871 GCA_047972065.1 Desertimonas sp.
TGCTGGTCCGACCCGTACTCAGCGTGGTCGGATCGTGTCGTCGTCGGTCGGCATGGGCGGGTCGCCGGCGCCCTGGACGGACTGATAGACGTCGATCGATACGCCCGACAGCAGCCCCGAATCGGGCGAGAGGCAGTAGGCGACGAGGTTGGCGACCTCCCATGGCTGGACCAGCCGGCCCCACGGCCGGGTCGGCGCGGCCCGGGCCAGCCAGTCGGTGGGTGCCCCGTCCTGTTCGATCTGGGTGCGGTGCTCGGACTCGGTCTCCATCCAGCCCGGGTTGACCTGGTTGACCCGGATGCGATGGCGCATCAGACCGAACGCCAGGTTCTTGGTCATCGCCTCGAGCGCCGCCTTGGACATCGAGTAGGCGGTCAGCTTGGGCTGACCGCCGTGGACGTTGGTCGAGCCGACGTTGACGATCGAGCCGCCCGAGTCCTGCTCGACCATCACCCGCGCCGCCGCCTGGATGAGGAAGTACGGTGCCTTGACGTTGAGCGCGAACTGACGGTCGACGTGCTCGGGGGTGTCCTCGAACAGGTTGGCCCTGCTGGTGGCGGCGGCGACGTTGACCAGCCCCTGCACGCCGCCGAACCGTTCCACGGTCGTCGCCACGATCGACGCAGGCGCGCCGGCGTCGCTCAGGTCGGCCTCGAAGAAGATCGTGTCGACGCCGGTCGAGCTCAACTCGTCGGCAAGGCGTCGGCCACGGTCGACCGATCGACCGACCACCACCACACCGGTGGCGACGGAGGTGTCGACCAGCCGGCGGGCCACGGCCTCGCCGAGCCCCTGCGTGCCGCCATTGATGATCGTGATCACGTCGTCGCTCCGTTCAGATCGCTCAGATCAGGCGCTGATCCCGCTTGCCGTCGTCCGTCTGCGCCCGGGCGGCGCGGATCTCGGACCGATCGCTCACCGTGGGGACGCCGACCTCCCAAAACGCACCGCCCTCGGTCCAGTCGCTGGGGCTGGTCCGCAACGCGATGACGTGCGTTCGATCGGACGCTCGAGCCCGCTCGAAGGCGGCCTCCAGCTCGGCGATCGTCGACACGGTCTCGGACTCGCAGCCCATCGATCGGGCGTGGGCGGCGAAGTCGACGTACACCTCACCCGTGTTGCGGGTGTCGCTGATGAGGTTGTTGAACCCGACCCCTCCCTGACCGGTCTGCAGACGGTGGATGACGGCGTACCCGCCGTTGTCGCAGACGATGACGATCAGCTTGTGGCCGGCGAGCACCGAGGAGTAGAGGTCGGAGTTCATCATCAGGTACGAGCCGTCCCCGACGAAGCTGATGACCTCCCGATCGGGCATCGCCATCTTGGCGCCCCACGCCCCGGAGATCTCGTAGCCCATGCAGGAGAAGCCGTACTCGCAGTCGTAGCTGTCGAGACCCTTGGCCCGCCACCCGTTGTTGAGCTCGCCCGGAAAGCCACCGGCGGCGGTGAGCGCATAGTCGCTGGGTTGCGCCAGCCGGTCGATCGCCCCAACCACCTGGGCGTACGTCGGCGGCGCGTCGCGGTCGTTGGTCGGCGCGGCGATCTTGTCGATGTAGGCGTGATAGCCCTCGGTCTCGCGGGCGGCGCGCTCGGTCCAGTCCCCGGGTGTCGCCCAGCCGTCGAGGGCCGGCACCAGTTCGGCGAGCGTCTCGCGGGCGTCCCCGACCACGGCGACGGCGGCGTGTTTGACGGCATCGAAGCGGGCGGCGTTGACCCCGATGAACCGGGCGCCGTCGGCGAACGCGGTCCACGAGCCCGTCGTGAAGTCCTGCAGTCGAGTGCCGACGGCGATCACGACGTCGGCGCCGGCGGCGAGGGCGTTGGCCGACGCACACCCGGTCACCCCGACCGGACCGGCGTTCAACGGGTGGCTGGCGAGCAGACACGCCTTGCCGGCCATCGTCTCGACGACGGGGACCTGGTATCGCTCGGCGAAGGCGGTCAGCTCCGCCTCGGCGCCGGAGTAGTGGACACCACCGCCGGCGATCAGCAGCGGACGCTCGGCCGTGCGCAGCAGGTCGGCGGCGCGGGCGAGCTGGCCGAGGTCGGGGCGCGGTCGGGCGATCTCGTGGACGGTCGTGTCGAAGAACCGATCGGGAAAGTCGAACGACCCGGCCTGCACGTCCTGGGGCAGGGCGAGCAACGCCGGGCCGCAATCGGCCGGGTCGAGCAGCGTGGCGAGGGCCTGGGGGAGCGAGTGGACGACCTGTTCGGCTCGGGTGATGCGATCCCAGTAGCGGGTGACCGGTTTGAAGGCGTCGTTGACGGTGATCGTCGGGTCGTCGAAGTGCTCCACCTGTTGCAGCACCGGGTCCGGGGTGCGGCTCTGGAACGTGTCGCCGGCGAGCAGCAGCACGGGCAGCCGGTTGGCGTGGGCGACACCGGCGGCGGTGACCATGTTGAGCGCTCCGGGCCCGATCGAGGACGTGGCGACCATGATCTGGCGTCGACGGGTGGCCTTGGCGAAGCCGACGGCGGCGAGCGCCATGCCCTGCTCGTTTTGACCGCGCCACGTGGGCAGGGCGTCCCCGGCGTCGGTGAGGGCCGTACCCAGACAGGTCACGTTGCCGTGGCCGAAGATCGCGTACACGCCGGGGAACAGCGGCACCTCGGCGCCATCGATCACGGTCCGTTGGGCGATCAGGTAGCGGACGATCGCCTGGGCGGTGGTCAGCAGCATGGGTCGTGTCCTTTCCGAAGCGTGGACTCGGTGTCGTCAGGGTCGCACGATCGACGCGGCACGCTTGATGGCGCCGGCGACGTCGCCGTCGGGGGGGAACAGCAACGCTCGCCCGACGACGAGGCCACGGACGTTGGGCACGGTCATCGCCCGCTCCCATGAGCCGTAGGTGGCCTCGACGTCGGCGCCTG
>JBKEAH010000050.1:0-6917 GCA_047972065.1 Desertimonas sp.
CCGGCAGGGCCACCACACCGTTGCGCAGGCGCTCCGGGGCGCTGGCGACGCTCTGGCCCGATCTGGTACCGTTGACGACTGCCCTCGCCACGCGCATGCGCGGCCGTCACCCCCCACGGAACGGGCCGTCGGCGCCGAAGCGCTCACCATATCGCCCACGTGCGAGAACCGCACGTGCACCGGAGCGCTCACCCCCGCCAGCGCGGCGTGGCCACGGACTCGAAGCAGAACACACGGAAGCAACACGAAACGAAGATGAACGACTCCATCGGTCTGTACCTGAACGACATCGGCAAGGTGCCGCTGCTGACCGCCGAGGACGAGCGCGAGCTCTCCCGGGTGATCGAGGCCGGCCGCGAGGCCGCCGAGCAGCTGGAAAACGGCAAGCGCAGCGTGGTGCTCAAGCGCCAGGTCAGCGCGGCCGCCAACGCCAAGGACCGCTTCATTCGCTCCAACCTGCGTCTGGTGGTGTCGATCGCTCGGCTCTACCCGCTGCCCCAGGGCATGGATCTGCTCGATCTGATCCAGGAGGGCAACCTCGGCCTCGAGCACGCCGTCGACAAGTTCGACTGGCGGCGCGGGTTCAAGTTCTCGACGTACGCGACGTTCTGGATCCGCCAGGCGATCGGCCGTGCGCTCGACCAGAAGGCCAGCCTCATCCGCATCCCGGGTGATCGTTCGGCCAGCCTGCGCGCTGCGCTGCGTCAGGCCTCGGGTGACGGCGAGACGCTCGACCCGACCAACGCCGAGCTGCACCGGCTGACCACGCCGGTCTCGCTCGACAAGACGGTCGGCGACGACGGCGACGCCACGCTCGGTGACCTGATGGCCAACGGCGACGCCACGCCCGAGGACGCCGTCATGGCGATCGTCGACAACGACCTGCTCGACGAGCTGCTCGGCACCCTCGAGCCGCGCGCCCGCTACGCCGTCGAGGCCCGCTTCGGTCTGCTCGACGGCGAGCGCAAGAGCTTCCGCGAGGTCGGCGAGCAGCTCGGCGTCACCGCCGAGGCCGCCCGCCGGCTTGTCAGCCGGGCCGTCATCGGCCTGCGCGACGACGCCGAGCGCATCCTCGCCGTCTGAGATCGTCCCCAATCTGGGGAAGATCGGTGCCATGAACGCATCTGGGGATGATGTGTTGCGGATTCCGCAACACATCATCCCCAGTTCGCGTTCGCGCCTCCTCGCTCGCGACCAGCTCGACGGGGTGACCGGCCCGGTGGTCGTGATCGACACGATCCGGGCGTTCACGACCGCGGCGTACGCGTTCGCCGCCGGGGCGGCCGAGATCGTGCTGGTCGACACGGTGGACGATGCGCTGGCGTACAAGGCGGCGCACCCGGGCGTGCTGGCGATGGGCGAGGACCGCGGGCTGCGGCCGGAGGGCTTCGACTTCCCCAACTCCCCCGCCCTCGTGAGCCGAGCCGACCTCACCGGCCGCACGCTGGTGCAGCGCACGTCCGCCGGCACCCGCGGGGTCGTCGCTGCCCGATCGGCCGACCGGCTGTGGGCGGCCAGCCTGGTCTGTGCCTCGGCCACGGCCCGGGCCGTCGAGGCGGCCGGCCTCGGCGCGCCGTCCTACGTGATCACCGGCTGGTTCCCCGATCGTCCCGGACGGGCCGCGCTGGACGACGTGCTGACGGCGGAGCTCATCGAACGAGCCCGGCTCGGCCAACCGCTGGATGCTGAAGCGACGGCGGCTGCCGTGCAGGCCTCCGAGGAGACCGTCCACACCCTGGCGCTCGGCGCCGGCCACGTCGACCCCGACGACATCGTCCTCGCCACCCGCGTCGACGCCTTCGAGTTCGCGATGGAGGTCCACGGCGACGGCTCCACGCTGCGGCTGCGACCGAGCTGACCCTCGGTCCCCGATGCCGTCGGGGCTGACACCGGGCGGAACTTCGGCGCCCCCGATGCAGCCACCGCCGGCGTGTTCGCCGCGAACCACGAGCCGCGGCGTCGTCGGTGTGTGCAGGCCGTTCGCCGTCTCAACTGGGTCGCGGCCACCCCGGAACGACGACCAGCGCCAACAGCAGGTGCTCGCTCCCGATGTGGCCATCATCGAGTCGGCGCGCCTCGGATTGTGCCCGGACGACGACGGCTCGGGCCTCTCGGGTGAATCGTTCGAACACGTCAGGTCCTCCGGTGCTTGCGATGAACGGTCTGCTTGGTCACGCCGAGGGCGGTGGCGATGTCACTCCACGACCATCCGGCGTCGCGGGCGGCGCGGACGTGGTGCGTCTCGAGCCGTTCGACCAGTCGCCGCAACGCCGCCACCGCCCGCAGGCCGGCCTCGGGCGCCAGGTGCTCGGTCCGGGCGGCGACCTCGTCCTCGATCAGCGTCATGGCGTCAGCATAAGCTGACGGGGGTGGGTCGTCAACATATGCTGACGATCAACGGATCCGGCGTCGCGGCGGCGCGGGCCGTAGCCTGTGCCCCCTATGACGCAGTCCTGGACCCCGTCGTCCTGGCAGCAGTTCCCGGCCGAGCAGCAACCTGACTGGCCGGACCCGGACGCGCTGCACGAGGCCCTGAAGACCCTCGCGTCCTATCCCCCGCTGGTGTTCGCCGGGGAGGCCCGCTCGCTCCAGGCCTCGCTGGCCCAGGTGGCCGCCGGCAACGCCTTCCTGCTCCAGGCGGGCGACTGCGCCGAGAGCTTCGAGGAGTTCTCGGCCAACAACATCCGGGAGAAGCTGCGCGTCATCCTCCAGATGGCGATCGTGCTCACGTACTCGATGGGCGTCCCGGTGGTGAAGGTCGGCCGCATGGCCGGCCAGTTCGCCAAGCCCCGCTCGAGCCCCACCGAGAAGGTCGGAGACGAGGAGTTGCCCAGCTTCCGCGGCCACATCGTCAACGACGCCCACTTCGACGCCGCTTCGCGCATCCCCAGCGCCCACCGGCTCGTGCAGGCATACCACCAGTCGGCGTCGACACTCAACCTCGTGCGGGCCTTCACCAAGGGCGGCTTCGCCGACCTCACCCGGGTCCACGCCTGGAACCAGGAGTTCGTCGCCTCCAGCCCCGAGGGCCGCCGCTACGAGCGCCTCGCCGCCGAGATCGAGCGGGCCCTGCACTTCATGCGGGCCTGCGGCGTGGACACCGAGAACAACCCGGCGTTCAGCCAGGTCGACGTCTTCACCAGCCACGAGGCGCTGATCCTCGGCTACGAGGAATCGCTGACCCGCCAGGACACCCTGACCGGCCGCTGGTACGACTGCTCGGCGCACATGCTGTGGATCGGCGAACGGACCCGTCAGCTCGACGGCGCCCACGTCGAGCTGCTGCGCGGCGTCGGCAACCCGATCGGCTGCAAGGTCGGCCCGACGATGGAGGGCGCCGAGCTGCTCGAGCTGTGCGAGCGGCTCAACCCGACACGTGTGCCGGGACGCTTGACCCTGATCACGCGGATGGGTGCCGACATCATCGAGGACCGGCTGCGGCCGCTGTTGCGGGCGGTGGCCGACGCCGACCATCCCGTCGTCTGGGCCTGCGACCCGATGCACGGCAACACCTTCACCGCGCCGACGGGCCGCAAGACCCGGCACTTCGACGACATCGTCCGCGAGATCGCCGGCTTCGTGCGCGCCCACCGGGCCGAAGGCACCTGGCCGGGGGGCATCCACGTCGAGCTGACCGGTGAGAACGTCACCGAGTGCCTCGGCGGTGCCGACGACGTCTCGGATCTCGACCACCGCTACGAGACGATGTGCGACCCCCGTCTCAACGGACGCCAGGGGATCGACCTCGCCTTCCGGGTCGCCGAGCTGATCTCGGGCATCACCGACTGAACCGTCGTGCTCGAGGGCATCGACACCTGGCCGGTCCCCCACGTCGCCGCCGCCGCGCTCGACCGCTCCGGCCGTGTCGTCGAGGCGCGCGGTGAGACCCACCGGGTGTTTCGGCTGGCGTCGATCAGCAAGCTGATGACGGCCTGGGCGATCCTGATCGCCTGCGATGAGGGCGTCGTCGCGCTCGATGATGCGGCCGGCCAACCCGGCGGCACGCTGCGTCACCTGCTCGCCCACGCCGGCGGCTACCCCTTCGAGGGGGTCGAGCCGATCGCCCCGGTCGAGCAACGCCGCATCTACTCGAACACCGGCGTCGAGCTGGCCGCCGCGCACGTCGAGGCGGCCGCCGGGATGCCGTTCGCGACCTATCTCGCCGAGGCGGTGTTCGAACCGTTGTCGATGGCGACCACCGAGCTGCGCGGCTCGCCGGCCCACGGCGTCTACGCCACCGTCGGCGACGTCGCCACGTTCCTCGCCGAGACCATGCATCCCCGGCTGCTGTCGGCACCGCTGGCGGTCGAGGCGGTGACGGCGCAGTTCCCACGGCTGTCGGGGATCGTCCCGGCGATCGGACGCTTCGATCCCTGCCCGTGGGGCCTCGGATTCGAGCTCCGGGGCGACAAGTCGCCGCACTGGACCGGCGCCCACAACTCGCCGGCGACCTACGGGCATTTCGGCGGTGCGGGCACGATGGCCTGGTGCGACCCGGCCGCCGGGTGTGCGCTGGTGGCCCTCTCCGATCTCGCCTTCGACCGTTGGTCGGTGGAGGCGATGAGGGTGTGGCCGGCATTGTCGGACACCACGTTGGCGACGATCGGTGGATCTGGGGACACCGCGTCCCCGTCGTGAGTGGCCTTCCGCGCGCCGCGATAGCGTCGCCGGATGTGGGAGGCGATCTCGGGCCCCGCGGGGCTCCGGAGCGGTGGAGAGATGACGGGGATGCTCTTCAGCCACGGTGATCGCGTGCGCTGGGAGAGCGTCGGCGAGGACGGGCTGCCGCTGATCCGCTACGGCTTCGTCGGCGGTGACTTCGAGGTCGGTGACGCGGTCGCCGTGATGTTGGACGGCGACCTGAAGGCCGGCGTCATCGACATCGCGCAACTGCGTCCGGTGTCGGTGACCAACGTCGTCCTCCATCTCGACGGCAACGATCTGCTGGGCGACGCCGATCTGCGCGCCGGGCTGGTGCGACTCTGGCTGGCCGAAGCCGAGTCGGCCGGGCTCGACGTCGGCGACGTGCAGCGGTTCGGGGACGGTTGGTGCGACGACCGTGGACGGTGGACGCTCGGCGAGCTGACATCCGGTGGCGAGCGCTACCTGGTGCGCGCCGCCACCGATCCCTCGACCGCCGGCGTCATCAACGTCCACGCCCACCCCGCCTGACCACCCCTGTGTCGGCGGCGCACCTGTCGCGCCGTGGATACTCGCCGCGCCGTCGGCACTCGGGTGGGACCTCGTCAGTTGAGCCGCTCGACGATCATGGCCATGCCCTGACCGCCGCCGACGCACATCGTCTCGAGGCCGAAGGTCTTGTCGGCATCCTGGAGACCGTGGATCAGGGTGGTCATGATCCTGGCCCCGGTCTGGCCGAACGGATGGCCCAGGGCGATGGCGCCGCCGTTGACGTTGAGCTTGTCGTGATCGATCCCGAGATGCGCCGCCGAGGGCAGCACCTGAGCGGCGAACGCCTCGTTGATCTCGACCAGATCGATATCGGCCATCGTCATCCCGGCGCGCCCGAGCGCCTGACGGCTGGCCTCGATCGGGCCCAGCCCCATGATCTCGGGGTTGAGACCCGAGACACCCGACGCCACCACCCGCGCCAGCGGCGTGAGGCCGAGCTGGGCAGCCTTGGTGTCGCTCATCACCAGCACCGCGGCGGCACCGTCGTTGAGCGGGCAGGCGTTGCCGGCGGTGATCTCACCGTCGGGCCGGAACACCGGCTTGAGGCTGGCGAGGCCCTCCAGCGTGGTCCCCGCACGCGGTCCGTCATCGGTGGACACCACCGTGCCGTCGGGCAACGTCACCGGCACGATCTCGTCCTCGAAGAACCCACGCTCGATGGCGGCCACGGCACGGTCCTGGGACGTCTTGGCCCACTCGTCCATCGCCTCGCGGCTGACACCCTCGACCTCCCGCACGTTCTCGGCGGTCTGGCCCATCGCGATGTAGATGTCGGGCAGACCCTCCGGCGCCGTCCACGCCGGCTGGCCGCCGAGGGCGCGCTGCGCCGTGCGCTCGCCGGCGGGCTGGAAGATCGGGTTCGGCGCCGTGTCGCTGGCACCGGCGCCATACCGGCTGACGCACTCGACACCGCCCGAGATGAAGCAGTCACCCTCGCCGGCCTTGATGGCGTGGGCGGCCATCCGGATCGTCTGCAGACTCGAGGAGCAGTAGCGGTTGACGGTCACGCCCGGCACGTCGGCCAGACCGGCCATCACGGCGACGACCCGGGCGATGTTGAAGCCCTGCTCGCCGGCGGGCTGGCCACACCCCATGATCACGTCCTCGATCTGGTCGCGGGGCAGCGCCGGGACCTTGGCCAGCAGCGCCTCGACGATCTGGACCGACAGGTCGTCGGGGCGGATGCTCGCCAGCGACCCCTTGACGGCACGCCCGATCGGGCTGCGGGCGGTGGCGACGATGACGGCTTCTGGCATGGCGACTCTCCCCTTGCGAACTCGCGACGGACGCTCGGTCACGTCCGTTCCAGGATCGTACCGACGGGGGCCCCGCCGCCTTCAACCACCCCGACGAGACCCGTGCACGGCGATCGCCGAGGCGTCAGCCGCCGAGCTCGCCGGTGCGGAAGTGGCGCCGGCACAACAGCTCGTAGCGCACGCTGTCACCGAACAGCGGTGGGGTCGTGGGGTCGACGGTGTCACCGACCACGACGGTGGCGCCCTCCATCGTCACCTCACCGTTGACGACGCGGGCGTTGTGCGTCGCTCGGGCACCGCACCAGCAGCGAGCCTCGACCTGGAGCGCGACGCGTTCGTCGGCCACCTCGATCAGCCGCTTGGTGCCATCGAACAGCAGCCCCCGGAAGTCGGTCAGCAGCCCGAAGGCGTGCACCTCGACCTCGAGCTCGTCGACGACCCGGGCGAGCTGGTCGCACTGCTCGACGG
>JBKEAH010000060.1:0-5517 GCA_047972065.1 Desertimonas sp.
TCGGCACGTTGATGCCGACCATGCCGACCTCGACGTCCCACTGGAACTGGCGCGCCGCGCCACCGTCACGGGTGAAGATCGCCGTGCCGTTGCCGTAGGGGTTGGCGTTGATCAGCTCGACCCCCTCGTCGTAGGAGCCGACGCGGGTGACCGATAGGACCGGCCCGAAGATCTCGTCGTCGTAGGCGGCGGTGCCCGGCCGGACGTCATCGAGCAGCGACGGGTTGAGAAAGAAGCCTCCCGCCGGGGCACCGTCGCGACCGTCGACGACCACCCTCGCCCCATCACCGGCGGCACCCTCGACGTACCCGGCGACCCGGTCGCGGTGCTCGCCGGTGATCAGCGGACCCATCTCGTTGCCCGGCTCGTTGCCCGGGCCGACCTTGACGCCCGGGATCCGCTCGGCGATCTTGGCCACCAGGTCATCGGCCACCGTGTCGACGGCGAGCACGACGCTGATCGCCATGCACCGTTCACCGGCCGAGCCGTACCCGGCCGACACGGCCGCGTCGGCGGCCATGTCCAGATCGGCATCGGGCAACACCAGCATGTGGTTCTTGGCCCCGCCCAGCGCCTGCACCCGCTTGCCGTTGGCGGTGCCGGTCTCGTAGATGTACCGGGCGATCGGGGTCGACCCGACGAAGCTCACGGCGGCGACGTCGGGGTGCGCGAGTAACCGGTCGACCGCCACCTTGTCACCCTGCACGACGTTGAAGCACCCCGCCGGCAGCCCGGCCTTGGCCAGCAGCTCGGCCATCAGCAGCGACGCCGACGGGTCCTTCTCGCTGGGCTTCAACACGAAGGTGTTGCCGCACGCCAGGGCGTTGGCGAACATCCACATCGGCACCATCGCCGGGAAGTTGAACGGCGTGATCCCGGCGACCACGCCGAGCGGCTGACGGATCGAGTACACGTCGACGCTGGTCGATGCCTGCTCGCTGTAGCCGCCCTTCAAGAGATGCGGGATCCCGCAGGCGAACTCGATGTTCTCGAGACCGCGGGCGACCTCACCCAACGCATCGGAGAGCACCTTGCCGTGCTCGGCGGTGAGCAGCGAGGCGATCTCCTTGCGGTTGGCGTCGACCAGCTCGCGGAGGTGGAACATCACCTCGGCCCGTCGGCCGAGCCCGGTGGCTCGCCATGGGACGAAGGCGGCGGCGGCCGAGGCGACGGCGGCGTCGATCTCGGCAACGCTGGCGAGATCGACGCTGGCCGTTTGCTCCCCCGTCGCCGGGTTGTACACGGGACCCGATCGTCCGGATGTTCCTTCGACGATCTGCCCGTCGATCCAATGTGAGATGCGGTTCACGATCCTGATACCTCCTGAGACGATTTCCTGCTCAGACCAGGTACTGAGACAGGCCGCGCTTGACGAACCGACCGTGGCCGGCCCGGCCGGTGAACGTGTCTCGCTCGACGACGACGGTGCCGCGGCTGAGCACCGTGTCGACCTTGCCGTCGATCTCCCAGCCCTCCCAGGCCGAGTGGTCCATGTTCATGTGGTGCTTGGCGTCGACCCCGATCGAGGTGTGGCCGTCGGGATCCCACACCAGCACGTCGGCGTCGGCGCCGGGGGCGATGACGCCCTTGGTCGGATAGAGCCCGAACATCCGCGCCGGCGTCGTCGAGCAGGTCTCGACCCAGCGCTCGAGCGAGATCTCGCCCCGGACCACGCCCTGATAGAGCAGCTCCATGCGGTGCTCGACCCCACCGATGCCGTTGGGGATCTTCGAGAAGTCACCACGGCCGAGCTCCTTCTGGTCCTTGAAGCAGAACGGGCAATGGTCGGTGGAGACCACCGCCAGCTCGTTCATCCGCAGGCCCTTCCACAGATCGGCCTGGTGGTGGGCGTGCTTGGTGCGCAGCGGGGTCGAACAGACCCACTTGGCGCCCTCGAAACCGGGCTGCGCGAGCTGGTCCTCGAGCGTCAGGTAGAGATATTGCGGGCACGTCTCGGCGAAGACGTTGAGCCCGGCGTGACGGGCGGCGGCGACCTCCTCGAGCGCCTCGGACGCCGACAGGTGCACGATGTACAAGGGGACGTTGCCGGCCACCTTGGCCAGCTGGATGGCGCGGTGGGTCGCCTCGCCCTCCAGCTCGGCCGGGCGGGTCAGCGAGTGGAAGCGCGGGTCGGTGTCGCCGTGAGCGATCGCCTGGCCGACCAGCACGTCGATGGCGATGCCGTTCTCGGCGTGCATCATGATCATCGCCCCGGACTCGTTGGCGGTCTGCATCGCCCGGAGGATCTGCCCGTCGTCGGAGTAGAGCACCCCGGGGTAGGCCATGAACAGCTTGAAGCTGGTGATGCCCTCGTTGTCGACGAGGTAGGTCATCGCCTTGAGCGAGTCCTCGTCGACGCCGCCGATGATCTGATGGAAGGCGTAGTCGATGGCGCAATTGCCGGCGGCCTTGGCGTGCCAGTCGGCCAACGCATCCTGGACGTTGCCGCCGGTGTTCTGCACGGCAAAATCGATGATCGTGGTGACCCCGCCCCACGCCGCGGCCGTGGTGCCGGTCTCGAACGTGTCGGAGGCCTCGGTGCCGCCAAAGGGCATCTGCATGTGGGTGTGGGCGTCGATGCCGCCGGGCACCACGTACTTGCCGGTGGCGTCGATGCGACCGACGTCGTCGCCAAGACCCATCGTGTCGGCGACACCGGGGGCCAGCACCGCGGCGATCGTCTCCCCGTCGATCAGCACGTCGGCCCGATGCCGACCCGTCGCCGACACGACGGTCCCTCCGTGGATCAACGTCCGCGACATCACCGTCCCCCCATCCGCGTGTTGCGGCGCGACCGACGGCGGCTCACGCCTGCACCAGTTCGTCGTAGGCGTCGGGTCGTCGGTCGCGATAGAAGGCCCAGCGGTCGCGGATCTCCTTGATCTTGTCGAGATCGAGGTCGCGCACGATCAGATCGGGCTTGTAGGGGTCGCCGACGTCACCGACGAACTTGCCCTCGGGGTCGACGAAGTAGCTCTGGCCATAGAAGTCGTCGTCGCCGAGCGGCTCGATGCCGACCCGGTTGATCGCACCGACGTAGTAGATGTTGGCCACCGCGGCGGCGGGTTGCTCCAGGCGCCAGAGGTACTCGGACAGACCCCGGCTGGTCGCCGAGGGGTTGAACACGATCTGGGCGCCGTTGAGACCGAGCGCCCGCCAGCCCTCGGGGAAGTGACGGTCGTAGCAGATGTACACGCCGACCCGACCGACGGCGGTGTCGAAGACCGGATACCCGCCATTGCCGGGTCGGAAGTAGTACTTCTCCCAGAACCCGTGGGTCTGGGGGATGTGCTGCTTGCGGAACTTCCCGAGGTAGCGACCATCGGCGTCGACGACCGCCGCCGTGTTGTAGTACACGCCGTCGCCCTCGCGCTCGTACATCGGCAGCACCATCACCATCCCCAGTTCCTTGGCCAGGGACTGGAACCGCTGCGTGGTCGGTCCGCCGGGGATCTCCTCGGTGTAGTCGTAGTACTGGGCGTCTTGAACCTGGCAGAAGTACGGCCCGTAGAACAGCTCCTGGAAGCAGACGACCTGTGCCCCGTCGACCGCCGCGTCACGCGCCGCGGCCTCGTGTCTGTCGATCATGGCGTCCTTCGTGCCCGGCCAATCGGTCTGCACGAGGGCGGCCCGAACGATGTTGGCCATCGCATCCTCCCGCGTCGTCGGTGCACCCCGACGGGGCGCCGTTGTATGAACTGTAAAGCACGCGCCGATGGCGCGCGTTCAACAGTGCGGGTGTCGCCGCGGCAGGGTGCGACGAAGGTGGACGCTCGGCTCAGTAGCCCTTGATCTTGCGGTGGTCCCAGCTCGCCACGTGGTCGACATCGATGGCGATGCCGATGCGCTTGGCCGCCTGCGCCTCGATGAACGGGCGAGCCGCTTCGCTGACACCGGCGGGTCCGTTGTACTTCTCGGCGACGGCGAGGCCGATCGCCAACACCTCGGCGGGGTCATCGATCAGCTCGGCCGAGCCGCGCAGCTCGACGCCACGCAGCTCCTGGTACTCCTCACCAGCCTCGACGAGCCCGGTGATCTTCGGGTCGCGTTGGAGGTTCTTGACCTTCTGGCTCTTGCCGAAGGTCCAGAACGTCGGCTTCCCATCCCGCATCACGAACCACATCGCGACCATATGGGGGTGGCCCGTGGGTCCGATCGTGGCGACGTTGAGCACCTTCTCGTCGGCGAGGAACGCGCTGACCTCGTCGTCGGACATGGCGATCTGGTTGCGACGGCTCGGCATGGCGTCACCGTAGGCAGCGGCGACCACTCGACACGATCCGTCACGCCGCCTCCAACGCCAGCAGGACGTGCTTGGCATCGGTGCCGCCGCGGTACTGGCCGATCGTGCCGTCGCTGCGCACGACGCGGTGACAAGGCACGACGACAGGTACGGGGTTGTTGGCACACGCGCTGCCGACGGCTCGCACGGCGTTCGGCCGCCCAGCCCGACGGGCCAGCTCGGCGTAGCTGGCCCGCTCGCCGTAGGCGATGTCGGCCAACGTGGCGATCACCTCGCGTCGGAAGCCGTTGACCAGCGCCAGATCGACCGCGACGTCGAACCGGTGTCGGGTGCCGGCGAAGTACTCGTCGAGCTGTCGGGCGACGTCGTCGGTGCGACGGCCCGAACACAGGATGCGCGGGCTGAGGGTCGCCGCCAGCGACGACAGCACGGCGTCGTGGTCCTCCCGTTCGAAGGCCACCCGAACCACCCCCGACGTGGTGGCGGCGACCAGCAAGGGGCCGAGCGGACCGTCGACGGTGCGGTAGGCGATGTCGAGCACGCCGGCGTCGGTGGCCCGCGTGGCCAACTCGGCGCGCAGCCGCCGCAGACGGCCGGCATCGGCATCGGGGATGGAGAAGTGCTCGGTGTCGTTCATCGTGGTGCTCCCAGGTTCGTCCTCACCCGGTCAACGCTCGGCAGCATCGATTCGTGAGGTCAACGTTCGCCGAAGCGCGGCGATGCCGTCGGCGGCGTTGCGACGAGCGGCGGTCACCGAGACGCCCATCGCCTCGGCGACCTCGGCGTAGGGCATCCCGGCGAGGTGGTGATGGACCACGGCGGCCCGTTGCTTCGGCGCCAGTGCCGCGACGGCCGTCGCCATGTCGTCGTCGAGGGGGGCCGCCGGCGGATCGGCCGCGACGTGCTCGGGCAACTCGGCGACCGGCACCGGGCGCCGGGCCCGGGCGCGGTGGACGTCGATCGCCTTGCGGTGGGCGATCGTGACGAGCCACCCCTTGACGTGGCTGTTCGGGGGCAGCTCGGGATAGGCCCGCATCGCCGCCAGGAAGGTCTCGCTCCACGCGTCGTCGGCGTAGGCCTCGCTCAGAAGGGCACGACATAAACTCCAGACAACTGCGAAGTGCAAGCCGACAACAGCCTCGAACCGGACCATAACATCGGGATGTCACGGACGAGCTCGGGGTCGTACTCGCTTTCGGCGACGATGTCGGCCGGAGCCGTCGTACCGTCTGGCCCGTGAAAGAGGGCCACTGAGCCCATCGGGATCGCCTCGA
>JBKEAH010000063.1:0-8521 GCA_047972065.1 Desertimonas sp.
CATCGAGCGGGTGTTGTCGCCGACCCCGAGACCCTGGGCCATGCCGCAGGCGATGGCGACGACGTTCTTGAGTGCTCCACCCAGCTCACAGCCGATGACGTCGTGGTTGGTGTACACCCGGCGCAGGCCGCGGTGGAGCCCCTTCTGGATCTCACCGGCCACGCTGAGGTCCTCGGTGGCGAGCACCCTCGCGCCGGCCTGGCCGGCCATGATCTCGCGGGCGATGGTGGGTCCGGTCAGCGCGGCGACCGGACGACCGGGCACCTCTTGGCGGATGACCTCGGTCATCCGCAACAGCGTGTCCTGCTCGAACCCCTTCGACAGGCTGACGATCGGGATCCATGCCGCCACCCACTTGGACGCCGTCTTGAGCGTCGAACGCACCGCGCCGGTCGGGACGCCGACGATCAGCAGCTCGGCATGGCGGGTCGCCGCTTCGAGGTCGTCGGTCGCGCGCAGGTTGGGCGACAGGGTGAAGCCCGACAGATAGGCCTCGTTGGTGTGGGCCTCGTTGATCTCCCGGGCGGTGTCGGGGTTGCGTGCCCACAGCATCGTGTCGTGGCGATGAGCCACCAACGATGCCACCGTCGTACCCCACGATCCGCCCCCCAAGACCGTCACTCGCATGGCCCGCACGCTAGGCGACGCCATCCTCCGTCTCGTCAACGCGGCGCGCCCGCGCTCGGGTGCCCCCCAATAGGGTCGGTGACGTCCTCCCACCGACAAAGGCGGCCTTCGATGACCCGTCCCTCGCCCGGCATCTTCGAGATGCTCGGGTCTTCCGGAACGATCGCATCGTCAACCGACGAACTGCGCGCGATGCGCGATGAGATGCAGCGGTTCATGCTCGTCTACGAGTTCGGTCTGCGCGAGGTCGAGACCAAGCTGACCATCCTGCGCGACGAGTTCCAGCAGGTGCACGACTACAACCCCATCGAGCACGTCTCCAGTCGCGTCAAGTCCCCCGACGGCATCTTCGACAAGGCTCAGCGCAAGGGCATCGCCACCAGTCTCGCGAGCATCAGGGCAAGTATCACCGACATCGCCGGTGTTCGGGTCACGTGCTCGTTCGTCAGCGACGTGTACCGGCTCTTCGAGCTCCTGACGAGACAGGACGACGTGCGCGTGGTGTCGGTCAAGGACTACATCACCCATCCCAAGCCCAACGGATACCAGAGCCTGCACACCATCATCGAGGTGCCGGTGTTCTTGTCGACGGGTCGCACCGAGGTACTCGTCGAGGCACAGTTCCGCACGATCGCGATGGACTTCTGGGCCAGCACCGAGCACCGGATCTACTACAAGTACGCCGGCGACGTCCCCGACCGCCTGCTGGCCGAGCTCAAGGACGCCGCCGACTCGGCCGCCGCGCTCGACCGTCGGATGGAGCGCCTGCACCGGGAGTTGCACGGCCACGAAGCCGGCGACGATGCCGCCATGTTGCGTCCCGCCGAGCCCGCCGACATCGACGCCATCGCCGTGATCTGGCACGACGCATGGCACGCCGGCCATGTCGGTCACGTGCCCGACGGGCTGCTCGCGCACCGCGATCGGGCCCAGTTCCGCGCCCGCGTGCCGGGCCGGCTGTCCGACACGATGGTCGCCGTGACCGCCGGCGCGGTGGTCGGCTTCGTGACGGTCCTCGATGATGAGGTCGAGGGCCTGTTCGTCGCCGCACCGTGGCGCGGCACGCCGATCGCGGCGATGCTGCTGGCGGCGGCCGAGGAGCGGGTCGCCGCCGACCACGAGACGGCCTGGCTCATCGTCGCCACGGGAAACGGGCGTGCCCGCCGCTTGTACGAGCGGGAGGGATGGATCGACGGCGGGGCCATCGACGACGAGGCCACGACCAGCGAGGGTCGCTTCGCGGTGTCGTCGCGGCGCTACATCAAGCGAGTGGGTCGCTCACCGCATCGGTGACCGGGTGGCGATATCGCGGAGGGTGGCCACCATCTCGATGGCGGCGTCGACGCCGTCGCGGCCAGCATGGTGACCGTCGGGATCGCTGCGGGCGAGGGCCTGGGCCTCGTTCTCGGTCGTCAGCACGGAGAAGATCACGGGGCGGCCGCTGTCGAGACCGGTGCGCATGATCCCCTCCGCCGCCTGTCCGGCGACGAAGTCGTAATGCGATGTCTCACCGCGGATGACACAACCGAGGCAGACGACGGCGTCGACGTTTCCCGACGCGGCGTGCGCTCGCGCCGCCAGCGGGATCTCGTACGCCCCGGGCACCCACGTAACGGTCACCCCGGCGACGCCGAGCTCGACCGCACGTGCCTGCGCCCCGTCGAGCAGCCGCATCGTGATCGCACTGTTGAAGCGGGCGACGACGATCGCCAGCCGCGCCCCGGCACCGTCGAGGACGGGTAGGGGAACGCGGGGGTCGCGCCGGTCGTCGGCCATCAGCGGGTCGCTTCGCTCAGCGTCAGCGACACCCGCTCGACGATCTCCAACTCGAATCCCTCCAGTCCGCCGTAGCGGGCCGGGTTGTTGGTCATCAGGCGCATGCGGGTGACGCCGAGGTCGGCGAGGATCTGCGCACCGACGCCGTACTCGCGGTGGTCCGACGGCGCGCTGGGATCGATCCCCGGGTCGACGGCGCCGGCGCCGTCCAGGGTGTGGGCCACACCGAGCCCCCGCCCCTCGTGGCCCCGCAGATAGACCACGACGCCGGGCTCGGGGCCGTCGGCGAGGCGGCGCATCGCCGCGTCGAGTGTCGCCCGGCATTGGCAGTAACCCGATCCGAACACGTCGCCCGTCGTGCACTCGCTGTGCACCCGGACCAGTGGCGCGTCGTCGTGGGTCAGGTCGCCGCGGACCAGCGCCATGTGCCGGCTGCCATCGAGGACCGATTCGAAGGCGATGCACGTGAACTCGCCCCAGGTCGTGTGGAGCGGGGCCTCGCCGACACGGCGGACCAGCTTCTCGGTGCGTCGCCGGTAGCGGATCAGGTCGGCGATCGACACCAGCACGAGGCCGTGGGTCGCGCAGAACCGCTCCAGCTCGGGGCGCCGGGCCATGTCGTGACGGTCCTCGGAGACGATCTCGCACAACACGCCGACGGGCGCGCAGCCGGCGAGGCGGGCGAGGTCGATCGCCGCCTCGGTGTGCCCGGCACGCTTGAGGACGCCGCCCTCGCGGGCCTCCAGCGGGAAGATGTGCCCGGGTCGTAGCAGGTCGTCGGGTGTCGCCGCGGGGTCGACGAGTGTGCGGATGGTCGTCGCCCGGTCGGCCGCCGAGATGCCGGTGGTGGTCCCGTGGCGGGCATCGACGGTGACCAGGAAGGCGGTCCGCATGCTCTCGGTGTTCTGCTGCACCATCGGGCCGAGATGCAGCTCGCGGGCCCGTTCCCCGGTGACGGTGGCGCAGATGACCCCGGAGGTGTGCTGGAGGAAGAAGGCGATCCGCTCGGGCGTGGCGAACTCCGCCGCCATGATGAGATCGCCCTCGTTCTCGCGGTCCTCGTCATCGACGACCACGACGATCTCGCCACGCCCGATCGCGTCGATCGCCTCCTCGATGTGCGTTCCCCGGCCACGCGGGCCGGATGGCCGGCGCGCTCCGCTGGCGCTCCGCTCGCCTGTGTCGGTGGTTGCCGGGACGCCCGCTGCGCTCGCTGACAAGACACGGTCGTGAGTCACGGCGTTCTCCACTCGAGGAGCTTCTCGACGTACTTGGCCGTGACGTCGACCTCCAGGTTGACCCGGGCGCCGGTGTGCTTGGACGCCAACGTGGTGATCTCCTGCGTGTGGGGGATGATCGCCACCGTGAAGCCGTCGTCGAGCGCATCGACCACGGTCAGGCTGATGCCGTCGACGGTGATCGAGCCCTTCTCGACGACGTAGCGCAACAGGTCTGGGTCGCAGCGCACCCGCAGGTCAGGGGCCGGTTCGACGATCTCGCCGACCCCGTCGACATGACCCTGGACCAGATGACCGCCGAGCCGATCCGACAACCGAACCGGCCGTTCGAGGTTGACCCGGTCCCCGGGAGCGAGGTCGCCGAGGCTGGTGCGCGACCAGGTCTCGTCGGTCAGCTCGGCGTCCCACCAGCCCTCGCCCCAGCCGACGACGGTGAGGCAACAGCCGTTGACGGCGATCGACGCGCCCAGCTCGACGTCATCGAGCACCGTGGTCGCGCCGACCCGCAGCCGGGCCCCGTCGCGCTCGACGACGGTCCCGAGCTCTTCGACGATGCCCGTGAACACGCACGCCACGGTACGCCGCCGAACGTTCGTGTGTGACATCCGTGCCGCGGGGAGACCTCGGCGTCGGACTGAGTCTGACGATGCCCACCTGCCTACTGTGCGCACTCATGTCCGACTCGACGAACAACGACGCCGTCCTCACCGAGGTGCGTGGCCGGGTGCTGCTGATCACGCTCAACCGGCCCGATCAGATGAACGCCATCAACACCGACCTCGCCCAGGGTGTGCTGGCGGCGGTCCGCCAGCTCGACGGTGACGACGGCCTCACGGCCGGGGTGATGACCGGGGCCGGCCGTGGGTTCTGCTCGGGGATGGACCTCAAGGCGTTCGCTGCGGGTGGGCCCCCCGTCGGGCTCGACGAGTTCTTCCGCAACGGTGCCCAGAAGCCGATCATCGCCGCCATCGAGGGCTTCGCCCTGGCCGGCGGACTCGAGATGGCGCTGGCCTGCGACCTGTTGGTCGCCGCCGACAACGTCAAGTTCGGCATTCCCGAGGCCGGCGTCGGGCTGTTCGCGGCCGGGGGCGCGGTGTTCCGGCTTCCGTCGCGCGTCGGCTACATGCGGGCGATGGAGATGGCGCTGACCGCCGACCCGATCACCGCCCAGCAGGCGCTGGAGTGGGGCCTGATCTCGCACCGCACCGACAAGGGCGGGGCTGTTGCCGCGGCGATGGAGCTCGCCGAGCGCATCGCCAAGAACGCCCCGCTGTCGGTGGCGGCCAGCAAAGCGATCGTGCGTGGCACGACGGGCCTGACCGAGGAGGAGGCCTGGGAGTACCAGAAGCCCCTGATGGCCAAGGTCTTCACCTCCGAGGACGCCAAGGAGGGGCCGCGCGCCTTCGCCGAGAAGCGCGCCCCCAATTGGTCGGGCCGCTGAGGTAGGCGGAGGCGCCCGTCGGCGCGAGCGCCAGTGAGCCCGGCGGGGTTGGGGTCCGGGGGCGTAGCCCCAGGGTGTTGAGGGCCTTCGCCGAGAAGCGCGCCCCCAACTGGTCGGGCCGCTGAGGTAGGCGGAGGCGCCCGTCGCGACCCGGTTCGATCAGGTGGCGGCGAGGTAGTCGGCCGCCGAGCGGGCGACGGCCGCGCCCGCAGCGAGCAGCGCCTCGGGCGTCCGGCTGACGCGGGCGAGGACGAACGCACCCTCCAGCGCGCCGACCAGTTCCAGCGGCAGCGATCGTGCCGCCGCGGCATCCAGCCCGTGGCCGACCAGCAGTTCAGCCAGCTCGCCCAGCCATCCCTCGAACACGTCGTGGCAGGCCAGGCGCAGCCGCTCGCTGGACCCGGCGTCTCCAACGCGATGGTGGCGATCGGGCAGGCGTCGGCGTAGTCGCTCGCCGCCATGTGCTCGGCGGCGCCGGCGAACATCCGCTCGATGTTGGTCGGCAGGTCGCCCGCCGGCGAGCGCGAACGCACGGCACTCGGCCTGGCGTTCTTCTCCACCAGCGGACTGGTCACGCTGGCGCACTTCACCGAGGTGTCACCGGGCGACCTCGACGCCTTCCAACTCGTCGGGATCGTCGCCGACTTCCTCCAAGGGGCCGCGGCCCTCGGCGCCGCCGCGTGGGTGGCGTGGTTTGCCCCGGCGACCGCGTCCGAGCCGGTGACCGCCGCCGCCGGTCACGGCGGATCCCGCGTCGGGTGACAGGCTCGCCGGCATGAAGCGATGGACCGTCGGGGACGTGACCGTGACCTCGGTGATGGAGGCCGAGGGAGCGACACCGGGGACGTTCATCTTCCCCGACGCCACGCCGGAGGCCGTGCAGCGGCGCCATGGGTGGGCGCGCGGGTCGTTCGTCGACGGCGACGGGATGCTGCTGACGATCGTGCAGGCCCTCGTGATCTCGGTCGGCGACCGCACGATCGTGGTCGACACGTGCGTCGGCAACGACAAGGACCGCGAGGTGCGGGCGTGGAACCAGCTGCAACTCCCGTTCCTCGACCGGATGTCGGCGGCCGGCTTCGATCCGGCGATGGTCGACACCGTGCTGTGCACCCACCTCCACGTCGACCACGTCGGGTGGAACACGATGCTGGTCGACGGCGAGTGGGTGCCGACCTTCGCCGATGCCCGCTACCTGTTCGCCGGTGCGGAGTACCACCACTGGTCGGCCGAGCCGTTCAACCAGCGACCCGAGCACGACGACTCGATCGCGCCCGTCGTCGCTGCCGGGCGGGTCGATCTGGTCGACACCGATGCCGAGATCGCCCCCGGCGTCCGCCTGATCCCGACCCACGGGCACACGCCGGGGCACTGCTCGGTGCTGATCGAGTCGGAGGACGAGCGGGCCCTGATCACCGGCGACTTCATGCACCACGCCGTCCAGGTCGCCGCGCCCGAGTGGTGCTCGCGCTTCGACAGCGACCAGGCCGCCGCCGAGCAGACCCGGCGTGACTTCCTCGACCAGCACGCCGACACCGACCTGCTGGTCATCGGCACCCACTTCGGTGGTCCCGGCGCCGGCCACATCGTCACCGCCGACGACGGCCACATCTTCACCCCCGCCTGACGCTCCCCGGTCCGAGTGTCTGCGGCACGTAGGCGTCGCCGGTCAGACTTCCGGTTGATTGGGCAACCAAGAGTCTGACCGGCAGACCGCTGTTCCCTTCCGGACCGGCGCGCACCCACTGGTGGGGCGTGGAGCCTCGCGACGTCGTCACAACGATTGCCTCGACGCAGCACGGCGCCCTGGCCGGCCCACAGCTCGCCGAGCATGGCGTGTCTCGCCAACAGATCCGGACGCTGGTCACCCGCGGTGACCTGGCCAACGCCGGGCGGGGCGTCTACGTCGTGGCCGGCTCGCCGGACACGTGGGAGCGCCAACTGTGGATCGGGTTGCTCATGATCGGGCCATTCGCCCTGGTCAGCCACGAGGCCGCCGCCGGCCTGCACCGGTTCGACCGATGTCGGCCCGGGTGCATCGAATTCCTCGTTCCCCGTGGACGCCGCCGACGTCGTGGTGATCTGACGGTGCACTCGTCGCGCACCCTCACGCGGACCGACCGCGTGCGTGTGGGCGGGATGCCGTGTACGTCGGCGACTCGCACGCTTCTCGACCTCGCGGTCGCGGGCGTCGACCGTGTCCGGTTGGCGGCATCGATCGACTCGGCCGTGCGTCTGGGCGTGACGTCCCCGATCGTTCTGGCGCGACGGCTGGACGATCTCGCCGACGGCGATCGTACGGCGGTCTCGCTGGAGCGCCTGCTCCCGGACTCGGGTGGTCACTCGATCCTCGAGCGCCGGTTTCTCGAACTGGTCCGCCGCGCTGGGCTGCCGCGGCCGGAGCTGCAAGTCGTCCATCGGGTGGGCGGCCGAACGATCGCCCGCGTCGACTGCCTGTGGCCTGACGCCAACCTCGTCGTCGAGGTCTCCGGGCGGCTGGGCCATGCCACGGACCTCGAGCGCGAGCAGCAGGCCACGCGCCGTGACGAGCTGGACGAGCAGGGCCTGCGGGTGAAGGAGCTGTCGTACGGGCAGGTCGTACATCGACCGGCTGAGGCCGAGGGCCATCTTCGTCGATGGCTGGCCGCTGGTCAGCGTTGCGGTTGACCGTGCAACAAGGATGCTGACCAGCAGCCGCGACGTGCGGCAAATACTCGGACGGGTCAACCGGGGCCGGGCGTGGCGCGGGCGTCACGCATCCAGGTGATCAGCTCGTCGGGGTCGGTGGGCAGCAGCGACGACAGCACGAGCGGCTCGCCGTCGGTGACGACCACGTCGTCCTCGATGCGGATGGCCAGCCCGCGCAGCTCGGCGGGGACGGTGAGATCGTTGACCTGGAAGTAGAGCCCGGGTTCAACGGTGAGGCAATGGCCGGCCCGGAGCTCGGCATCGACGTACTGCGACGGTTCGAGCGACGCGCAGTCGTGCACGTCGAGCCCGAGCATGTGGCTGGTGCCATGCAGCGAGTAGCGCCGGTGGGCGTTGGCGCCCGGTCGGGTCAGATCGGCGTGGAGGGCGTCGTCGGGTTTGTGGTCGATGATGCCCCAGTGGTGGAGGTGATCGGCCAGCACCCATTGGGCGGCGCGGTGGGCGGCGGTGAAGGGGTTGCCGGCGCGCACCTCGGCGATGCCGGCCCGGTTGGCCTCGTGGACAGCGTCGTAGATCTTGCGTTGGAGTGGGGTCCACTCACCGTCCAGCGGGAGGGTGCGGGTGATGTCGGCGGTGTAGAGCGACGTCGACTCGACGCCCATGTCCATCAGGATCAGGTCGCCGGGTACCAGGTCGCCATCGGTCGAGGCCCAGTGCAGCGACGTGCCGTTGGGCCCGGCGGCGACGATCGAGGTGTAGCCGACGTCGTTGCCCTCGTAGCGCGCTCGCC
>JBKEAH010000119.1:0-5058 GCA_047972065.1 Desertimonas sp.
CTCCCCCACCTTCACCGCTCGACGATCCTGTCCGGGTGCGGTCACTGGACCCAGCAGGAGCGGCCCGACGACGTCAATGAGGCACTCGTCGACTTCCTCGGCAGCTTGCCGTGAACCCGGATCCCGGCGGCGGCGGCGGCGACCACCACCACCACCACCACCGGCGGCGGCTCACCCGGTTCGACCGCGGTGACGGTCGATGTACGGTGCGCGTCGTGAGCAAGAACCTGCGCGACTACACCCGGGCCGTCTACACGATGGATGCCGTCGTCAACCGCATGCCCGCCGACGCCTGGGACAACCCGTCGCCGTGCGACGGTTGGACGGCACGCCAGGTGCTCGGGCACTTCATGTGGGGGGCCGAGCGGATCGCCAGCGCGGCGGCGGGCGAAGACCCACCGGCCCCACGCTCGGAAGCCGAGATGGCCACCGATGACCCGCCGCGCGCCTGGGCGGCGACGCGCGACCACGTGCTGGGTGCCCTCGACCACGATGGCGCGCTGCGCCGTGACTTCTCGGGTCCCTTCGGTCCCGGCGATGTCGACAGCTTCCTGCCGATCCACGGCGTCGACGGACTCCTGCACGCCTGGGACGTCGCCACCGCCGGCGGCATCGAGGCCCATCTCCCCACCGACCTGGCGGCCGCCGGGGCCGCCGCGATCGCCAGCTTCGGCGACGGCATCCGCCAACCCGGCGTCTTCGGCCCGGCGGTGGCGGTCTCCGACGACGCCGATGACGTCACCCGATTCGTCGCCATCGCCGGCCGCACCCCCTGACGTCCGCCCCTCGCGGGTGCGAGCCGGCCGTCAGGGCGGGCCGACGACCGGGTCGGGAAGTCGGATCGTCACCGTGTGGATCTCACCGGTGAAGGCAAAGGGCACGTCGTAGTCGTCGACCACCGGCGTCCCGCAGTCCTCGCCGATGTCGAGGGTCTCGTCGAGCGACACCCGAACCGGGACCGTCGCGTCGATGCGACCGCTCGCCACCTCGGTGCCATCGACGAACAGGGTCGCGGTCCCGCCACTGCCCGGTGGCCCACCGTCGTAGACGAACTCCACTCGGAGCTGATGCCGACCCGGGACCAGCGGATCGGACGCCCGGACGACGAACTTGTGCTCGGGGTAGTGCGAGCGGGCGTACGCGAACGTCGGGCGCCCGTCCAACAGGTAGAGGGCGTTCCCGCCGAACCACCCGCCTTGGGTCATCAGGATCCCCTGCGCCCCGCCGTCGGGCACCGTGATGTCCCCGACGATCGAGTACGAGGTGTTCTTCATGTTCGGCGCCATTCCCTCGGTGATGCGCACCGTGCCCGGGAAGTAGCGGAACTCGGTCCGCCCGGCGTTGAACTGCGGCCGGTTCTCCGGTCGGGCCCGCTCGACGTAACGGTCGTCGAGCGGGAGCACCTGGTTGCGCGCCGCCTCCCGCAGGAAGATCTGACGCAGCTCCGCGAGCTTGTCGGGATGCTCAGCGGCGATGTTGTGCGCCTGCGAGTAGTCCGAGCGCAGGTCGTACAGCTCCCACTCGTAGTCCTCGAACGGATCGTCGTGGGCCTCGCCCTGGCCGACCCACGGCAGTCGTTTGGGTGCGGTGTTGGCCATCCACCCGTCGTGATAGATGCCCTGGTTGGCGATCACCTCGAAGTACTGCGTGGTGTGCTGTTCGGGCGCGTCGGGGTCGTCGAAGGTGTGGAACAGGCTGACGCCGTTGAGCGGCACCTGCTCGACGCCGTCGATGACATCGGGCATCGGCACGCCGGCGGCTTCGAGGATGGTCGGCACGATGTCGGTGAGATGGACGAACTGGCTGCGCACCCCACCGTGGTCGGTGATGCGCGCCGGCCACGACACCACCATCGACGTACGCGTGCCACCGAGGTGCGAGGCGATCTTCTTGTCCCACTGGTAAGGCGAGTTCATCGCGTGGGCCCAACCGTGGGAGAAGTGGTTCTGGAACCACCGCGTTCCGAACTGGTGGATGTTGTCGATCATGAAGTCGTCGCGGTCATCGAGACCGTTGCCGATCGTCACGATCTCGCTGGTCACCCCGCGACCCGACGGATCCTCGGCGCTGCATCCGTTGTCACCCTGGATGTAGATCACCAGGGTGTTGTCCAGCTCGCCCATCGCCTCGATGGCGTCGACGACGCGCCCGATCTGATGGTCGCAATGCGACAGCGCCGCCGCGTAGCACTCCATCTGACGGGCGCACACCCGCTTCATGTCGGGCGACAGATCGTCCCAGCGTCGATAGTCGGGCGGGGTGGGGCACAACTCGGCGTCGGGCGGGATGATCCCGATCGCCCGCTGGCGTTCCCATGTCATCTCGCGTTGACGGTCCCAGCCGTGGTCGAACTTGCCACGGAACCGCTCGATCCACTCCCTTGGCGCATGATGCGGGGCGTGGGCCGTTCCCGGCGTGTAGTACGCGAGGAACGGCTTGTCGGGGTTGACCGCCTTCTGGTTGCGTATCCAGGCGATCGCCTGGTCGGCCAGGTCGGCGTCGAGGTGATAGTCGTCCTCACGACCGAGGTAGGGATCGATGGGTCGCTTGCCGTCGAAGACGGCGGGCCGGAACTGGTGGGCGTCGGCGCCGAGGAAGCCGTAGAAGTGCTCGAAACCGAGCCCGGTCGGCCACAGGTGGTACGGCCCGGTGGGCGTCGTCATCCAGTCGGGCACGTTGTGGTTCTTGCCGTACCACGCGGTGCCGTACCCGTTGCCGGTCAGCACGTCACCGATCGTGCCGACGCTCTTGGACACGATGCTGTGGTAGCCGGGGAAGGCCGAGCTGAGCTCCATGATGATCCCGGTCGAGGCCACGTGGTGGTTGCGGCCGGTGATCAGCGCGGCACGCGACGGCGAGCACAGGGCCGTGGTGTGGAAGCGGTTGTATCGCAGGCCCCGTTCGGCGAGCCGCTGATAGGTGGGGGTGGGGATCGGGCCACCGAAAGGCTCGGTGGCGCCGAAGCCGACGTCATCGGTCATCACCAGCAACACGTTTGGTGCCCCGACCGGGGCACCGACCTGGCGGGGCCACTCGACCGGGTCCGACCCCGACACGGTGCGGTCGATGCGGCCGACGTGTTGCCAGACCGGGATCGGCAGCGTGCGCCGATCGGGCCACGGCGGATCGGCGTGGTCGCTGTCGATGACGTTGTCGTGGTTCACGGGTCCTCCCTCGACGCCGTACCGGTTGACCAGACGATCATAGGGGACGTTGGTCCCCCGTCGAGGCGGATCGGTGGGTGCTGGGGTCAGCGCCGGCGGGCGATGCCGACGACGCCGCTGACGACCATCACGATCGCGCCGAGCAGCGTCAGCCAGAGGCCGACGCCGATCGACGCCGCCGGCAAGTCGTTGATGTCGTCCATGTCGACCACCGCGAGCAGCGCGATCAGCGCCCCGACGACCAGCACGGTGATCCCCGATCCGAGCATCGCCTTCCCGGTGACCCGGAGGATGCCCAACACGATGGCCGGCACGGCCAACACCAGCGTCAGGACCCCGTCTTTGACACCGCCGACGTCATCACCCCCGATCCCGTTGACGCTGATCCCCAGCACCTCGAACCACGGCAGGAAGGCGCTGATGAACACGACGGCCGACGCACCGAGCATGAACCACCCGATCGCACGAGCCCCGTCGCTGGTGGGCTGGTCGTAGCCGGCATCGACGATCGGCTCCGGTGCGCCCGGCAGCCGCGGCCACGTCTGGCCCGCGCCGTCTGACGGCGCGGGCGGTGGTGGCGGCGGCGGGGGCATGCCGCTGCCGTCGGTTCCGCCGTCCCATTGACTCATCGATCACTCCCTCGGTCGCTGACGGGCGATATTGAACCACGCCCGGTCACCCGCCGGCGGGGACTTGCGGTGCCACCGCGATCGGTGCCGCGCCGGAAGGACCGGCGCTCTAGGGTCGACCCGTCGTGCCATGACGTCCACGAGGGGAGCCAGGATGGCCGCAGAGTTCGAGCTGACCGACGAGATGCGAGCCGTCATCGGCGTCGAGAGCGACCCGTGGCCCGTCGAGGTCACCACCACCAGCATCCGGGCCTTCGCCCGCGGCGTCGGCTACCAGGGCCGCCGCTACTACGAGGGCGAAGACCTCCCGGCACCGCCGTGTTACCTGGGCACCCCGGTGTGGATCCCCGGCGAGAGCGACGCCACCTTCAGCGGCCCCCGCAACACCGGTCCCGGCGTCAAGCACGGGCTCAAGGGTCTGCTCGATGGTGGCACCCGGGTCGAGTACGAGCGTCAGCTACGCGCCGGCGACCGGCTGCTGATGCGCTCCAAGACCGCAGATCTGGAGGTCAAGGAGTCCAAGGGCCTCGGCAAGATGCTCGTGGTGTCCAACGAGCAGACGTTCACCGATGCCGACACCGGCGAGGTGGTCATGCGCACCTACGGCCAGGCGATCTTCTACTGAGCCAACGACCCACCCAACCGGCCACGCTTCACCAAATCGCAGGAGGAACCAACGATGCCGAAGTTCGACGATGTCAACGTGGGCGACGAACTGCCCACGCTCACCAAGTCCCCCGATCGCGCCCAGCTCGTGTTGTATTGCGCCGGATCGGGTGACTTCAACCCGCTGCACTGGGACCAGAGTTTCTCGCAAGCGCAAGCGATCGGCGACAACATCGTGCACGGCCGCATGAAGTGGTCGACCCTCGGCCAGGTCGTGTCGGACTGGGTCGGCGACGACGGCTGGGTGAAGTCGGTCGGCTGTCAGTACCGCGGCATGGACATGCAGGGCACCGAATGGACCGCCGGTGGGGTCGTCGCGGCCAAGCGCGAGGAGAACGGCCAGAAGCTTGTCGACGTCGAGGTGTGGACCAAGAACGCCGACGGCCAGAAGACGACGCCGGGCACCGCCACGGTGGTCCTCAACGGTTGAGCGCCGGCGGCGACCCCGTGAGCACCCCTCGACGCGTCGTCGTCATCGCGGATGCCGCTCACTACGTCGGCCCGGAGCTGGCGCGCCTGCTGGCCCCGAACCACGATCTCGTCGTCGGTGACCCCGAGGACGGGCTGGTCGCCGATCTGGAGGCGGCCGGGGCGCGCGT
>JBKEAH010000182.1:0-3486 GCA_047972065.1 Desertimonas sp.
CCGAGGCCGAGCCCGTCGAGGACGTCGCCGCGGGTTGCTTCCCAGCGTTCACCGGTGAGCAGTTCGGCGTGTGGGTCGGCCCATCTGGTTGAGCCGGCGACGTGGATGTCGCGGCGGCGTAGCGCACGCCACACGGCTTCGAGCACGCACAGGCTGTACGCGGCCACACGAACACCGTCGTCGTCGACGGCGACGGAGCGCCACGACCCTTCCAACAGGTCCTCGTGGACGAGGTCGACCGGGACGTGGTCACGGCGGGCTCGGCGCATCACCGACGGCAACTCGGCAAGGCCGGCGAGCACGTCGGCGCCGGCTGGTGTGGCCCGGAACGGGATCGTCTCGACGAACGCGGCGACGAAGCCCCGCACGATGCCGTAGCGGTCGGCGAGTTCCTGACGCCACCCCACATCCTGATCGGCCGGGGCGGTGGCGTCGACGGTGTCGACCGCGGCGGCGATCTCGTCGCGGCTGCCGACTTCGACGTCGACCCGGGCGAACAGCACCTCCGCGGACACGCCGGCGGAGCGTGTCTCGGCGAGGACCCGTCCGAGGCTCGCCAGGCGTCGGGCCGCACCGGCCAGGCGGGGGAACGCTTCGAGCTGCCGGTCCCGTGACATCCGTTGCGCCGGGCGGATCAGCTTCTCGCTCATCAACACGTTGAACACATCGATCACGTCATCGACCGCGTCGCCGTGCAACGCCCGGACCGTCGCGAACAACGTCGCTGTTCGACGCGCCGACGCTCGAGTGTGTAGCAGCGGTGCCTTCGACGTCAACCCGTCGCGGGCCAGATGAGCCAGCTGGTTCGGGGCGACATCGCCCACGTCGACCTGATCGAGGCCGAACTCGGCGAGCTCACGCACCCGACGCAACGCGATCTGCATCTGGCGTCGCGAGGCCCGGTCGGGACCACGTCGGAGCCGTTCGAGCGTCGACACCGTCTCGTTGTCCGCCACGACCAGCAAGCCGTCCAACCGGTCGCGCAGCTGCGGGTCCGCGACGTCGCAGCGGGCCACCAGCAGCTCGTGGAGTGCTTCGGCGACCGCCGCGCGTCGCTCGGCCACCAGCCGGGCGAGGACGCTCGCACCGGGCAGCAACACCATGCGTTCCCGCAGCCACGCTGTCGCCGCCGTGAACAGCGACCGAGCAGGTTCCTGGCGGGTCGTCGCTCTCGCGTCCAAGAACCCGACCAGCTCGGCCCGGGCGGTGTCGAAGCCGACGTAGCCGTAGTCGCGGCGGATCTGCCACTGATGCTCATACGCCGTCTGCGACCGGGCCGTGTACGCCCTCAACACCGTCGGGTCAGCGACGCCGATCTGCTCGGCGACGAAGTCCATCACCTGCTCCGGGACGTCCGTCGGGTCCGGCAGGAACCGGCCCACCGCCCGCACCGTCGCCAGCTGCACGCCGAACCCCAACCGGTTCGCGTCGCCCCGACACGCCGCGACCCGGCCCAGATCGTCGACGTCGAGCACACAGAAGCGGGCCAGCGACCGCGGTGACGGCACCCCGTCGAACCGGCCGAACGCCTCCGCCTCCCCGTCGGCCAGGAACTCCACCGGCACCCACCGAACGTACCCAACCCGGCATCCTCAGCCGCTACCGCTAGATCCTGTACCGATCTTCCCGCGACCCGGAGGTCCGCAGCTGACGCCAGTCGGGGCGGCGAGGTACGCGACAGGGTGGCCGCTGAGGCGGCTCATCGCAGCGCGTTTGCCCTGGTGAGCGGTGACGGGGACATGCCTTACCGCCGTTCTCTGTTCCGCCGCAGCTCATACCTGGAGAGCGCCGAGATCTCGATGCTCGCCCTACGGACGGTTCGACCTCGACATGACCCGCCGCCTCGACCTCACCGCCACCGGCCCCACCGAGACCATCACGTGATCGAACGTCCCGCCGACCCACCGCTACTTTGCCCTTCGGGACACGTTCGGGAGCGCGGGGCCTTGTTGAGTCGGATTCCCTTGTCCCTCTGCGACATGCTCCTCGAACTCCCTATCCGCCGTTCCGCAGCGCCAGGGTACTCGCCCCCCTGAGGGGGACCCGTTGAGTGGTCCAGTCGCTATGCGGCTCGGGGTTGGTTGATGGTCCACCGGGCGGCGAACTCGGCGGGGCTGAGGTCGCCGTGGGCGGAGTGCGGTCGGTTCTGGTTGTAGTCGATGCGCCAGTCCTCGATCAGCACTCGGGCTTCGAGGAGGCTGTCGAGGTGGCGGCCGTTGAGGAACTCGTCGCGGAAGCGGCCGTTGAAGCTCTCGATCCACGCGTTCTGCCACGGTGAGCCGGGGTCGATGAACACCGACGAGCAGGCGTTGAAGCGGCACCAGTCCGCGACCGCCTGGGCGATGAACTCGGGTCCGTTGTCGAAGCGGACGTAGGCCGGTGCGCCACCGCGCTCGGCCGCGAGGCGGTCCAAGACGGCGACGACGTGGTCGGCGTCGATCGAGCGGTCGACTTCGATGGCAAGGCACTCGCGGGTGTACTCGTCGATCACGTTCAGCATCTTGAGGGTGCGGCCATCGACGGTGGTGTCGAACTGGAAGTCGAGCGCCCACAGGGCGTTCGGGCGGATCGGGCACATCGCGCCGACGTGGACACCGATCCCGCGCAGCGGGCGCTTGCGACGCCGATACGGCACACGCAGGCCCTCGTCACGCCACAGGCGTCGGATCCGCTTGTCGTTCACGTCCCAGCCCGCCTTGCGGGCCGCCTTGGCGGCGCGTCGCCATCCCCACCGAGGTCGACGCTTCGAGAACTCGCGGAGGAACTCGCGTAGCCGCTCTTCACCATCGCCGACCTCGGACCGCTCGAGCCGTTGGGTTGAGCGGTGCTGGCCGACCACCCGACAGGCTCGTCGTTCGGACACCCCGAACCGGGCACGCAGCATCCCCACGGCGCTGCGGCGGCGGTTCGGGGTCAGAAGTTTCCCTCCGCCACCTCGCGCAGCATGTCGATGTCGAGCGCCTGGTTGGCGACCAGCTTCTTCAACCGGACGTTCTCGGCCTCGAGCTCCTTGAGCCGCTTCGCGTCGTTGGCCTTCATCCCGCCGTACTGGGCGAGCCTGCGATGCCACGTCGACTCGGCCACCTCGAGATGGCGGCACACCTCATCAAGGGTCATCCCCCCGGCGAGCTGGCGGTGGCCCTCGTCGAGCTTGCGGATGATCTGTTCCGGCGTGTGCCGCCGGCGCTTCCTGGTCATGTCGTTGCTGCTCCTCTGCTTGAGAGTCGCACAACGACTGGACCACTACGAGGGTCTCACCTCACAGCCAGCACAGCTGCGTGTGGAGCCACACCTCGATGGTGCAGAGCGGTGAGGTCTGCCTCGGCGACCTCGGCGTGACCTGGCAGGAGCAGCAGGAGCGGTTCGCCCAACTCGCCCAGCACCTCGCCTCGCTTCCGCCGGCATCGGTCGACCACCTCCGGGCGACGTCGGTCGGGCAGAGCCCACGCGGCGACGGCGGGGCGCTGCTCTACCTGTTCGAGACCC
>JBKEAH010000184.1:0-18442 GCA_047972065.1 Desertimonas sp.
TCAAGGGCTGGACGCTCGGCGAAGGGCCGGTCTCCGGGCAGCTCCAACGCCCGGCGGGCCTTGGTGGTGCGTCGGGGCAGCGACCCGCCCAGCGCCCGGCGGCGCTCCATCATGTACTGGAACTCCACCGAGTCCTCGGGGGGGATGAAATACGGCGGGTCGTCGGCCTCGATCGACTCGGCGGGGATCTCGTCTTGGAGGTAGAGCCGGTCGCGCAGGGCGACGAGCTGATCCTTGGTCATCTTCTTGATCTGATGGGTCGCGTTGCGCCCCTCGAAGCCCTGCCCGAGGGTCCAGCCCTTCACCGTCTTGCACAAGATCACCGTCGGAGCTCCGCTGCCCAGGTTCTCGGTCGCGGCCTTGTACGCGGCGTAGAGCTTGCGGTAGTCGTGGCCACCGCGGGGCAGGTTGCGCAGCTCGTCGTCGCCGAGGTGGGCGACCATCTGCCGCAGGCGGGGGTCGGGCCCGAAGAAGTGATCCCGGATGTATTCGCCGGACTCCACCGAGTAGCGCTGGAACTGCCCGTCGACGGTGGTGTTCATCTGGTTGAGCAACACGCCGTCCTTGTCCTGGGCGAGCAGCTCGTCCCACTTCGAGCCCCAGATGACCTTGATGACGTTCCACCCTGCGCCTCGGAACACCGCTTCGAGCTCCTGGATCACCTTGCCGTTGCCGCGCACCGGACCGTCGAGGCGTTGCAGGTTGCAGTTGATGACGAAGATCAGGTTGTCGAGCTGCTCGCGCGACGCCAGTGAGATCGCACCGAGCGACTCGGGCTCGTCGCACTCGCCGTCACCCATGAAGCACCACACCCGGCTCTGGCTGGTGTCGTCGAGCTGACGGTTCTGCAGGTACCGATTGAAGCGGGCGTGGTACAGCGCCGAGATCGGGCCGAGCCCCATCGAGACCGTCGGGAACTCCCAGAAGTCGGCCATCAGCCGGGGGTGTGGGTAGCTGGACAGCCCGTGACCGTCGCGGCCGATCTCACGACGGAAGTGGTCGAGGTCGTCGACCGACAGGCGGCCCTCCATGAAGGCCCGGGCGTAGATGCCCGGTGCGGCGTGGCCCTGGATGTAGATGTGGTCGCCGGCATTGCCGTCGTCCTTGCCGCGCCAGAAGTGGTTGAAGCCGATCTCGTAGAGGCTGGCCGAGCTGGCGAACGTCGAGAGGTGACCGCCGATGCCGTCGGCGTGCTTGTTGGCCTTGACGACCATCATCGCCGCGTTCCACCGTACGAAGGCCCGGATACGCCGTTCGATGTGCTCGTCGCCGGGGAACCACGGTTCCTGCTCGCGCGGGATCGTGTTGACGTACGGGGTCGAGACCGTGGCCGGAAAGCTGACCTGGCTCTCACGGGCCCGCTCGAGCAACCGGCTCAGCAGATAGCGCGCCCGGGTCTTGCCGTGTGTGTCGATGACCGCGTCCAGCGAGTCCAGCCACTCCGTCGTCTCCCCGGGGTCGGTGTCGGGGATCTGGTGGACGTAGCCGTCGAAGATCATGGCGCCAGTCTCGCACCCGGCGATCTCCTCGCGGTCCGGACCGGTCGGTAACTTGCCCGCTACCGTGCCCGACGCATGACTGACGGGCCGATCACCGTGTACACCGACGGCGCCTGCTCCGGGAACCCGGGGCCTGGGGGCTGGGCCTGGGCGGTCGCCCCCTCCGGCGAGCCGTCGGGCTCGGGTGGTGATCGATCGACCACCAACCAGCGGATGGAGATCTACGCCGTGCTCGATGCGCTGCGCCGGCTGGGCGCCGAGCAGCCGGTGCACGTGGTGTCGGACTCGACCTACGTCGTCAACTGCTTCCGCGACCGCTGGTGGGTGCGCTGGGAGGCCAACGGATGGCGTAACGCCAAGAAGCAGCCGGTGGCCAACGCCGATCTATGGCGGCCGCTGATCGAGCTGGTCCGCGACGCGGCGGTGACCTTCGAGTGGGTCAAGGGCCACAGCGGCGACCGCATGAACGATCTGGTCGATCAGCTGGCCGTCGCCGCCGTGCCCCGCTGACGCCACCGCAGCGCCGCCGGGGTGAGGTCACGACGACGCGACAGCACGCGTTCGCCCAACCACACCACGATCACGAGGTCGAGCACGCCGGGGGCGATCGAAAGGACCGAGCGGAACAGGTCGGCCTGGGTCAACAGACCGAGCTGCACGACGAACACCCCGCGCAGCGCGGCGGCGGCGCGCGGCCCACGACGGCGCACGAACCCCTCGAGCAGCACCACCCCGATGCCCGCCATCGCACACCACAACACCACGCCCCAGCTGCCAAAGTTGGCCCAACCCACACCGATGAAGCTGCCGTTGGCGTTCCCGGCGACGGTGAGCTCCCGTCGGTAGTACACGTCGTAGATGTAGCCGGGCAGGTTGAACGGCTCGCCGGTGGCGAGACGCGACAGCTTTGGGGTCCCCGACAGCCCGATGTGCTCGCCGGTGGCGGGGAACGCCGTGAAGTAGTGCAGCATCACGTCGCTGGGCAGGTACAGGATGCGGCGACGCAGCCCGGCGGTCGCCGCGCCGAGACGCTCGAGCGGGGAGCCGGAGGTGACTAGCAGCCCGACGAACAGCGGGAACGCGAGCCCGGCGGCCACGAGCCCGGCGGTCATACGGCCCGTCAGCCGGCCGCGGGCGGTCGCCACGACCCCGGCCACCGCGCAGGCCAGTACCAGCTGGCCGAGCAACGATCGCTCGGTGGTGACGAGGCTGAAGCTCGCCGCGATCGCCACCACGATCGTCAACACGAACAGACTGCGGCGGGCCCGGCGCGGGTCGTCGCGCCGACACCGGATCCAGTCCGCTGTACACCAGGCGGCGGCAAAGCCGAGGTACACGTTGCGCAGCGTGCCGACGGCGAGGCGCAATGCCCCGGAGTCGAGTTCGCGCAACGCCCGCTGACGATCCTCGGTGACCGACCCGCCCCCACCGACCAGGCGGAGCAACGGGATTCCGTCGAGCGTCCGCAGCCACAGCGGGAACACCGCCACGGCGGCGACGATGATGCCCACGACCACCAACGGGCGACGCCGCCGGCGGGCGGCCGGGCCGGGCCCGGCCCGACCGGCGAGGCTCGTCGGTGTCAGCGTCAGGGTCAGCCACATCACGATGACGCCCGCGGCCACCGCGGGCACGGTCTCGACCGGCAGGACCAGCTGGTACTTGTCGCCCACCCACGGGAGCGGGGCCAGCACGATCAGGTTGGTGCTGATCGCCAGCACCGCCGGGAGGGCGAATCGGCGCAGCTGGAACCGGTCGGGGCGCATCAGCGCGCCACCGGCGATGGTGACGTCGGCGAGCATCATCACCAGCCACGACCACCACGGGGCGCCGTGGTGGATGGCCCCGAGGACGAAGGCCGCGAGGTGCGACCCGAACGCCACCAGCGCCGACACCAGGGTGGTACGGGCCAGCACGCTGGTCGCCGCGAGCGCCGACCGGCGTCGGTCGATCGCGTGGGCGAGGTCACGCACGGGCGGCGACCTGACGGTAGATCTCGATCAGCTGTGCGGCGATGACGTCGATGTCGTGGTGCTGCTCGACGAACGAGCGGGCCGCCTGCCCGAGCTGCTGGCGAGCGGTCACGTCGGCGATCATGGTGTCGACGGCGTCGGCCACCGCCTCGGCGTCGCCCGGGGGGACGCCGACCACGGGGAGGTCGGGCGGGTACCACTCGGGACGGAGCGCCACGACGACGGGGCGCCCACACGCCATCGCCTCCAGCTCGGACAATCCGAGCGCCCCGATCCGCTGCTGGCCGATGACCACATCGTGACCGCCGACCAGCTCGGCCATCGCCGCGCGATCGGCCGACTCGGGCCGCAGCCGCGCCCCGGCGGCGGCGACATCGCCGGACAACGCTCCACCGGCGAAGGCCGTCACGGCGACCGACGGCCGCCGGGCCAGCAGCGTGGCGACGGCGGCGGCGATGGTCGCCGCCCCCTTGACCTCGCTCAGACGGGCGAACACCAGCACCCGCTCACCCGGCGCCGGGGGCTCCCGGGGCGGCCGGAAGGTCTCGATGTCGACTGCGTTCGGGAGATAGCGCGCCCCCGGCGGGGCGTCGTCGAGCAGGTCGGGGGTGCTGACCAGCACGACCGCGGCGCGTCGAAGGGCGCGGTCGACCAGCGACCACCGGCCGTGTCGGCGGCCACGCAGGTCGCTGCCGTGGGCGTGGACCACCACCGGCACCCGCCGCGGCAGGAAGGGTGCGTAGCGCGCCCAGTGCAGGTGCACCACGTCGGGTTGGAAGTGACGGCTGGCGTAGCGGACCAGCCACCAGAGCCGAGCGGCGCGCACCGGCCACGCCAGCGCCTTGAGCAGCGGAGACGCCCGAGCAGCCGTGGTGGGAGGTTCGATGTCGTCGATGCGGATGTCGGCTCGCTCGGCGACCGCCATCGACAGGGCACGTCCGACCCCGGCGACATCGCCGACCTGCAGCACCCGCAGCGTCACATCCGGTCCTCGAGCTCGTCGAGGAACCGGTCGACGATCGCGTCCCACGAGTACTCGGCGACCGCCAGCTGACGTCCGCGGCGGCCCATCTCGGCTGCCTCGGAGGGGTGGTCGAGCAACCATTCGACGGCGTCGGCGAGCGCGGCGGCGTCCTCGGGCGTGGTGACCACGCCGGCCCCGCCGGCCTCGACGATGCGCGGCCCCTCGCCGACGCCCGAGTACAGCAGCGGAATCCCCGACGCCATCACCGGGAACATCTTCGCCGAGCGGGCCCCGCTGAACAGCTCCGAGCGCACGGTGGTGGCCAGTCCGATCGTCGCCGCCCGCATCATCGCGGCGATCTCCTCGACCGGCTGCCGGTCGATCATCGCCACGTTCGTCACCCGTTCGTCGACCACCCGAGCGGCCAGCCGCGCCTTCTCCGAGCCCTCGCCGACGAGCACGAAGCGGACGTTCGGCCGCCGGTCCGCCAGTCGCTTGGCGGCGTCGATCACGGTGTCGAGGGCGTGGGCGTAGCCGTGGGTGCCGGCGTAGAGCACGACGTCCTCACCGTTGGGCGCGAGCAGCCGTCGATGCGCCGGGTCGGCTGGCCCGGGAGAGAACAGTTCGGTGTCCACCCCGTTGGGGGTCAAGAAGACCTTCTCGGCCGGCACCGCCTTGACCCCGCGCAACGTCTCCACCTGATGATCGGTGACCGGGCACACGGCGAGGGCGCGGCGATAGGCCCGCGCCTCGAGGCGGTAGAGCAGCGCGCTCAACCGGCCCGGTCGCAACAGACCGAGGTCGATCGCCGCGTCCGGCCACAGATCGGCGACCAGCATCACGTAGGGGGCCCGACGCACCAGTCGGTACAGCATCGCCGGCAGCGCCACGAACAGCGGTGGGGACTCGACCAGCACCACGTCGGGACGTTCGGCGCGGGCCAGCCCGAGCAGCGCCATCACCGCGAACGAGGCGAAGGTCAGCATCCGCTTGAACCCCGACCCGATGGCCGCGAACACCCACACCCGGTGCACCACCGCGCCGTCGCGCCGTTCGGTGACCATCAGCTTGCGGCGGTATTCCGGGTAGATCGCGCCGGTGGGGTGGTTGGGGAGCGCGGTGACGATCTCCACCTGGTGCCCGGCGGCGACGAGGCGTCGCACCATCGCCTGTAGCCGGACGTGGGCGGCACCGACCTCCGGCGCGTAGTACTGGGTGAGCAGGAGGATCTTCATCGGGCTGCTGCCGTGGTCAGGCCGGGATCGCCTGTTCGAGATCGGCGACGATGTCGTCGACGCCTTCCAGACCGACCGAGATCCGCAGCAGCCCGGGGGTGATGCCGATCGCCGCCTGTTCATCGGGGCCGAGCGCGACATGGGTCGACGTCGCCGAGTGACACACCAGCGTCTCGGGCCCGCCCAGCGAGGTGGCCGATCGCGCCACCCGCAGCCGGTCGAGCATCGTGCGCGCAGCATCGAGCCCGCCGCGCAGATCGATGGCCAGCTGTGCGGGCCATGCCGTGAGCTGGCGGGCGGCCAGTTCGTGCTGGGGGTGGTCGGCCAGGCCCGGATGGTGCACCGCGGCCACGCCCGGATGGTCGGCGAGCCGCTGCGCCACCGCCAGTGCCGCGTCCCCCTGCGCCCGCACCCGCAACGCCATCGTGCGGACCCCCTTCAGCGCGTTGAGCGCGTCATACGGCGATGGGGCGGCACCGTGGAGCACGCCGTAAGCCCAGATGGCGTCGAGGAGGTCCTTGTCGCCCGCGATCACCCCGAGGGTGGCGTCGTTGTGCCCGCAGATCCCCTTGGTCGCCGAGTGCATCGACAGGTGGATGCCGTGGCGCAGTGGCTGCTGACCGGCGGGGGTGGCGAAGGTCGCATCGACAAGCGTGAACGGTCCGCGCACGGTGGCGGCCAGGTCGTCGAGGTCGACGAGGTCGAGACGGGGGTTCGACGGCGACTCGGCGACGACCAGCATGGTGCGTCCCGGCTGGACGGCGGCCGCGAACGCGCCCGGCTGGGTGCCGTCGACATAGGTGACCTCGATGCCGAGGCGGGCGCACGGCCCCGACAGGAACGCCGAGGTGCCGGCATAGATCTGCCGCTGCGCCACGACGTGGTCGCCGGCCGAGCACAGCGCCAGCACGGTGCTCGCCAGCGCACCCATCCCGGAACCGAACGCCAAGGCGTCCTCGGCCCCCTCCACGGCGGAGATCGCTTCCTCGAAGGCGCGCACGGTCGGGTTGGCGTAGCGGCTGTAGAAGTCGGGCGCACGCATCCCCGTCGCCCGTCGTCGGGTGTCGTCGAGACCGGCGGTCTGCCACGTCGAGGTCCCCCACAGCGGCGTAGCCAGGCTGGACCCTTGGTGGCCCCGGCCCGCGAGCACCGCGCGGGTGGCCGGGTCGAGCGCACGGTCAGCGGTCACGAGGACCGCAGACTAACTAGTCTGTGACGCCATCGAACCGTCGCATCGTCTCCCGGTGCTCGTGGGCATCGACATCGAACCAGACGAACGCACACCGGCGGTCGACGCGCCGGTCGCCCTGAGCGGGGTACCCGTCGTGATGCGCTGGTTCGAGCGGCTGCGTCCGCGGCTCGCGTCGGCGGCCGGCGCCCCGGTACGGGCCACCTGGTACGTCCGCATGGACCCTCAGATCGAGCGTTGCTTCGGCCGTCACGATGCCCTCGCGCGGCGGTACCGCTCCGAGCTCGACGGGCTGGCCGCCGGCGGCGACGAGTTGGGGGTCCATCCCCACGCCTGGCGTTGGACCGAGACCGGCTGGGTGGTCGACTACGACGACGACGAGTGGATGCGCGAGTGCGCCGACGTCTCGCTGCGGACGTTCGTGGCGACCTTCGGGCATCCGTGTCGCGCGATGCGCGCCGGTGATCGGCACCTGACCCCCGGGCTGTTCGCCGCCGGGGTGGCTCATGGCGTGCGGGTCGACCTCACCGTCGAGCCCGGGGCGCCGCCGATCACCCAGCACATCGCCGGCGAGCGCTCGTCGGGTTGGATCCGCGACATGCGTGAGGCGCCCCGCCACGCCTACGTCCCCGATCTTCTCGACCCTCTCCGCATCGCCGGCCGGCCCGGTGGCGAACCCGACGTCCTCGTCGAGCTCCCCGCCGCGCTCAACCCGATCGAGCTGGCGCCGTGGAACGAGCCGGCGGCGTTCCGGGCGGCCATCGAAGCGCGCCTCGACGACGACGACCTGACCCACCTCGGCTTCGCGTTCCGGACCGATCTCGGAACCAACCCCGGGCTGCTGGAGCGGGTGACCACCAACCTCGACTGGTTGGCCCGGCGTCTCGGCCCGGCGGCGGTCTGGACGACCGCCAGCGGCGCTGTCGATCAGGTGCCGGCACCGGGTACCTGGCGCCCGCCGCCCGACCCGGGGGTCCTCGACTGGCGGGCCGGCCGGGTGCCGTTGCCGATGCCGTGTCCCGCCTGCGGTGGTGATGGTGACGGCGAGCGGGTCGTCACAGCGCTGCGTCCACCGGCATGCGTGGCGCCGCTCGAGGCGGTGCGGTGTGACCGTTGCCAGTCGCTGGTGCTCGAGAAGCTGCCGCCGACGCCGCTGAGCGACGGCGAGTGGGTCGACCACTACGTGGAACACCTCGCCGGCATCGAGCCGATGATCGAGGTGCTGTCGGCCGTCGACGCGCCCCCCGGTACCCGGCTGCTCGAGATCGGTGGCGGCTACGGGTTCGCCCTGGATGCCGCCCGACACCTCTGGGGCTGGGTGGGCGTCGGGTTCGACCCGTCGCCGATAGCTCGACGTGGCGCGGTCGACCTCGGCCTCGATCTTCGGGCCGAGCTGTTGCGACCCGAGACCGATGTCGGGCCGCCCTTCGGCGTGGCGCTGGCGTCAGAGGTGCTCGAACACGTCGCTGACCCGGTCGGGTTTCTGCGCGGGCTGCGAGCCAGGCTCACGAGCGACGGTGTGTTGGTCCTGACCACGCCCAACGCAGAGTTCGTCCGCCCCGACAACGACCTCCCAACCCTCGTGGCGGTGCTGTCGCCCGGTGACCACGTGTGCCTGTTCACCGCCCGCTCGCTGGCCGACCTCCTCGGCCGGGCGGGTTTTTGCGACGTCGAGGTCCGCGCCGACGGGCCGGTACTGCGGGCCACGGGGCTCGCCGGTCCCGGCCGCGTCGATCGGCGGCGGGCTCCCCACCCTCACCCCGAAGCGCTGGCGGCGGACTACGCCGTGGCCCGGGGACGGCAGTGCCGGATCGACTCGCCGCTGGCGGTGGGGATGTGGTCGCGGGCGGTGCGCATCGCCGCGGCGCGTGGTGATCACGAGTTGATGGCCGTCGCCCGGCCGTTCTCGCGCGCCGCGTTGTTGGCTCGCCACGGCCTCGACATCGACGACGCGGTCCCCGCCACCGGCTTGCTCCCGGGGGTGCTGGCCGACCTCCGCCTGTCGCTCGGGATGTTCGATCTGGTCCACGCCGGGCGGCCCGGCCGGGCGGCCGAGCACTTCGCGGCCGCCCTGGCTGCCGCCGAGCGCGGGCCGCAGGGTCGCAGCCCGATGTCGGTGCGTCTGGTCGAACAGGCGCGCCGACACCGCTTGCTGGCGCTGGCCCGCGACCCCGAGCCGCCCGGCGCGGTCGTCGCCGCGCTCGATGAGCTGGTGGCGGCCGACCCGGATGGGGCCGACCCGGCCACGGTCGCCACCATCGGCCGGGCCTTCACCGATCTGGTCGCCGGCGGGCATCTCGACGTCGCCGATCTCATCGCCGGCGACCCGGGACGACTGGTCGCACGGGCGCCGATCGACCACGACGACGCCCGCCGGGCGGCGCTCGATGCCCGCTTCAGCCAGGCTCTGCTGGACTGGCGTCGTGGCCGGATCGAGGAGGCTCGGAACGGCTTCGATCGTGTCGTCGCCGACGCCGTCGGTGTCGGCGACGACCATGGCGACGAACTGGCCGGGCTCGCCCGCCGACATGCTGACCTGGTCGCCGCCGATCGGCCGTCGCCGGTGACCGCCGTGAAAGGCGCCCAGTGAGCCCCGGTGATCCGGGCGAAGGCGACCGTGCCGTCGCGACCGAGTCGCCCGACGCGCTGACGGTCAGCGCGGTGATGCCGTTCTACAACGGTGGCGAGCACCTGGGCGATGCCGTGGGGAGCGTCATCGCCCAGACCCGTCCCCCCGACGAGCTGATCATCGTCGACGACGGGTCGACGATGACCGATGGTCTCGCTGCGCTTGCCGATCTGACCGCGCCGTTCCCGATCCGGGTGGTCCATCAGGCCAACGCCGGGCAGTCGGCGGCCCGCAACCATGGCGTGGCGGTGGCGAAGGGGGAGGTGCTCGCCTTTCTCGACCAGGACGACCGGTGGCACCGCCGCCACCTCGAGATGCTGCTGCCGCCGTTCGAGGATCCCGACGTCGGGTGGTCGTACTCCGACTTCGACGAGATCGACGCCGTCGGACGAACCGTGACGTGCTGCTTCCTCGACGAACACGGGATCGAGCACCCCAAGCGGTCGCTGGCCGCGTGCCTGGCCGGCGATCTGATGGTGCTGCCAACGACCAGCGTGATCCGCCGGACGACCTTCGACGATCTGGCTGGGTTCGACCCGTCGCTGCGGGGCTACGAGGATGACGATCTCTTCGTGCGGTGCTTTCGCTCGGGGTGGACGATGGTCTTCATCGATCGTTCGTTGGCGGGCTTCCGGGTGCACGCCACCAGTTCCTCGGCCAACACCACCTTCGCCGCGTCGCGGATGCGCTTCAGTGACAAGCTGCGCCGTGACGTGCCCGATGACCGTCGCCTCAACCGCTACTACTTCAGGGACCTGGTGGCGCCCCGCTTCTTTCGCGTCTCGGTCGACGACTACGTGCGAGCGGTCTCGGAGGGGGACTGGGCCGCAGCCATCGAAGCACGCGCTGCGATACGGCACTTCGGGCTGCAACGGCGCGATGGCACCTCGCGCTGGAAGCTGGCGCTGATCGACGACCCGCGGCGGTTTCGTGCGCTGCTCCAGATCCAACAGCTGTTGCCGGCGCGGTTGCGGGTGCGCGATCCGCTGCTGCGCCTGCGCTGAGGAGCCGAGCCGGTCGGCGAGGCGACCAAACATGACGGCGACCAATCATGACGGAGACGTCGGGTCGGTGAGGCCGCGGTTAGGCCGACGGCGCGGCGGTCCCGTATCGTCCGGCGCCATGGAGATCTCAGGAGCGAGTGCAATCGTCACCGGCGGCGCGTCCGGCATCGGGGCGGCGAGCGCCCGGTTGTTGGCCGAGCGGGGCGCCAAGGTCGTCGTCGCCGACCTGCAAGAGGACAAGGGCCGCGAGCTCGCCGACGAGATCGGCGGAGCATTCGCCAAGGTCGACGTCACCAACACCGACGACATCGTCAACGCCGTCGAGATGGCCAAGTCGATGGGTCCGGTGCGGGTGCTGATCAACTCGGCCGGCATCGGGTGGGCCCAGCGCACCGTGGGCAAGGACGGCAGCTACGACTCGGCCGCCAACCTCGACGCGTTCAGGAAGGTCATCCAGATCAACCTCATCGGGTCCTTCGACTGCATCCGGCTCGCCGCCACCGCGATGTCGACCACCGAGCCGCTTGCCAACGGCGAGCGCGGGGCGGTCGTGAACATCGCGTCGGTCGCCGCTTTCGACGGCCAGATCGGCCAGGCCAGCTACTCGGCCTCCAAGGGCGGCGTCGTCGGGATGACCCTCCCGGTCGCCCGCGACCTCGCGGCCGTCGGGGGGCGGGTCAACACGGTCGCCCCGGGGCTGATCGACACGCCGATCTACGGCGAGGGCGACAACAGCGAGGCGTTCAAGGCCAACCTCCAGAAGGGCGTGCTGTTCCCGCAGCGTCTCGGCTACCCCGAGGAGTTGGCCAGCGTCGTCATCGAGTGCGTCACCAACAGCTACCTCAACGCCGAGACGATCCGCGTTGACGGTGGCATCCGCATGCCTCCGAAGTAGTGGTGACCGCGCCGGCCGGGTTCGGGGTGTTCGTCACCTCGTTGGGGGTCAAGGACACCACCGACGATCTGGTGGTCATCGCCGCCGACCACCCGGTGGCGGCGGCGGGCATGTTCACCCGCTCGCGCTTCGCCGGGCCATCGGTGACGATCAGCCGGGACCACCTCGCGTCGGGCACGGCTCGCGGCGTCGTGGTCGTCTCCAAGAACGCCAACGTGGCCAACGGGCCGGACGGCGCCGAGGATGCCCGGCGAGTGCTCGCCGCCGTCGCCGGCCGGATAGACGCCCAGCCGACCGATCTGCTGATCGCCTCGACCGGCGTGATCGGGCGGCGGTACCCGATCGAGCGGATGATCGCCGGTCTCGGCGAGATGCCATCGCGGCTGGTCGGCACCGATCTGCTCGCTGCGGCTCGCGGCATCATGACCACCGACACGGTCCCCAAGACGGCGACGGCAGTGGTCGGCGCCGGTCCTGCGACGGTCGCCGGGATCGCCAAAGGGGTCGGCATGATCGAGCCGAACATGGCCACGATGATCGCCGTCATCCTCACCGACGCCGACATCGACCACCTCGCCCTCGACCGGGTGTTCCGTTCGGTGGTCGAACGCACGTTCAACTGTGTGAGCGTCGACACCGACACCTCGACCAGCGACACCGCCGTGGCGCTGGCCAGCGGTGCCGCCGGTCCCGTCGATCTCGTCGCGCTGGAAGCGGCGATGCTCGATGTCTGCGCGAGCCTCACGCGCCAGATCGCCCGCGACGGCGAGGGCGCCGAGACGCTGATCGAGGTGCGCGTCGACGGCGCCCGCGACGACGTCCAGGCCAAGCGGGTGGCCAAGGCGATCGTCAACTCGCCCCTGGTCAAGACGGCGGTGCACGGCGCCGACCCCAACTGGGGTCGGGTGGCGATGGCGATCGGGAAATGCGAGGACGACACCGACATCGACCCCGATGCGGTGGTCATCCGCTTCGGCGAGCACGAGGTCTTTCCCCGACGGGTCGATGACGGCGATCTCGCCGCGCTCAGCGACTATCTGCGCGGCGACACGGTGCTGATCCATGTCACGCTGGGCATCTCCGAGGGGGAGTCGACGGTGTGGGGCTGCGACCTGACCGACGGCTACGTGCGGATCAACGCCGACTACACGACCTGATCGACACCACCGGCCGGCTCGGCGTCAAGCATCGGCGGCGGGCTCACTGGAGCCGACTGGGGCCGCCGCGCACCGGGACCCGGTGGGTTCCGTTGTGGTTCGTGCCGTCGGCATCACCCTTGGCCCCGTTGCCGTTGGTGCCGTTGCCGTTGGTGCCGTTGGTGCCGTTGGTGCCGTTGCCGTTGGCCTCGTCGCCGTTGAGGCGCTCTCGCATCGCCAGGAAGGCCCGGGCGAGGGCCTGCTGATCGTCGGAATCGCACGGCTCGAGGAAGCGCTCGCGCACGCTGCGCACGTGCTGGGGAGCGGCCTCCTGCAAGCGCTCGTGGCCGCGCTCGGTCAGCTGCGCCAACATCACCCGGCGATCCTGCTCGTCGGGGATTCGCTCGACGTCACCCGAGCGCACGAGACCGTCGAGGCGTCGGGTGAGCCCGCTCGGCGTCAACTGCAGGCGCGACGCCAGATCACTCATCCGCAACGGCCGTTCGGCCTCGGCCAGATACACCAACACCTGGTAGTCGCCCAACGTCAGGGACTCCTCGGCCAGGTCGTTCTCGAGGGCCCGCAACAGGTCGTGGACCGTCTCGATGAAGGCGCGCCACGCCGCCATCTCTCCTTCGTCGAGCCAACTCACCACATCGACAGTGTCCACCGCATCCACCACTACGTCGTCCTTCCCTTCATGTCTCCGCCAGCAACGCCTCCCGCAACGATGGGTGGTTCCACCTGAACCCGGCGTTGACGAGAGCGCTACCCACGACCTGCTGGCCGTGAAACAGTAGATTCTCGGCCAGATCGCGCCCCAGTAGCAACCGGAAAGCGAACTTCGGGACGGGAATCACAGCCGGACGGCGCAGGACGGCACCCAATGTGGCCGCAAAATCTGCGTTGCGCACCGGATGCGGCGCCGTCAGGTTGACCGGTCCCTCGTCGTTCGACGACAGCAGGTGCACGATGGCGCGCACCTCGTCGTCGAGCGAGATCCAGCTCATACACTGTCGCCCGTCGCCGTACCGCCCACCGAGACCGAACCGGAACGGTGGCAGCATCCGGGCCAGCGCCCCGCCCGACGCGTCGAGCACGATCCCGCTGCGCAGGTGCACGACGCGCGCCCCGGCGCGGGCGGCGGCGGCGGTGGACCCCTCCCACGCCGCGACCAGGTCGGGCAGAAAGCCGGTTCCGCGAGCCGACGCCTCGGTCAGCGCTTCGTCCCCGCGGTCGCCGTAGGCGCCGATCGCCGAGCCCGACAGCAGCACCTTGCCGGTGCCGCCGACCCGGGCGATCGTGTCGGCGAGCAGGCTGGTCGGCGCGGTCCGGCTGTCGCGTAGGGTCCGCCGATACGGGTCGGTCCAGCGGTGCCCGCCGATGCTGGCACCCGAGAGGTTCACGATCGCGTCGGCGCCGTCGATCACGGCGGCGTCGAGTGCCCCGCTGGCGGGATCCCAACCGACATCGGTCCCGGTGGGGGCGGTCCGGACCAGACGGACGACGTCGTGGCCGGCCGCAGCGAGGTGGGTGGTCAGCGCCGATCCGATGAGACCGGTGGAACCACAGACCACGATGCGCACGTCAGAGACGTTACGACGCCGGACGTCGATGCTCCCGTCGGGGGCCGTTCGTCGTCAGTACCCTCCCCGGCTGAGATGAACGACGATAGGAGCATGCTGTGAGCGACGGCGGAACGTGGCAGGCCCCCCAACCCGGCGGTGGCCCGCCAGCGGCGGGACAGGCCCCGCCGTTTCCTGGACCGCCGGCCGCGGCCCCACCCTTTGGCAGTCCCCAGGGACCCCGAGACGGCGCGGCCCCACCGGGCGCCGCCGATGGGCGGGGCAAGCGGTCGCCTCGTCGGGTGGTCGCGTTGGCGGTCGGGGCCGTCTTGATCATCGCTGCCGGGGTCTTTGGAATCACCCGGTTGGGGGACGACGACGCCAACGCCGGCGGGGCCGCGTCACCACAGGAGGCCGGCCTGGCGCTGCTCGATGCGCTGGAGAACGAGGACGTGCTGGGCATGGTCGACGTCCTGTTGCCCGGTGAGCGCGAGACGATGCGCCAGCCGATGTCCGAGCTCGTGGACGAGCTGCGGCGCGTCGAGGTGCTCAGCGAGGACGCGTCGCTGTCGCAACTCTCGGGTGTCGACATCGTGATCGACGATGAGGCGGTCGAGGTCCAGCCGACCAACGTCGACGACATCGCCAACCTGCGGGTCGCGGGAGCGATCAGCGCCTCCGTGGACGGCGAGGCCGTGCCGCTCGGTGACATCATCCTCGACAACCTGCCGACCGACGCCGACCTGTCCGAGCTCGACGCCGAGACCGACCCGGAGGCGTTCGACGTCCCCATCACCGTCGTCGAGCAGGACGGACGTTGGTACGTGAGCCTGTTCTACTCGGCGGCCGAGCAGGTCCGCAGCGGGTTCGCCTTCGACGGTGACGACGAGGTGTCGATCCCCACCGACGGGGTCGAGCCGACCGGTGGCGACAGCCCCGAGAACGCCTTCGACGAGTTCCTCGACGCGATCTCCGCGCTTGATCTCGAGGGGATGATCGCCTCGCTCAACCCCAACGAGTTCGAGGCGCTCCAGCGGTACGCACCGCTGTTCCTCGCCGACGCGCAGCGCGAGCTCGACCGGGTGGCGCTGGACATCCGTCTCGAGGAAGCGGCCTACGACTCCTCGGTCGACGGTGACACCGCCTCGATCACGCTGACCTATCTCGGTGGGCAGCTCGAAGGCGGCGGGGACGTCGTTCCCTTCGCCTACGAGGACGGCTGTCTCACCATCGAGGTGCCCGGTGAAGGGTCCATCGACAGCTGTGAGCTGAACGACGAGGCCCTCGACACCGCCGATCTGCCCCCCGAGGCCCGGGAGATGCTGGACGTCTTCACTGGCCTGTTCGGTGACTATGAGAACCCCGGGATCATCATGAAGCGGGTCGATGGCACCTGGTTCCTCAGCCCGATGGCCACCGGTGCCGAGCAGACGCTGGCCGTTCTCCGGGCGATCGATCGTGACGAGATCGAAGACGCCGGGCGCGCCCTCGTCGATCTCGTCGAGGAGTTGGACGCCCAGGGGCTCGACATCGACACCGTGTTCGACGGGGGGGAGACGACCACCGTCGACACCACCATCGTGCCCGACGACCCCGACACGACCGATTTCGAGGACAGCCCGCAGGCCGACTGCTACCGCGCGCCGGACGCCACGTCGGCCGTCGATTGCTTCGCCGACCTGGTCGCCCAGGGACGGCTGGACGCCCAACGTGTGCCTGCCGAGATGAGGTTCCCGCAGTGCGGGATGGCCGAGGTCTTCTGGGCCTTCGGCTACTACGAGCTCAGCGACGCCGAGTTCGTGGCGATGGTCGAGCAGGCCAATGCCTGCTTCCAGCGGCTGGTCGACGCCGGCGAGCTCGGCGAGTGGGAGATCCCGACCGACGCGTTGCGCCCGGAGTGTCTCGAAGGACGCAACCGCTACGTCGCCAGCGACGAGGATCCCGACTACCAGGATCGCTTCTACGACTGCCTGCACGGCTGACGGGCGACGGTGCGCACCCGAACGTTGCTGCTGCTCGCCGTCGCCTGTGGCGTCGCGATCCTGGTCGCCGGCGCGGCGCTGTTCATTCAGCTCGCCGGTCAGGACGAACCGGCCGAGCCGATCGGCCTCGGCGTCGAGGCCACCGTCGGTGACCTCGACGTGGCCGTCGACTCGTTCGTCGACGGTGACGATCGCGTCGAGGTGATCGTCGAGCTCGGTGGGGTCGACGACGACGACGCCGCCAGCGGGTTCACGCTGGTCACCCCGAGCGGGCCCGTCGGTGCCGCCGATGACATCGCGGGCACCGATCCGGCGGTCTGTCGGGCGGTGACGGTCGCCGCCCGACGCTGCACGCTCGTGTTCACGCTGCCGCCGGAGCCGGGAACGACCCGGGTGCTGGTCCTGCGTCGTGGCGGCGAGCAGATTCGATGGGACCTGGTCACCGCCTGAACGTGGGGTGAGGGCGCGGCGCTACGGTGTCGACGCGAGGCGTCGAGCGCGCCGCGTGGTTCCGAACCGGCCGATCAGTCGGCCCCGATCTGAAGAGGTGATCCCGACGGCCGAGCAGTTCGATCTCGTGGTGGTGGGTGGTGGGCCAGGTGGCTACTCGGCCGCCCTGTACGCCGCGTCGGCCGGTGTCAAGGTGGCGATGGTCGAGAAGGACCGCGTCGGCGGGACGTGCCTCAACCGAGGGTGCATCCCGGCCAAGGCGTTCCTCGAGACCGCCGCGGTGCACCGCCACGTCGCCCACGCGGCCGATTTCGGCGTCAACACCGGTGCGCCCTCGATCGACTTCGCCGTCACCCAGGCGCGCAAGCAGCGCATCGTCGACGAGCTCGTCGGCGGGATCGTCGCGATGTGCAAGGGTCGCAAGGTGCAGGTCTACGCGGGCAGTGGCTCGCTGGGCCCCGACAAGACCGTGACCGTCACCGGCGACGACGGCGAACGGATCGAGATCCGCGGCGACAACATCATCCTGGCCAGCGGCTCGGTCCCCCGACTGATCCCCAACTTCGAGCGCGGCGGGCCGATCCTGACCAGCGACGAGCTGCTCGAGCTCGACCACATCCCGGCGCGGGTCGCCATCATCGGTGGCGGCGCGATCGGCTGCGAGTTCGCCTCGACGTTCGCCGATCTCGGCGCGCAGGTGACGATCCTCGAAGGGTTGCCCAAGATCCTGCCCGGTCTCGACGGCGACGTCGCCAACGTCGTCGTGCGCAGTTTCAAGAAGAAGCAGATCGACATCCGCACCGGCGTGATGGTCAACGGGCACACCCCGCGTGACGACGGCGGCACGACGGTGAACTTCGGCGACGGGGAGCATCTCGACGTCGACGCCGTGGTCGTGTCGGTCGGCCGGCGGCCCTACGCCGATGAGTTGGGCCTGGCGGGCACCGGCGTGGTGGTCGACGACCGCGGCTTCGTGGTGGTCGACGAGTTCTGCCGGACCGGCGAGCCCGGTGTGTACGCGGTCGGCGATCTGATCAACACCCCGCAGCTGGCCCACGTGGGTTACGCCGAGGCGATCCTGGTGGTCAAGCAAACGCTGGGCGAGGTCGCGCTGCCGGTGCAATACGACCGGGTGCCGTGGGCGATCTACTGCCACCCCGAGGTCGCCTTCGCCGGACCGGGGGAGGCCGAGGCCAAGGAGGCCGGCCACGACGTCGTCGTCGCCAAACACCCCTTCAAGTTCAACGCCCGGGCCAAGATCCTGGGTGAGACCGAAGGGATCTGCAAGATCATCGCCGAAAAGGGTGCCGACGGTCGGGCCGGGCGCATCCTCGGTGTCCACATGGTGGGGCCTTGGGTGACCGAGCAGCTCAGTGGGGGCTACCTGTCGGTCAACTGGGACGCCACCGTCGACGAGGTCGCCGAGTTAATCCAACCACACCCCAGCCTCACCGAGCTGTTCGGGGAGACCGTCATGACCCTCACCGGTCGCAACTTCAACGGCTGAACCGGCCACCGACCATCGATCACCAGGACGAAAGAGACACCAATGGCCGACGTGACGCTGCCCCAGCTCGGTGAGACCGTCACCGAAGGAACGATCACCCAGTGGTTCAAGCAGGTCGGTGACATGGTCGCCGCCGACGAGCCGCTGTTCGAGGTGTCGACCGACAAGGTTGACACCGAGGTGCCCTCGCCGGTCGCCGGCACGTTGACCGAGATCCGAGCCCAAGAGGGCGACACGATCGAGGTCGGCGCCGTGATCGCGGTGGTCGGCGACGGCGGTGGCGTTCCCGCCGCCGAAACGCCCGCCTCCGCACCGGAGCCGCCGCCGGAGCCGCCGCCCGCACCGGCCCCCGAGCCGCCCGTCGCACCGTCGCCCCCGGCCGCGGCGCCCGAACCCGCGCCTGCACCGGCCGCG
>JBKEAH010000252.1:0-40605 GCA_047972065.1 Desertimonas sp.
GCCGAGCCGTCGTTGCGCTTGGGGAAGTTCCGGTTGTACGAGTTGACGATCGTGTTGGGCCGCCCGGTGATCGACTCCGGGCGCGACCACTGACCGATGCACGGGCCGCAGGCGTTGGCCAGCACCGTGGCCCCGACCGCTTCGAGATCGGCCAGCAGCCCGTCACGCTCGATCGTGGCGCGGATCTGTTCCGAGCCGGGGGTGATCAACAGGTCGGTCTTGGCGGTCAGCCCCTTGGCCGAAGCCTGACGGGCGATCGATGCGGCGCGGGTGATGTCCTCGTAGGACGAGTTGGTGCACGAACCGATCAGGGCGGCCGAGATCTCCAGCGGCCAGTCGTTCTCGGCCGCCGCGGCGCCGACGGCTGAGCCGACGCGGTGGGCGCGATCGGGGGAGTGCGGCCCGTTGATCTGCGGCTTGAGCTGATCGAGATCGATCTCGATCAGTTGGTCGTAGGTGGCGCCGTCGTCGGGGCGCAGATGCTCGGCGACGCCGTCGGCGGCTGCCGCGATCGCCTCGCGCCCGGTGGCCTTGAGGTAGAGCGCCATGTTCTGGTCGTAAGGGAACAGCGACGTGGTGGCGCCGATCTCGGCGCCCATGTTGCAGATCGTCCCTTTGCCGGTGGCCGAGATCGAGTCGGCGCCGGGACCGTGGTATTCGACGATGGCGCCGGTCCCGCCCTCGACGGTGAGGATCCGGGCGACCTCCAAGATCACGTCCTTGGGGCTCGACCAGCCCGACAGCGACCCGGTGAGACGGACGCCGATCACCTTGGGCCAGCGGACGTTGAAGGGGAACCCGGTCATCACGTCGACGGCGTCGGCGCCGCCGACGCCGATGGCGACCATGCCGAGCCCGCCGGCGTTGGGGGTGTGGCTGTCGGTGCCGATCATCATCCCGCCCGGGAAGGCGTAGTTCTCCAGCACGACCTGATGGATGATGCCGCTGCCCGGCCCCCAGAACCCGAGGCCATATCGGGCCGAGACCGAACGGAGGAAGTCGTAGACCTCTTCGTTGGTGTCGATGGCGACGCCGAGGTCGATCGACGCGCCGACCTTCGCCTGGATCAGGTGGTCGCAGTGGACCGTCGAGGGGGCGGCGACCTCGGGGAGACCGGCGGTCATGAACTGGAGCAGCGCCATCTGGGCGGTGGCGTCCTGCATGGCGACGCGGTCGGGGCGGAAATCGGCGTAGCTCTGGCCGCGCTCCATCTGCTGTCCGTGGGGGTCGGTCAGATGGTTGATGAGGATCTTCTCGGTCAACGTCAGCGGGCGTCCGAGCCGTTGGCGCCCGAGGGCGACGCGCTCGGCCAGCGAGGCGTACACGCCCTCGACGAGTTCGATCGGGGTGGAAGCGGTGACGGTGGCCATAGTCCCTCCGGGGAGCAGTGGTGACGGGTCGAATCGGGGGCCCGGTGTCCGCGATCTTGTCGCATCGCCACCGGTTGGAGCGTCTCGACGTTCGCGGGTCCGGGCCTCGACACCAAACTATACAACTTTCATACAAGTTGAAAATCCCATGCCGGATGTCGAATCGCGCCCGACGGGAGCGTCATCATGGTGTCGCTCTGACCCGCGGGGCGACGGAAAGGGACCGTGATGAAGTACTTCGTGTTGCTCGCGAGCTACGGCGAGATGGCGACGTGGGAGGAGCTGACCCCCGAACAGCAGGAGGAGGGCATGGCCAAACACATGGCCTTCAGCGAGGCGTGCGAGGCGCGCGCCGATGTCGCCATCGTCGCCGAGGAAGCCCTCGGTGACGGGTCGACGTCCACGACGCTGCGCACCCGGGGTGGCGAGCTGTCGATCACCGACGGACCCTTCGCCGAGGTCGCCGAGCACATCGGCGGGTTCTACGTTCTCGAGGCGCCCGATCTCGACACGGTGATCGAGATGTGCCGCATCCTGCCGGCCTACGACATCGAGATCCGTCCGGTGCTCGACGTCGGGTGAGCCCGGCCGACGAGGCGATCACCGCCGCTCACCGGAGCGAGTGGGGACGGCTGCTCGCGTTGGTGGTGTCGCGTACCCGGCGTCTCGATCTGGCGGAGGATGCGCTGGCCGAGTCGTTCGCCCGCGCCGCCGAGCGCTGGCCCGTCGACGGGGTCCCCGACAACCCCGCCGGGTGGTTATACACGACGGCTTGGCGTTGGGTCGTCGGCCGTTTGCGAGCCGAAGCGGTCAGCGGCCGGGTCGTTTCCCGGTTGGCCACCGGGACCGGGTGGGTGCCGCCACCCGCGGAGATCGACGGCGATCTGCCCGACGAGCGATTGCAGATGATCCTGCTGTGTTGCCACCCGGCCGTGCCCGCCGATGCCCGCCCGGCGCTCGCGCTCCGGTTGGTGATCGGGACCCCGACCGCCGAGATCGCCCGGCTCTTCCTGGTGTCGACGTCGACGATGGCCGCCCGCCTGACGCGGGCCAAGCGCAAGATCGTCGCTGCTGGCATCCCGCTCACCCAGCCCGCACACGACGAGCTCGCTGATCGACTCGACGCGGTCGGCGCGACGATCTATCTGGCGTTCACCGCTGGGTACCAGCCCGGCGCGGGCGCTGATCTGCTGCGCGCTGACCTCGCCGGCGAGGCGGTCGAGTTGGCCGCGGTACTGCACCGACTGGTCCCACGATCAGCGGTCGCGGGAGCGCTGCTGGCGCTGGTCGGGTTCCAGCACGCTCGGCGCGATGCCCGGGTGCTCGATGGCCGTCTCGTGACGCTCGCCGAGCAGGACCGCTCCCGATGGCACCACGACGAGATCGCCGCCGCCCTGGCGCTGCTGGCTCGGCTGGCGCCGACCCGGGGATACGCCGAGTCATTGCGGTTGCAGGCGGAGATCGCCGCTGAGCACGTTCGCCCCGAGCTTGCCGTCGACACCGATTGGGCAACCATCGCGGCGCGCTATGCCGAACTGGAGGCGCTGACCGATTCGCCCGTCGTGCGGCTCAGCCGGGCGGTCGCGGTGGCCGAGCTCGACGGCGCCGCGGCGGGTTTGGCGTTGCTCGACGGTCTTGACCCGGCGCTCGCGGGCGGTCACCGGTTGGCGGCGGTGCGAGCGACGCTGCTGGGGCGCGATGGCGACATCGTCGGGGCGCGCGACGAGTACGGCCGGGCCATCGCTCGCTGTGCCAACGAGGCGGAACGGGCCCACCTCCGGGCCCGTCGAGACCGTCTCGGCGACGGGCCGCACGCGCCCATCCCGTAGGGTCCGCACCCGTGGGCGAGCCAGCCGACCCGCGCCATCCGCCCGGCCCGCTGCTCGGGAGCGGGCGCGCCGCCGAGGTCTACGACCTTGGCGACGGAACGGTGCTGCGCCGGTATCGCCGAGCCGACCGCGACGCGAGCTACGAGGCGCGGGTGATGGCGATGATGGCCGCAGCCGGGGTGCGGGTGCCGGCGGTCCGACGGGCCGACGGACCGGACTTGGTGATGGAGCGGATCGATGGCCCGACGATGCTCGAGGCGCTTGGCGCCGCGCCCTGGATGCTGCCGCAGTTCGCCCGGTTGTTGTCCCGGCTCCAACGCGAGATCGCGGCCGTCGAGGCGCCGGACTGGATGCTGGCCTCCAGCGCGTCGCCGACGCAGCGTCACAGCGTGTTGCACCTCGATCTGCACCCGATGAACGTGTTGATGTCGCCGGTCGGGCCGACGGTCATCGACTGGACCAACGCTGCGGGCGGCCCGGCCGGCTTTGACGCCGCGCTGACGGTCGTGCTGGGAGCGACCTCGGAGGTCGGTACGTCGGTGGTGGAACGGCTCGGGCAACGCTTGTTCGTGGCGGCGTTCCGCAGGTTGCGGGGCCACGGGCTGATCGAGCCCTATCTTGCCGCCGCATGCGACCACCGGCTGGCCGACCCGGCCCTCACCCCGGGCGAGCGTGTCGCCGTGGCCGCGATGCGCACGAGGGTCCGGCGTCGGCGGGCGGAGCGGAACAACCGATCCTGACGGGCGGGGATGGCGTCCCCACCCGTCACGGTGGATGATCTCAGCCGCAGTCGCCGCCGTCGCACCAGAGCTGGTTCATCTGGTGGCGGCCGCCGAAGTAGAGCCCCGGGCCGTCGGTGCCGTCGGGGAGCGCATTGGTCTCCACCCCGTTGACCTCTGGCTCGGTGACGATGCCCCACAGGGCCCAGTCGAGCCAGAGGTTGTAGACCTCCGACCCGAACTGTCGGTTGATCGTCTCGGCCGCCTCGCGGCGGGCATCGGGGTCGCCGTCGGTGCGGATCGTGTCGAGGTTCTCCTGGATGACGGGGTCCACGATCCGGCCGAAGTTGGTCGCCACCTGACCCAGCGGGCGGGCGTTGTCGGGGTGCCACCAGCGGCGCTGCTGATCGGGGTCCGAGCCGCTGTGGCTCCGCCAGTAGAACACGTCGAAGTCGCCCACGATGGCGAGGCCGATGTACTGGCCCTGTTCGATCGGTTCGATCGTGGCGGTGAGATCGTCGCCGAAGGCCTCCTGCCACATCGACAGCACCAGGGTGTGGGACTCGACGTTGAACGCGTCGTTGGTGGTGTTGAACCGGAACGAGATCTGCTGCTGGCCGGTGTCTTCCTGGCAGGTCGCGAATTCGGCGCGGGCGGCGTCGAGGTCGAAGGCCGGGTAGCCGGTGTCGTCGAGGTAGCCGATCGACCCGGGCGGGAACGGTCCGTTGGCGACCGTGGCCAGGCCGCCGTTGCGGTCCTCGTTGTATCGCTCGTAGTCGATGGCATGCGCCAGGGCCCGTCGGCACGAGGCGTAGAGCATCGGGCTGTCGGCATTGACGCCTTCGGGGTCCAGCTCGTTGCCGGTGACCTCGTTGGTGCCCTGGGCGACGTTGATCATCAGGTAGTTGGTCTCGGCGAAGGTGTTGCTGGTGTGGGTCTCGAAGCCGTCGTCGTCCAGGAACGCGCCGATCTCGTCGGAGTTCGAGGTGTGGATGATGTCGAACTCGCCCGAGCGCAGCGCGTTGGAGCGCGAGTCGATGTCGACGGCGACCACGATCTCCACCTCGTCGAGATACGGCAAGCCCTCGCCGGTGGCGTGGTCGCCGTCGCCGCGCCAGTAGTCCTCGTTGCGCGTGGCGACCACCGAGTTGCCGTTGCCCGGGGTGTAGCTCTCGAACACGAACGCGCCGAGCCCTACCGGTGCGGCCGGATTCCCGTCGGCAGGCAGCGCTTCGATCTCGGGGTCGTACACCGGGCTCTCCGGGTCGCGCTGGGGCAGGTCGGGCAGCGTCTTGAGCCACTCGCCCGACAGCATGTAGCTACAGGGATGGTTGGTGGCGAAGTACGCCGGCAGCGACACCCACGGGCCGTCGGTGGTGATGGTGACCACCTGGCCGTCGGCCTCCACACCGGTGATCGGCGCAAACGCCGAGCTGGGCAGCGGAGCGGCGCGGCAGGCGTCGATGTTGACCTTGACGGCGGCGGCGTCGAACGGGGTGCCGTCGTGGAAGGTGATGCCCTCGCGCAGGGTGAAGGCCCACTCGGTGAAGTCCTCGTTGGGCTCGGCGGTCTCGACCAGCACCAGCACCGACTCTCCGGCTTCGTTGGGTAGGAACAGCGGGTCGGTGATCGTCGAGATCACCACGTAGCCCGCAGGGGCGTACGAGGCCCGATAGGTCGCCCATGCGTTGGCGGTGTCGGCCTCGACGCCGTACACCAACCGGCCGCCGGGGGCGGGCTCGCCTTCGTCGGCCGGCGCGGTGTCGTCCTGGGCCCGGGCCGTGTCGACGGTACCGACCGTGGCGGCGAGCGCCGCTCCGGTGATCAGCGCCGCCGACCAGCGACCGGGCCGCCAGGGGCGCCCGCCGCCGCAGCGCGAGCGCGCACCATTGGATCGATCGAACATGGAACCCCCAGGAACTCGACGTCGGCCAGGACGGTAGCCAGCCGAAGACAATCGACCAAGCTGCCGCCCGCGTGGCGGTCAGCGCTCTTCGGGTCGGGGGTTGCAACGGTCCCCAAATCAGACAAGTATCAGACAAGTGGAGTCTCATGGAGATGGTGCTGGGCGGTGGCGCGGGATCGACCACGTTCAGCTGTCGATGCCGGTCGGGGCCGAGGACGAGGCGCGCGCCTACTACGTCGGTCGTCTCGGATTCGCCGAACTGCCCAAGCCCCCGATCCTCGCGGCCCGTGGCGGGTGCTGGTTCGCCGCCGGCCCGGTGCAGCTGCACCTGGGGGTGGAATCCGACTTCCGCCCGGCACGCAAGGCCCACCCTGCACTCGTCGTCGACGATCTCGACGGGCTGATCCGCGCCGCCGGTCTCGACGTCCGGTGGTCCGACGAGATCCCCGGCGTCCGCCGGGCCCACACCGATGACCCCTTTGGCAACCGTATCGAGCTGATCGACGAGGGGCCGCCCGGGTGAGGCGGGTTCGCTACCTCGACATCGCCGACGAGTTGCGTGCCCGCCTGGAGGATGTCGCGCCCGGTTCGCTGCTGCCGAGCGAGTCCGAGCTCTCGACCGAGTTCTCCGTCAGCCGGGTCACCGTGCGCCGGGCGTTGGAGCTGCTGCGTGACGACGGGCTGGTCGGGGCCCGCCAGGGCTTCGGCTGGTTCGTCGCGGGTGCGCCGCTGCGTCAGGAGCTCGACCGGCTGGGCACGATCGAGGATCAGCTCGAAGCCAGCGGACGCCGCGCCGAACGACGGGTGCTCGAGTTCGAGTTCACGTCGCCCCCGGCCCACGTGGCCGGGCTGCTCGGCACCGATTGCACGCTTCGGGTCAAGCGTCTCAACCTCGCCGACGGGGAGCCGTTCGCCATCGTCACGGTGTGGTGTCCCGCCGGGTTGGGCGCGTCGTTGTCGCGCGATGACGTCGAGGCCCGCCCCTTCTACGAGCTGCTCGGCGTCGAGCTGCGGGGTGCGACCCAGACCATCGGTGCCGACTCGATCGAACGGGCCGATGCCGACCTGCTGGTGGTGCCCGTCGGCTCGCCGGTGCTGCGCTGCGAGCGGCTGACCACCGACACCGGTGGTCGGCCGGTGCTCGTCAGCGAGCATCTCTTTCCGGCTCGGCGTACCGAGTTCGTGGTCGAGCTCCCGTCGGCGCCGCCGTCGACGTCGCCCTCCGGCCTCCGCCTCCTCGACTGACCCCCGCGCCACGGTCGGCGTCGAGGTTCTGACATGCGATTCACGCCAACGATGGCGTGAATCGTCACAGAGAACCGGGCCTCTTGACCCCACCGCGACGTGAGGTCGTGGTCGACCGAGGCCGGGGCGCCGGGTCGTGGTCGACCGACGGCTACCGTTCGGATCCGGCCGGGCCGCCCGCCCACGCCCGGCTGCCGATCACCGTCGGCGCACGCCCAGGCGCGATCTCGGGAGGAACGTGGAGACCGACACCAAGCCCGCCCGGTGGCGCCGGCTGGCCCCGGGGGTCCTCAGCATCGTCGATGGGGCGCGTCACAGCCGCGTTGCCGACTCGCGCGCCGCGCTGACCGTGTGGGCGGTCGTCGTGCCGCAATCGCTGGCCTACGCCACCTTGGCCGGAGTGCCATCCGTCCACGGTCTGTACGTGGCGGTTGCCGCGCTGGCGGCGTACGCCGTGTTCGGCACCTCGCGCGATCTCAACATGGGCGCCGAGGGCACGGTGGCGATCATGGGCGCCGCCGCGGTGGCCTCGGTCGCCACCGGCTCCGACGACGTCATCGAGCTGACCGCGCTCACGGCGTTGCTGGTCGGCGGGTGGTGTGTCGTCGGCTTCGTCGCCCGACTGGGCTTCCTGTCCGACTTCCTGTCGCGACCGATCCTCGCCGGCTATGTGTTCGGCTCGGGGGTGATCATCTTCGTCAGCCAGCTCCAGCCGTTGCTCGGGTTGGATGTCGACGAGGATCACTACGTCACCGAGCTCGGCGCCGTGCTCCACAACCTCGGCGACATTCACGGCCTCACCGCCCTGGTCGGGGTGGCGACCGTGGCGGTGGTGTTCGGGTTACGCCGCCTCGTGCCCCAGGTGCCCGCCCCGTTGGTTGGGGTGATCCTCGGCGTCGCCGCCGCCCGGGTGTTCGACCTCGGCGACCGGGGAGTCGGGTTGGTCGGCGCGATCGAGTCGGGTCTGCCCACCCCCGGCCTGCCCACCGCGACGTTCAGCCAGTTTGTCCAGCTGCTCCTCCCGACGTTGGGGATCGCGCTGGTCGCCTATCCCGACAGCTTCCTGACGGCCCGATCGTTGGCCAGCCGGGGCGGCTATCGGGTCGACCCCGACCAGGAGTTCCTCGCGCTCGGTGCCTCCAGCGTGGCGTCGGGCCTCTTCCAAGGGTTCGCCGTCAACGGCAGCCAGTCGCGCAGCTACGTCCAGGCCGAAGCCGGCGCTCGCAGCAACCTCGCGGGGTTGCTGTGCGCCGGGTTGGTGGTCGTCACGCTGGTGTTGCTGACCGGGCTCTTCGAGTCACTGCCCACCGCGGTGCTGGCCGGGGTCGTCATCGTCGCCGCGCTCGGGCTGTTCTCACTGGGTGAGTTCAAGGAGCTGTGGAACCTGCGGCGATCCGACTTCTGGTTGGGGACGGCGACGGTGGTCGGCGTGCTGGTGTTCGGGATGCTCGGCGGGATCGCCTTCGCCATCGCGCTGTCGTTGCTGGTCACGGTGGCCAAGGTGGTGCGCCCGCACACCGCTGAACTCGGTCTCGTCGCCGGCACCGACACCTACCGCGACATCCTCCACAACCCCGACGCGCACGCCATCGCCGGACTGTTGATCTACCGCGTCGACGACGAGCTGTTCTTCGCCAACGCCGGGTTCGTGACCGACGACGTCCGTGATCGACTGGCGGGCGCCGACCCCCCGGCGACCACGCTGGTGTTCGATGCCGAAGGGGTCTCCGACATCGACTCGACCGCATTCGAGTTGCTGTCGCAGCTGGTGGCCGATCTCACCGCAGCCGGGGTCGCGGTCAGCTTTGCGCGGGTTCGTCGCCCGCTGCGCGACCTGTTCGAGCGGGTCGGGCTGCCCGCGGGGGAGGGCGCTCCGACGATCTTCCTCGAGGTCGATGACGCCGTCGCCGACTTTCGCCGGCGGACGCCGTCGCCGAACCCGGACTGAGGCGCGGTCCGCTCAGATGCGGGCGAGCGGAACCGCACAGCCGGCGACGTCGGCGCGGGTTCGGTAGATCGCGCCGTCACCGGCGCCGGGTTCGCCGCCGGTGACGATGTACAGATCGCGGCGGTCGGGACCCCCGAAGCAGAGGCTGGTGACCATCGGCGCCGGCACCTCGATGCGGCCGGCCTCGGTGCCGTCGGGGGCAAACCCGCGCACGCCGTTGGGTCCCCAGACATCGGCCGCCCAGACCGTGCCGTCCTCGTCGACGGCGAGCCCGTCGGGCTGGAAGCCGTCACCACCGGCGAACAGCCGGCGGTTGACGACCTGACCGTCGGCATAGTCGTGCGCCCAGATTCCGCGGGTCGTGTCGGCGTGGTAGAGCACCGAGCCGTCGGGGGACAACCCGATCCCGTTGGTCAGCGAGATGTCGTCGTAGAGCTCGGTGGCAGATCCATCGGTATCGATCAGCCAGGCCTCGCCGGTGGTGCGGGACCCGTCGGGTGAGAACGGGTCCGAGCGCATGGTGCCGCAGATCACGCGTCCGGCCTGGTCCACGAAGAGATCGTTGAGACCGGGTGCGTCGGGGGCAAAGACGATGCGGGAGGTGCCGTCGACGCCGACATGGCTGATGTCGCGACCGGAGATGACGATCCCGCCCTCGGCGTGGAGGGCGATGCCACCGACCCCGCGACGTTTGGGGACGACCAGTTCGATCTCGCCGCTCGGTGCCAGCCGGCGGACGCCGCCGCCGTGGACGTCGGAGAAGTAGAGGTTGCCGGCGCCGTCGACGCGCGGTCCCTCGACCAGCCCGTAGCCGCCGGCGATCTGCACGATGTCTGCCATCCATCGATCGTGGCGGGTCGTGTCACCCGACGCGCCATCGGAGTGTTGGGGGCGGGGACGCCCCGGCACCCAACACTCCGATGGCGTCCAACACTCGGGTGGGAGACGGTGGGGGCGGTCAGTAGTGGATGGTGCCGGGTTGGCCGCCACCGCAGGCGATCGCGTCGCCGGTGATCGAGCCGGCTCGGGGGGAGCAGAGGAAGGCGACCACGTCGGCGACCTCGGTGGCGTCGACGAGACGTCCGATCGAGTTGCGCGACAGCGTCGCCTCGGCTTCCTCCGCCGAGATGCCGCGCCCGGTGGCGATCCGCTCGATGACGCCGGGCGTTGCCTCGGTGCGGGTGAGGCCCGGGTGGACGACCGTCACGTTGATCCCGCTCGGTCCGAGCTCGTCGGCCAGGTTCTTCGACAGGGCGGCGACGGCGACGTTGCGCATCGAGCCGATCACGGCGCCGGTGGTGCGGGCCCCGAGCCCGGAGATGTTGACGATGCGACCCCATCCCGACGCCGTCATCAGCGGGGCGACCTCGCGGGCACAGCGCAGGTAGCCGAGCACCTTGGTGTTCATGTCGTCCCAGAACAGTTCGTTGGTGACGTCCGCCAGCTTGGGCGGGGCCCCCTGGCCGAGCGGCTTGGCAGCACTGTTGACGAGGATGTCGATGCCGCCCAACCGGTCGGCGGCCTCGCCGACCATCGCTCGAACGGAGTCGTCGTCGCCGGTGTCGACGGTGATCGGGACGACGGCGGTGCCGCTGGCGCGTTGGATCTCGATGGCCGCGTCGGCCAGCGGCTCGGGGGAGCGAGCGGCGATCACGACCTCCACGCCCTCGTCCGACAGGGCCCGGGCGACGGCTTTGCCGATCCCCTTGCTCCCACCCGTGACGATCGCCCGCTTGCCGGCCAGCTGCAGATCCATCGGACCAGGCTCGCGCACGGCGACCGTCCGATCCCGGTCGTCGGGCGACCGTGGGTCAGTACGGACGGTCGCCGATGACGGTGATGCGCTCCATGACACGCCGCTGCGGGAAGTAGTCCGAGGCGGCGTAGTGCTGGGTCGAGCGGTTGTCCCAGATCGCCAGGGCGCCCTCGCTCCAGCGGAACCGGCACTGGTACTCCGGGTGGCTGGCCTGGCGGTACAGCCGATCGAGCAGGTCGTGGCTCTCGACCGGGTCCATCCCCACGATGTGCTGGGTGAAGGCGGCGTTGACGTACAGCGTCTTGCGCCCGGTCTCGGGGTGGGTTCGCACGACGGGATGCTCGACGGGCGGGAAGTTGGGTCGCAGCGCGTCGCGTTCGGCGGGGTCCATCGCCCGACCGAACGTGTCGATCCAGTCGTGGGTGGCGACGAGCCCGTCGATGCGTTGGCGCATCTCGTCGGGTAGTCCGTCGTAGGCGGCGCCCATGTCGGCCCACAGGGTGTCGCCGCCGACGGCAGGCAGCTCGACGGCTCGCAGCAGCGACCCCAGCGACGGGTGTTCGCGCCACGTGACGTCGCTGTGCCAGAGGTTCTCGTAGCCGGGTGTGGTGTCGTCCTTGGCGAGCCGGACGACCGCCGGGCGATCCTCGAGCTGCGGGTTCGACGCATGGAAGAAGGGGTGTGATTCGAGCTCGCCCCAGCGTCGTCCGAGCGCTTCGTGCTCGTGTTCGGTGAGGTGCTGGTCGCGGAAGAACAGCACCTTCCACTCGAGCAGGGCGCGGTGCAGCTCGGCGAACAGCTCGTCGTCGATGTCGGCCAGGTCGATGCCGCTGATCTCGGCGCCGATGATCGGGGTGGCGGGGGTCAGCGCGAACCGACGATACGGCTGGTCGACCCACCCCTCAGGCGTACGGCGAGCGACCCGTGGGCCCGAGCCCGGCGCGGGCCCGGTGCGCACTGGGGCGGCGAGATCGGTGGTGGTGATCGTGGTGGTCATGGTGGGCTCCTGGTTGATGCGTTCAGCGGGACGGGACGGAGATCGGGGCGAGCACGAGGGCGGTGCCGGTGGCGGCGAGGTCGTCGGCGAGGTCGTCGGCGTCGAGCCGGGGGGCACCCCGATCGCGTTGGTCCTCCCAGTGGGCGATCGTGCCGATGACGAGCGAGGTGAGCTGCTCGATCCGGCTGTGGCGCCGCTTGACGGGCAGATCGAGCGCGGCGTCGAGCAGCCGGTTGGCGTGCCGGTAGCTCGTGAAGACGTCGAGGTCGGCGGCGATTCCGGTGGCGAAGGGGTCCCATTGGACGCGGGCCAGGAATCGCCCGTACCAGCCGGCCGAGGCCTCGACGATCTCGACCAACGGCACGACGATCGCGGCGACGATGCCGCCGACGTCGGCGTCTTCGGTGAGAGCCAGTCTCGCCAGGCGCCGTTCGTTGACGTGGCTCATGCGGTGGGCGATGGTCGCCGCCACCAGCCCGGCCCGGTCGCCGAAGTGGTACTGGGCGGCGGAGTGGTTGCGTTGGCCGGCCGCCGCGCTGACGTCGCGCAGCGACACGGTCTCGATGCCGCGCTCGGCGAACAGTCGCTCGGCGGCTTCGACGATCGTGCGCCGGGTGACGTCCCCGCGGCTCCCCATCTCGCAATAGTAAGTCGAGTGGCGTAATCAGTCAACTGTCTGAGTTCGGCCGATCTCAGTCGCCCCAGCCCATCGAGAACACCTCGAACGATGTCGCGAACCGGGTGCCCAGACGGGTGCCGGCCACCCGGGCGCCGCCCTCGAGGAACTCGGCGGGGTCGAAGTGCTCCCAGCCGAGCCCGTCGATGTAGGCGGCATGGGCGCGTAGCGACTCGACCCCGCGATCGAACGTGGCGGTGGTGTCGACCCCATGGGCGCTGTCGGGCGACCCGGCGGCCCAGACGGCGCGGACACCGCCCCAGGGCGCCAATCCGTCGGTCTCGATCTGATCGCGGAACACCCAGCGGTTGCCGGCGTCTCGTACGGCGTCGAGCGTCGCCATCCCCACCGCGATGTGATCGGCCTGGTTGAGCGGCTGCCCGCCCCACGTCGAACGGAAGTTGTTGGTGATCACGATGTCGGGCCGATGGCGACGGACCGAACCACAGATCGCCCGGCGCAGGTCCACGCCGTACTCCAACACCCCGTCGGGGAGTCGCAGGAAGTCGATCTCGTCGACGCCGACCAGACGGCAGGACTCGACCTGCTCGGCCTCGCGCAACGGGCCGGCCTCGGCGGGGTCGACGCCGTCGATCCCGGCCTCACCGCTGGTGACCATGCAGTACACGACCGTCTTGCCCGCCGCCGTCCAGCGCGCCACCGCGGCCGCCGAGCCGAACTCCATGTCGTCGGGGTGGGCGACGACGGCGAGGGCGCGCGCCCAGGATTCGTCGACGGGTTGCAGCGGGATCGGTTGGTCGGCCATCCGGCCACCGTAGGCATCCCGCCATCGCGTCGCGCGCCCGAGAAATCGGGTCTGACCAGGAGCTGTGAGTCGATGTTGGCGCAGTCGGTTGATGTCCGGTGATGTCGGCGTCCGCTCGCGGCCCACGCCTGGGTTCGGCGGGTGAGCCGGACTGTGAGCCGGACTGTGAGCTGAGCGGTGAACGACCGGGCGCACGGTGGCCCCATGTCATGTCTCGAGCGCACCTCCGCCCGCCACCGGCGGACCTCCCTGTCGGCCCAGCTGGATCGTGAGTGGGCGATGCTGCGCCGCCGGCCCGAGGCGCTGGTCGCGGCGGCCCGTTGGCGTGTCGTCGAACCGTTGGAGGATCTCGACGACGTGCTCGTGGCCGTCGGCCACCGCGCCGAGCCGAGCGCCGAGCGCGACGCCCGGCTCGCCCAGCTGGTCGGGCACGCCCGCACCGACCAGCTGGCAGCCCGGGTCGTGCTGCAACGGCTGGTGCCCGGTCTGTTGGGTGAGGTCCGGCGTCAGGGTCGTCGCGATCGTTCGACCGTCGGCGCGTTCGAGGAGCTCGTCGGGCACGCCTGGATCGTCATCCGAGTCGCCGCGCTCCCCGTGCACACGCCGTGCGTCGCCGCCCGGCTGGTCGACGCCGCGCGGTACCGCGCCTTCGTCGCCCCGCGCCGTCGTCGATCGTTCCACGAGGTGGTGGTCGACCCGAGCAAGTTCGCCGAGACGCCGGCCTCGCTCGACCCGACGGCGTTCGAGGAGTTGGCGGCACTGCTGGGCGAGGCCCGCGAACACGGGCTCGACCGTGACGACCTCGTGTTGATGCGCGATCTCATGCGGGCCGAGTCACCCGCCGCGCTGGCGCGCGCCCGCGAGGTGACGCCGCGCACGATCCGCAATCACCGCGACCGGGCCGTCCACTCGATCCGCCAGCTGACCGAAGCCGGGTCGGCGGCGTGAGCGATCGGCGGGCCGCCGACATCGGCGACCGTGTTCGGGGTGCGCTCGGACGCTCGGGGTCAGGCCACCAGGTGCCTCACCAGGTGTCCCAATGGACGATGCTGTCGAGCGGTTCGCGCTTGGCGAGCTTGAAGTCGGTGCCCTGGGTGTAGGCGACGGGAAAGAGGCCGGCCTGGCTGACCTGATCGTAGGGGATGCCGAGCAGCTCGGCCGCTTCGCGCTCGCCGTCGTTCATCAAGTGGATCGTCGTCCACGCCGAGCCCATGCCGCGCTCGCGCAACGCCAGCATGAAGCTCCACACCGCCGGCAGGAGCGAGCCCCAGAACCCGGCGCTGTAGGCGGCCCCGCCCTGATCGGGCAGCCGACCCCACAGACACGGGACGAGCATCAGCGGGGCCTTCTCGAAGTTGTCCGACAGATAGGTCGCCGAGTCGATGACCTTGTCCTGCCGCTCGGCGCGGGTGTCGCCCGCCGCATACTCGGCCGCGGGCATCGAGCGGTACTGCTCGAAGTTGCGGCGGTAGATCTCGGCCAGCGCCGTCTTCTTGGCCTCGTCCTCGACGAACACCCAGTGCCAACCCTGGCGGTTCGACCCCGTCGGGGCCTGGAGGGCGATCGTCAGCGCCTCCTCGACGATGTGGCGCTCAACCGGTCGGTCGAAGTCGAGGCGCTTGCGCACCGAGCGGGTCGTCGTCAGCACCTCGTCGGCGGTCAGGTTGAGCTTCATGGCCCGAGTGTGCCAGGGGCGGAATCGTCCCCACGTACCCGTCGCGGCGAGACTCTGTGCGATGAGCGAACGAAGCGAGCGCGTGACCATCTCCGTCGACGACCGAGGCATCGCCGATGTCCGTATGAACCGGCCCGACAAGCGCAACGCGCTCGACGGTGCGATGTTCCGGGGTCTCGCCGACGCCGGTGAGCAGATCAAGGCCGACCCGTCGGTTCGCGTCGTCGTGCTCTCGGGCGAGGGGGCGTCGTTCTGCGCCGGGCTCGATTTCAGCTCGTTCCAATCGATGGCCGACGGTGACGGCGCCTCGACCGAGCGTCCGGCGCGCTCATCGGAGGACGCCCCCAGCGATCTCACACCGGGTGGCATCACCCACCTCGGTCAGCAGGTGGCGTGGGTGTGGCAGGAGGTCACCGTCCCGGTGATCGCCGCCGTCCACGGTCACGCGTTGGGCGGCGGCATCCAGATCGCCCTCGGAGCCGACATCCGCTTCGTGCACCCCGAGACCAAGCTGTCGGTGCGGGAGGTGCACTGGGGGCTGGTGCCCGACATGACCGGCACCCTGTTCCTGTCCCGTCTGGTCGGCCCCGACGTCGCCAAGGAGCTGGTGTTCACGGCCCGGATCTTCTCCGGTGCCGAGGCGGGCGAGTTGGGAATCGCCACCCATGTCAGCGAGACACCGCTCGACGACGCGATGGTGCTGGCCGCCGAGATCGCCGGACGCAGCCCCGATGCGGTGCGCGGGGCCAAGGCGCTGATCAACTGTCTGGCCAACAGCGACGCCGCCGAGCAGTTCGCGCTCGAGCGTGAGGTGATCGGGAACCTGATCGGGTCGCCGAATCAGGTCGAGGCGATCGCCGCCAACTTCCAGAACCGGTCGCCGAGCTTCACCACGACGACCTGACCGCGGTCGGTCACGGCGTCGGGTGCTCGTCGCCCTCGGCCGTGAACACGATGTCTCCGGGCTCGAAGCCGAGCTCGGTCAGGTGGCGTTCGACGACGGCTCCGGCGTGCGACCCGAACTCGTCGGTCACGACGGTCACCATCTCGTCGTAGGCCACCGGTTCGACGAGATCGGCGAGCAGATCCCGCTGCGCGTTGACGGCTCGCGTGCCGGTGCGGGCGTGCCGGACGGCGTCGTCGAGAACTTGGGCACCGGTCGCCGGATCACTGGGGGCGAGCGCCGTGAGGACCCGCAGACCGGCGTCGGCATAGTTGCCGTCGACGACGTGGGTGCCGGCGACCAGGACATCCGACACCGGTGTCGGGTCCAGGTGGCTGACCGCCGTGAGCACCGCCCGCTCGCGTTCGAGCCCCTCGGCCGGCGGTGCCAGCAGCCGTGTGCGGGCCATCGTCGCCACCACCGCCATCTGCTCGGCCGGGGTCTCGGCGCTCAGCAGGCTCTGCTGGACCCACTCGGCGACCTGCTCGTCGTCGGCCCAGACCAGCTCGTTGAGACCGGTCGGATCGCTGGCCAGGGACTCGTTGTAACGCTCGGCCAGCCCGGGCCGTTCGCTGAACACCCGCCGCCATACGAGGGTGTGGGTGAGGTCGCGGACGTTGTCGGCGAGCCAGAGGTCGGGGTGGGCGATCAGGCGCTCGGCGGCGACCCGTTCGTCGTCGCCATAGGCGCCGGTCTCGTCGTCGATGATCGTCGCCAGGTCGCGAGCGGTGAGCTCGTCGCCGTCGTCACCCGCCCGCCGCCAACGGTCGCGGTGCTCGGCGAGCACCCCGAGGGCCAGGCTGAGCTCGGCGAACGAGCGCAGCTCGCTCTCGGTCGCCGCCGGTCCGTTGGCATGGGGGGTGCCGTCGTGGGTGATCTCACCCCACAGCTCAGGGTCGAGGGCGAAGGCCAGCGCGGCCATCCGGACCTCGATCGGCTGGTCCTCGTCGCGGGCCAGCTCGAGCAGCCCGTCGCGGCGGAGCTCGCCGCCGGTGTCGGCGAGGTGATCGGCCAGCACCACGGCGGCAAGCGTGTGCGACATCGGTGCCGCGGACCCGACCGCCGCCGGGTCGCGGCTCGGGTCGAACCCGGCGCCGCTGCCGTCGCGTAGCGAGCCCCACAGAGCAGAGGCGATGATCGCCGAGGCCACCGCGGCGTCGGCCTGGCCGGTCTCCATCGCCTCGGCCGCGGTGTCGAGCACGCCGGCGAGCAGGCCGAGCTCTTCGTCGACCTCCCCGCACAGTTCCGCGATCGCGTTGTCGCCCAGCTGGCCCGCCACGACGATCTCTCCGACCTCCCCGGCGATCACCTCGGCGCGACGTCCGGCCTCCTGCGCGGCGTCGGCGAGCTCGCGCACCCGGTCGGGGTCCAACCCCGTGAGACCGCCACCGTCCGGCTCAGACACTGCGATCGACCCAGGCGGCCGGGAGCGGGGGCGGGGTCGGGGCATCGGGCAGCGGCCGCAGCCCGATGCCGATGGTCGGCGAGCCGGCATCGTCGATCAGCCGTTCGCGTCGCTCGCTGGCCGCGTCATGCGCGGCCAGCTGTGACTCATACGTCGCCCACTCGGCGTCGAAGGCGCGGCAGATCGCGGCCCGCGACCGGCATTCGTCGGCCAAGGTTTGCAGTCGCAGCATCGCCTCGTAGCTGTTGTCGTGCGATGCCCGCAGCGTGACGTCGACGAGCACCGAGAGCGACCCGCCTCGCAGCGTCTCGGGTGTGGCCAGACAGAGCGGGGTGTACAGCAGCGAGCCGAGGCCGGGCTGGAGCTGGATCAGCCGGTCGGCCCAGTGCTCGTAGTCGGCGGCGGTCGGCATGCGGCGGACCGTAGGCACCGCCGCGTCCCACGCTCGCGGGTGGGGCGCCGGGAGTCCGCGATGTCGTCCGGCGATGGGCGGATCCGGTGACGCGTCGAGAGCGGCCGATCACCTCGCCCGGCCGCTCTCGAACGCCCACATCGCGATCTCGACGCGGTTGCGGGCACCGAGCTTGGTCATCAGGCTCGCCACGTGGGACTTCACCGTCCCGAGGCTGATGTACAGCTCATCGGCGATCTCGGCGTTGGTGCGACCACGGGCAACCGTCATCAACACCTCCTCCTCCCGCTCGGTGAGCGGCTCGATCGGCTGGGGCACGGTGCGGGGAGCGTGGTCGGCGAACGCCGACAGCAACCGAGCGGTGACGCTCGGGGCGATCAACGCCTCGCCGCTGGCGGCGGCATGGACGGCTTGGACCAACAGCTCGGTGGGCGCGTCCTTGAGGAGGAACCCACGGGCGCCGGCACGCAGCGCTCCATAGACGTACTCGTCGAGGTCGAAGGTGGTGATCACGACCACCGCCATCGGATTCGCGACCTCGGGACCGGCCAGCAGCCGCGTCGCCTCGATGCCGTCGAGGCGCGGCATTCGGATGTCGAACAGACACACGTCGGGTCGGAGTTGGCGGGCCAGCTCGACGGCCTCGCGGCCGTCGGCGGCCAGCCCGGCCACCTCGATGTCGGGCTCGGCGTCGAGGATCATCGCCAGCCCCGTCCTGACCAGCGCCTGGTCGTCGGCGATCAGCACCCGACGGGTCACGACCGTGTGCCCCCCGGGGCCGGTTGCCGGGGGAGCCGGGCCAACACGCGCCACCCACCGGTCGCCGTCGGACCGGCGTCGAGGTGGCCCCCGACGAGGTGTGCTCGCTCGGCCATGCCGAGCAGGCCATGTCCGACCCCATCGGCGGTCGGTGCGATGGCGCCGCTGCCGTCGTCGACGACGTGCAAGCAGACACCGTCACCGTCGGGCCCGACCGCCACCCGTACCTGCGAGGCGTGCCGCGCGTGGCGAACGGCGTTGGTGGCCGACTCGCGGGCGATGCGGTAGATGGCGGTGTCGATCGCCGGTTCGAGCGGGCCCAGCTGTTCGTCGACCTCGACGGCGATGCGGAGACCCGACGGGGCCGTGCCCGCCAGCGCCCGCAGATCGGCCACACCTCGCCGGGGCGCAAGATCGGCGCCGTCACCGTCGCGCAGGGTCGTGACGATGGCACGCATCTCGGCCAGTGTGCTCGACGCGGCCTCTTCGATCACCCGCAGGATGTCGAGCGCTCGCGCCGGGTCGGTGGTCCCGACCGCCCGACCGGCGCGCGCCTGGATGGCGATCGCCGACACGTGATGGGCGACGCTGTCGTGGAGTTCACGGGCCAGCTCCTCGCGCTCACGGGACTTGATCTCGGCCATCGCTCGGTCGCGACCGGCGGTGCGGTAGCGCACCGCCAGCCCCGCCAGGACCGGGATCGCCATCACCACGAACCCACCGATCCAGTCGCTGCCGTTGACCGTGGGGTCGGTGGCGTTGCCGGCGATGGCGATGGCGATCATCACCAGCGCACCGATCGCTCCGTCGCGACCCGATCCCCAGCGGAACAGGGCGTAGGGGACGACGAGCACGACGCTGGTGGCGGTGAGGCCGCCGAAGGACCCTTCCGCGGCGGCCGTGACGGTCCCGTAGACCAGGTTGGGCAGGAACCCGACGTACATCGCCGCCAGCGGATGGGTGCGGCGCATCAGCAGGGCCGGGGGCACCGAGACGGCGAACGTGACGACGGCCGCGATCCGCCAACCGATACCGAGCCCGGTCCACGCCTCGTCGCGGCGCACGATCACCTCGAGGGCCGCACCGAGGGTCGCCGCGCCGACCAGCGCCCAGTCGCGCCACACCCGTGCCGGCGGGTCGGGCACGGCGGGCTCGGCCAGGTAGCTGCGCACGCTGGCGATCATCGGGGACATCGTAAGAAACGGCGACGCCGCCGGCGTCGGCCAGATGGATAGCCGGCGATCGGTCGATCGGTCGATCGGTCGATCGGCGGTCGGCCGGGTGGTGTCGATACCGGTTCGTTCCACAACCGTCATTGGTCGTCGCCGGGGAGGTCCCCTACAATGGCTCGACCGTTCGGGACAGTGTCGTCCGGAGCGTCCACCCAAGCCGCCCTTCGACTTCCGTGGAAGCGAGAACGATGCAGACACCTCCTGGCCCGTCGGGTCTCTACGACCCGCGATTCGAGCACGACTCGTGCGGCGTATCGTTCGTCGCGCACATCAAGGGGGTCGCCAGCCACGAGCTGGTGCACACGGGTCTTGTCGCGCTCACCAACCTCGAGCACCGCGGCGCCACCGGCGCCGAGCCCGACACCGGCGACGGCGCCGGGATCCTCGTGCAGGTGCCCGATCGCTTCCTGCGCTCGGTGCTCGCCGAGGAACAAGAGGTCCGGCTCCCACCGGCGGGGTCGTATGCCGTGGGCATCGGGTTCCTCCCCGCCGACCCGGTGTCCGCCGAGAAGGCCGAGGCGGCCATCGAGGCGATCGTCGCCGAGGAGGGACTCACCTTGGTGGCGTGGCGCGAGCTGCCGGTCGATCCCTCAAGCCTCGGAGCCACGGCGCGAGCGGCGATGCCCCACTTCCGTCAGCTCGTCATCAGCGATCCGGCGGGCTCGTCGGGTCTGGCCCTCGATCGCAAGGCCTTCCTCGTCCGCAAGCGCATCGAACACGAGCTCGATGACGACACCGCCACCTACTTCTCGTCGCTGTCGTCGCGGACGCTGGTCTACAAGGGCATGCTGACCACGCCGCAGCTGTCGGCATTCTTCCCCGACCTGACCGACGAGCGTTTCGAGAGCGCGCTGCTGCTCGTGCACAGCCGCTTCTCGACCAACACGTTCCCGTCGTGGCCGTTGGCCCATCCCTATCGCTACGTCGCCCACAACGGTGAGATCAACACGGTGCAGGGCAACGAGAACTGGATGCGGGCGCGCGAGGCGATGCTCGCCAGCCGCGACCTTCCCCAGCTCGAACGAGCCTTCCCGATCTGCACCCCGGGCGCGTCGGACACGGCGCGCTTCGACGAGGCGCTCGAGCTGTTGCACCTCGGCGGCCGGCCGATCGAACACGCCGTGATGATGATGATCCCCGAGGCGTGGGAGAACAACGACACGATGGATCCGGCGCGGCGGGCCTTCTACCGGTTCCACGCCTCGATCATGGAGCCTTGGGACGGGCCCGCCAGCGTCACGTTCACCGACGGCACCGTGATCGGTGCCGTGCTCGACCGCAACGGGCTGCGCCCCAGCCGGTACTGGGTGACCGACGATGACATCGTCGTGATGGCCTCCGAGGTCGGCGTGATGGAGGTCGCCCCCGAGAAGGTGGTGGCCAAGGGTCGCCTGCAGCCCGGTCGGATGTTCCTCATCGACACCGCCCAGGGCCGCATCGTCGGTGACGACGAGTTGAAGGACCGTCTCGCCGCCGAGCATCCCTACGCCGACTGGTTGGAGGCCGGGCTGGTCGAGTTCGAGGACCTGCCCGACCGCGAGCACCTCGTGTTCAGCCACGACAGCGTGCTGCGCCGCCAGCAGATGTTCGGCTACACGCACGAAGAGCTGAAGATCATCCTCGCCCCGATGGCGCGGACCGGCGCCGAGCCGATCGGCTCGATGGGGACCGATACGCCGATCGCCGTGCTCTCGGCGCGCCCACGCCTGCTCTTCGACTACTTCAGTCAGCTCTTCGCCCAGGTCACCAACCCGCCGCTCGACGCGATTCGCGAAGAGGTCGTCACCTCGGTGTCCTCGACCGTCGGCCCCGAGGCCAACCTGCTGGCGCCCGGCCCCGAGAGCTGCCGCCAGCTCGCCATGCCGTTCCCGATCATCGACAACGACGAGCTGGCCAAGATCATCCACGCCGACGACGACGGCGCCTATCCCGGCCTTCGCAGCCACGTCGTCAGCGGGCTCTATCGGGTGGCCGGTGGCGGGCTCGCCCTGGAGCGGGCCCTGTCGGCGATCTGCTCGGAGGTCTCCCACGCCATCGGCCAGGGTGCTCGGGTCATCGTGTTGTCGGATCGCAACGCCGACCAGGCGAACGCCCCGATCCCCTCGCTGCTGTTGACCGCGGCCGTCCACCACCACCTGGTGCGGACCAAACAGCGCACGATGTGCGGGCTGGTCGTCGAGTGCGGCGACGCCCGCGAGGTGCACCACATGGCGCTGCTGATCGGCTACGGCGCCGGCGCCGTCAACCCGTACCTCGCCTTCGAGTCGATCGAGGACCTCATCGCCGCCGACCACGGAACCGGGCTGCACGGCCTGGGCGGGATCGACCCGCGCGTCGCGGTCCGCAACTACATCAAGGCCTGCGGCAAGGGTGTGCTCAAGGTGATGTCCAAGATGGGTGTGTCGACCGTGGCCAGCTACACCGGCGCCCAGATCTTCGAAGCCGTCGGCCTCGGACCGGCGCTGATCGACCGCTACTTCACTGGCACCGTCAGTCGCCTCGGGGGCATCGGCCTCGACCAGCTCGCCGGTGAGGTGGCCGCCCGGCATGCCGTGGCCCACCCCGAGCGGCCCGAGGAGCGGGCCCACCGCAAGCTCGAGCTTGGCGGTGAGTACCAGTGGCGGCGGGAAGGAGAGGTGCACCTCTTCAACCCCGAGACCGTGTTCAAGCTGCAGCACGCGACGCGCGCCAAGCGCTACGACATCTTCAAGCAGTACACCTCGCTGATCGACGACCAGTCCGAGCGGCTGGCCACCCTGCGTGGGCTGTTCACCTTCAATGACACCGTGCGCGAGCCGGTGCCGATCGACGAGGTCGAATCGGTCGCCGCGATCGTTCGGCGGTTCTCGACCGGTGCGATGAGCTACGGATCGATCTCGGCCGAGGCCCACGAGACCCTCGCCATCGCGATGAACCGGCTCGGCGCCAAGTCGAACACCGGTGAGGGTGGCGAAGACCCGGAGCGTCTCTACGACCCGACCCGGCGGTCCTCGATCAAACAGGTGGCCTCCGGTCGCTTCGGGGTCACGTCGGAGTACCTCACCAACGCCGACGACATCCAGATCAAGATGGCTCAGGGGGCCAAGCCTGGTGAGGGCGGCCAGCTACCGGGCCACAAGGTGTACCCGTGGATCGCCAAGACCCGGCACTCGACTCCGGGGGTGGGGCTGATCAGCCCGCCACCACACCACGACATCTACTCGATCGAGGATCTCAAGCAACTCATCCACGATCTCAAGAACGCCAACCCGGCGGCGCGCATCCACGTCAAGCTGGTCGCCGAGATCGGCGTCGGCACGGTGGCCGCCGGGGTGTCCAAGGCCAAGGCCGACGTGGTGCTGATCTCGGGTCACGACGGGGGCACCGGAGCCAGCCCGCTGACCTCGCTCAAGCACGCCGGTGGCCCGTGGGAGCTCGGGCTCGCCGAGACCCAGCAGACCCTGCTGCTCAACGGGTTGCGCGACCGGATCGTGGTGCAGACCGACGGCCAGCTGAAGACCGGTCGCGACGTCGTGATCGCCGCCCTGCTGGGCGCCGAGGAGTTCGGCTTCGCCACCGCCCCGTTGGTGGTGTCGGGCTGCGTGATGATGCGCGTCTGCCACCTCGACACCTGTCCGGTCGGCATCGCGACCCAGAACCCGGTGCTGCGCGAGCGGTTCACCGGCCGACCCGAGTTCGTCGAGAACTTCTTCGAGTTCATCGCCGAGGAGGTGCGTGAGCTGATGGCTCAGCTCGGCTTCCGCACCGTGGCCGAGATGGTCGGCCACGTCGAGATGCTCGACACGGCGGCCGCCGTCGACCACTGGAAGGCCTCCGGGCTCGACATCGCCCCGATCCTGACCGTGCCCCAGAACCCCTACGGTCAGTCGCTGTTGCAGTCGGTGCCCCAGGATCACGGGCTCGGCGAGGCGCTCGACCAGGAGCTGATCCGCCACGCCCAGCCGGCGATCCATGACGGGCACGCGGTGACGATCGATCTCCCGATCCGCAATGTGCATCGCACCGTCGGCACGCTGCTCGGCCACGAGATCACCAAGCGTTGGCGCGGCGCGGGCCTGCCCGACGGGACCGTCGACATCACGCTGACCGGCTCGGCCGGTCAGAGCTTCGGGGCGTTCGTGCCGGCCGGGGTGACGATGCGTCTGGTCGGCGACGCCAACGACTACCTCGGCAAGGGGCTGTCGGGTGGTCGGCTGATCGTCGCCCCGCCGGCGACGGCGACGTTTGTGGCCGAGGACCAGATCATCGCCGGCAACGTCATCGCCTACGGCGCCACCAGCGGGGAGATCTTCCTGCGCGGCGTCGTCGGTGAACGGTTCTGCGTGCGCAACTCGGGGGCGCTGGCCGTGTCCGAGGGCATCGGCGACCACGGGTGCGAGTACATGACCGGGGGCCGCGTCGTCGTGCTCGGCCCGACGGGCATCAACTTCGGGGCCGGGATGTCGGGTGGCATCGCCTACGTCCACGACCCCGATGGTGACTTCGAGTCCAAGTTGAACACGGAGATGGTCGTGCTGCAGGAGCTGGCCGACGCCGACCGCACCTTCCTGCGCGACGTCGTCGAACGTCACGGCGAGCTGACCGGTTCGGCGGTGGCGGCGCGGCTGCTGGCCGACTGGGAGACGTCGACCGCGGCGTTCCGCAAGGTGATGCCGCTCGACTACCAGCGAGTCCTGACGGTGCTGGCCGACGCCGAGGCGGCCGGCCTCAGCGAGGCCCAAGCCGTCGACAAGGTGATGGAGGCCGCACGTGCCTGAATCCGGGCGAGGAGCGCGACATGGGTGAGACGACGGGATTTCTGAAGTGGGGCCGCGAGACGCCGACACGGCGTGCGGTGCCGGTGCGTCTGCGTGACTGGAAGGAGGTCTACGAGGAGTTCCCACGGGAGTCGCTGGAGACCCAGGCCGGTCGTTGCATGGACTGTGGCATCCCGTTCTGCAACAACGGCTGCCCTCTCGGCAACCTCATCCCCGACTGGAACGATCTCGTCTACCGGAATCACTGGGAGGAGGCGATCGATCGGCTCCACGCCACCAACAACTTCCCCGAGTTCACCGGGCGATTGTGCCCTGCGCCGTGCGAGGCGGCGTGCGTGCTCGGCATCAACCAGGACCCCGTGACGATCAAGCAGGTCGAGGTCGAGATCGTCGAGCGCGCCTGGGCCGAGGGCTGGATCGAGCCGCAGGTGCCGTCGGTGCTCACCGGCAAGCGGGTGGCGGTCATCGGGTCAGGCCCCGCCGGGCTCGCCGTCGCCCAACAGCTCACCCGGGCCGGGCACACGGTGCTGGTGCTGGAGCGGGCGGACCGCATCGGGGGGCTGCTGCGTTACGGCATCCCCGAGTTCAAGATGGAGAAGCGGTTCCTCGACCGACGCCTGGCCCAGATGGAGGCCGAGGGCACCGAGTTCCGCGCCGGTGCGACCGTCGGCGACGACGTCGATATCGAGGTGCTGTTGGCGGCGACCGACGCCGTCGTGCTGGCGTGCGGCGCGACCGCATGGCGTGACCTGCCGATCCCGGGTCGTGAGCTCAACGGCGTCCACCAGGCGATGGAGTACCTGCCGTTGTCCAACCGCGTGCAGCAGGGTGACCTCGACGCCTCACCGATCCACGCCCAAGGCAAGCACGTCGTGATCATCGGTGGCGGCGACACCGGGGCCGACTGCCTGGGTACGGCGCACCGCCAGCAGGCGGCGTCGGTGACACAGCTGGAGATCATGGCCCGGCCGCCCGAAGCACGCGCCGAGGGCAACCCGTGGCCGCAGTGGAACCTGATCTACCGCGTCTCGTCGGCTCACGAAGAGGGCGGCGAGCGGGTCTTCTCGGTCAACACGGAGCGTTTCGTCGACGACGGCAACGGCAACGTCAAGGCCTTGTTGCTCCACGAGGTCGAGATGGTCGATGGCCGGTTTCGCAAGATCGAAGGCACCGACCGCGAGCTTCCTGCCGACCTGGTGTTCCTGGCGATGGGTTTCGTCGGGCCCGAGACCGGCGGGTGGATCGAGCAACTCGGTGCCGAGCTCGACGAGCGAGGCAACGTGCGCCGCGACGACGACTTCATGTCGAGCGTGCCGGGGGTGTTCGTGGCCGGTGACATGGGCCGTGGGCAGAGCCTCATCGTGTGGGCGATCGCCGAAGGCCGCGCCTGCGCGTCCGGCGTCGATCGTTACCTGATGGGCCGGACGCAGCTCCCGGCCCCGGTGTTGCCCACCTCTCGTCCGTTGGCGTGACGCGCCGGTTCTGACGCCAGCCCCCCGACGACAGGGGCACGACTCGGGTGTTCCTCCGGTCGATGACCGCCGCCGGGGCGGGCCGGTCGGTAACCTGTCCGTCATGTTGTCTCGTGCCGTGCGGGTCGTCGCCACCGGGGGACTGACCCTCGGGCTGGCCGTCGTCACCGGGGCCTGCGGCTCGTCGGCCGGGGGTTCCTCGCCGGCGACCATCACGATCGCGCCGCAGAGCTACCAGTCCAAGCCCGGCCCCACCGTCGTCCCCGAGTCCACCACGGCCGCCACGGCTGGCGCGGACGGGCGTACGACCCAGGTGCAGTACTACGTGATTCAGAGCGGCGAGTACCCGAGCACGGTGGCCAACAAGTTCGAGATCCCCCTCGAGGATCTGCTCAACATCAACGACTTCACGCTCGAGGGCAACATCGTGCCGCAATGGCCCGGTGCGGGCGCGACGGTGAAGATCCCGCCGGGTGCCAAGTTCATCGACCCCAACGCGGCCGCGGCGGACGACGAGCCCGAGACCGAGGAGACCACCGCGTCGGGCGGGACCACCGACGACGGCGCGATCATCGAGTCGACGCCCGAAGAGGTCATCGACGACGCCACCACCGATCGCTGCGTCCCCGGCAAGTACACGCTCGAGGCGAACGACTACCCCGGGGCCGTGGCCAAGAAGTTCGACGTGACGGTCGAGGCACTCAACGCGGCCAACGCCAGCACATCCGGATACGGCTCCTTCTACGTCGGGCTCGAGATCGTCATCCCGGCCGCCGACGACTGCTGACGCCGGGTTTTCACTCGACCGGCCGGGGCCCGGTCGGCTCGTTTCCAGGTGCGTCAAGCGCCGCTCGGCGCGGGATGATGGCCGAGTGAGTTCCACGTCGTCGCCGATCACCTCGCCCACCGTGAGCGCGTTGACGGCGCGGGCGCTGGCCCGCCATCCGCATCGCGTCGCGTTCTCGTGGGACGGTGGCACGCTCACCTATGCCCACACGGCGGCGTTGATCGGCGGGATCCAAGCGGCATATGCCACAGCCGGGCTCTCCCGGGGTGCATGTATCGGCGTGTTGGCCGGCAACCGGGCCGAGTCGTGGTGCGCCATCGCCGCCGCGCAGGCGATGGGGATGCGGACGACGCCGTTGCACCCGATGGGTTCGCTGGCCGATCACCGCTTCCAACTCGGCGACGCCGGGGTCGACGCGCTCGTCGTCGACCCCGACGGATTCGGTGAGCGTGGGGCCGCACTCGCCGATGACATCGACACCGTGTTCGCCCTTGACCCCGCGGGCTTCGGGCGTGACCTCCTCGCCGCCGCCGCCGACATCGGTGCGGCGCCAGCGCGCGACGTCAGTCGGCCCGATGACATCGCGATCATCAACTACACCGGCGGGACGACCGGTCGTCCCAAGGGGGTGATGCGCCGGCAGCGGCATCTCGGTGCGTCGACGGCGGCGATCCTCGCCGACTTCGAGCTACCTGTCACGCCGCGCTACCTCGCCGCCGCACCGATCAGCCACGTCGCCGGCTCCAAGGTGCTGCCGACGCTGTGGCGGGGCGGCACCGTCCATCTCCAGCAGGGCTTCGACCCGAGTCGGCTCGTGACCACCGTCGCTGCCGAACGGATCAACATGGCGCTGCTGGTGCCGACGATGATCTACGGCCTCCTCGACCACGCCGATGATCTCTCGGCGCTTTCGTCGCTCGAACTGCTCCTCTACGGCGCCTCACCGATGTCGCCATCCCGGCTGCGCGAGGGGCTGGAGCGCATCGGTCCTGTGTTCTCGCAGCTGTACGGACAGACCGAGTGCTACCCGGTCGCCGTCTTGGCGCGGGCCGATCACGATGTCGCACGGCCCGAGTTGTTCTCGGCCTGCGGCCATCCGATCGCGTCGTGCCAGGTGGCGCTGCTCGATGCCGACAACAACGAGGTGCCCCAGGGCGAGCCCGGTGAGATCTGCGTCCGGGCGCCGCATGTGATGGAGGAGTACTGGCAGCGTCCCGACACGACGGCCGAGACCTTTGCGGGTGGTTGGCTGCACACCAGCGACATCGCCCGCCGGGACGAGGAGGGTCGGCTGTTCATCGTCGACCGCAAGAAGGACATGATCATCAGCGGTGGGTTCAACATCTACCCCAAGGAGATCGAGGACGTCCTCACCGCCCACCCGGGTGTCGCCCAGGCCGCTGTCATCGGGATTCCCGACGAGAAGTGGGGGGAGGCGGTGACGGCGGTCATCGTGCGCCGCGGCTCGACCGATGCGACCGCCGACGAGCTCACGGCGTTGGTGCGCGAGCAGAAGGGTCGCGCCCACGCCCCGAAGCGGGTCGATTTCGTCGACGCGCTGCCGCTCACCGCGGTCGGCAAGGTCGACAAGAAGGTGCTGCGCCAGCCCTATTGGGACGCCGCCGACCGCCAGGTCGGCTGACGACCTGGTTCAGGGCTGAACGAATCAGAGCTCGGGCCAGCGGCGGCGGGGCGGGTTGCGCCAGGCGGCGATGCCGCGGCGTCGATGTGCGGTGAGATCCCAGTTGCGGCGCCAACCGGTGTGGTCGGGCCCGACGAGGGTCGGGCTCTCGCCGGCAGCCGCCCGCCGGCGGGCTGACCACCAGTCGGTGCTGGCCTCGTCGGCCAGCTCGGTCACGGCGGCCTGGATGCGTCCGTTGAACCGGCGGGTCGACTCATCGTCGTGGGCCGTCAGCGGCGTACCGAACACCACCCGGGTGCGCCCCGGCTTGGGGCGCTTCATGCCCTTGCCGAAGATCACTCCGGTGCCGTCGATGAACACCGGCACGACCGGCGCGCTGACCCGCCCGGACAGATAGGCCGCGCCCCCCTTGAACTCCTGGCCCCAACCGTCGGGCGAGCGTCCGCCCTCCGGGTAGATCACCAGGCTCCAACCCGTGTCGAGCAGGTTGCGGATGGCGTCGGCGGACTTGCGGCCGGTCGACTCCCGGTCGAGAGGGATGGCGTTGAGCGCCAGCGCCGACAGCACCGCCTTCCATCGCTTGTCGAAGAAGTAGTCGGCGGCGGCGGCCATCACCAGGCGGTGGCGCCATGGGGTGGGGATCGCCCGCACCATCAGCGCGGTGTCGAGATGGCTGTGGTGGTTGGGCGCGAAGATGATCGGCGTCGGGTCGCGCCCGTCGCCGAGCGCGTCGATGGCTGCCGTGCGAAGGTCGGACAGCCGATCGGTGCCGAACACCTCGGGGTCGGCCAGCGTCTTGACCGCCAGCCGAAGCGGCCCTTCGGCGATCGCCCCGCGGGCGACTCGGGCGACGGGGGAGCGCGCCCACTGGGTCTCGTAGTCGGGTCCCAGGTTCGAGGGCGCGTCGGGGACCTCGACCCCGCGCGGGGTCGTCGGTGCCCGGTACGGGAACCCGACGTTGCGGCCAGGAGCGGTGACGCGCCCGACGGTCTGCTCGACCCGCCCGACGGCGCGGGCTGCCCGGCGCAGCTGGTGGCGGCTCAGCTCCATGTCGACCCCATGATCACTTCACGTCGCACATCATCAACGGTGGCGTGTGCAGGTGGCTGATCGTCGGCGACGAGCCGACGACGTCAGCGGCCAGTTCGAGCGCATCGTTGAAGGTCGACGCCGGGGTGAAGCCGAGCCGACGCACGGCCTTGGCGTTGCCCCCGACGATGATCACCTTGCCGCAGTGCTTCATCCCGTGGCTGCCCCAATACCACATGTAGAACGGGTGGACCCCGTGGTAGGCGTAGCTCGTCCGGTACAGATGTCGGTACCAGTCGTCCTCGGCGTATTGGCGTTCCCACCGCTGCGACATCACGTGGGGGTCGGTGGTGTCGGCCAACACCTGTTCGTAGAAATCGATGTAGCTCGGGTGGTGCACCGGGTTGAAGTCGGGCTCGGTCGGGTGGAACAGGATGACCACGCCGCCCTCGCGCACCAGCGGCTTGCCGCGGTACATGTTGAAGAAATACCCGAGACCGGTGCACATCACCAGAATCGGGTTCATGATCGAGTTGACGTTGTACGGGCAGATGTAGGGGATGCCCATCGTCAGGATGTCGGTCTGGCCCTCGACCTCGACGAGTTGCTGGGCGTAGACGTTCTCGGTCGTCACCTTGTGCACCGCCTCGACGTCACCGCATTGGATCGAGGTCATCTGGTGGGGGGCCTCGATGCCATGCAGGATCCGGCGACCCAGACGCGGCGGCGCCAACGACAGCGACTTCGAGGTGCCCAGGTACGTGGCGCGGTCGCGCGCCGTCCACTCCCACTCCCGCTTGGCCAGGAAGTCGAACGGCGACGGAAAGGTGTCGGTGTTGAGCGTGGTCTCGATCTGGAAGACCTTGACACCCGACTCGGCCAGCACCTTGCCCATCCGCCACGTGCTGTGGTGCAGCTCGGAGTGGTGCTGGTCCATGAAGCTGTGGCTGGCTTCCATCGTGGTCGGGTTGTGGTGGTGGCGCAGGCTGCGATAGCTGGCGAGGCCGACGGCGGTCGATTTCCACCCGCCGTCCATGGCCACGAGGTTGAGGTTGACGTAGACGAGCAGATCGGACTCGGCGGCCCGCTTGTTGATCTCGACGTCCTCGCCGTGGGGGGTGGTGCCGAGGTGGGCGAGGTTGTCGAGGTCCTCGGCGTCGTGCTGGTAGAGCGCACCCGACGGGGCGAAGGCGTCGTACACCCGGTCGCCGACGGCATGACGCAGCTCGGCCTCGGTCATGCGCCGGTGAAGCGCGAGGGCACAGATGAGATGGACATCGTCGACGCCGGCCTCGGCGGCCAGATCGAGTACGGCCTCGATCACCCGTTGGCGGATGTCGGGTCGGCGCATCTTGGGCAGCGGGAGGCTGATGTCGTCGAAGGCGATGGTCAGCTTCATGCCCGGGAACAGCAGCTCGGGCAGCGGATCTTGATCGATCGGGTTGAGCAGCGCCCGCCGGATGGCACCGTCGATGTCGTCGAGCGGAGCCTTGGGTTCGGGGGCGTAGATGATCCGGCTGCGGTCGGCCGGGAATTGCTCGAGGCTCATCCCCTCGCCCCGCCACACCAGCGTCGGCGGCGTCGAGCGATCGACGTCGAGGACGAATCCGGGTCTCGGCATCGCTAGAGGACCTCCATGGCGTTCCCCGGCCACGCAGGCCGTTGTTGACCGCTCGCTCGCTGGCGCTCGCTTGCTGGCATCGGTGGTCGGGTTGTGTGGGTTGTGTGGGTTGCGTTCCCCGGCCACGCAGGCCGTTGTTGACCGCTCGCTCGCTGGCGCTCGTTTGCTGGCATCGGTGATCGCGTTCCTTTCATCGGACGTCGAAGGCGACCTTGATGGCGCCGCGGCGGCCGGCGTCGGCGGCGTGGGTGATGGCGTCGGTGTGCTCGGTCAGCGGGTAGGTGGCCGACAGCCACCGCTCGGCCTCGATGGCGCTGACGGTGTCGAGGGCCAGATCGAACGTGCGCGCCGTCGCGCCGTCGGGCAAGCGCTCGGTGCCGTAGGTGTAGGCCCCGGCCAGCTCCGTCTCGCGGTGCCACAGACCGGTCAGATCGACGGTGACCTCGCCCGGCATCCCCATCATCACGACCCGGCCACGCGGTCGGGTGACGCGCAGGGCGTCGGCGAGCGAGGCCGACGTGCCGACGGCGTCGATGGTCGCGTGGGCGCCGGAGCCGAGGTGGTCACCGATGACCTGGGTGCCCACCGTCCGACGCACGGCCCGCGCCAGCTCATCGGCCGGGACGACCTCGTGGGCGCCGAGGCGCCGGGCCTCGCGTTGCTGGTGGGGGTAGCGGGCGCCGACGACGACGTGGACATCGGGGGCGTAGCGGACCAAGCCGGCGACGGCGGCGAGGCCCATCGTGCCGGCCCCGAGCACGGCGACGACGGGGTGGTCGGCGGCGGCAACGCTGGCCGAGGCGGCGGCCATCAACGCGGCGTGGATGCCGCCGGCCAGCGGTTCGACCAGCACCGCCCGCTCGTCGGGGATGTCGTCGCCGAGACGGTGGAGTTGGCTGTCGTGGGCGACGAAGCCCTCCGACCAGCCGCCACCGGTCGAGCAGCAGAATCCGGTCTGGATACCCGGTTCCAGCGGCCCGCGGGCGAGGTGGGTGTAGTCGTCACCGTCGCCCGGTGCGGCGCCCTCGAACGGTGGCGCGAACCCGCGGGCCTGGTGACCGAGCACGGGTTCGAGCACCACTCGGGTGCCGTCGTCGAGTTCGCCCACCACCTCGTGGCCGGGGACGAACGGGAAGCTCACCCAGTCGTCGAAGTAGGTCGAGGCGTGGCCCTCGATCATCGCCAGGTCCGAGCCACAGATGCCGGTGAGGCGGGTCCGTACGCGGTGCCAGCCGTCGCCGGGCAGTTCGGGCGGGTCGATGTGAACCAGGTCGAGCGGTCCCACGCGCACCGCGGCGGCGGGTGCCAACGCCCCGGCGATGCGCGCCAGGCCCAGCCGGGGCACGTTGCGCGACACCTGCAACGCCTTCATCCGCGTCATGCGAACCTCCGGCGACGTTCGCGCTCGACGAGCTTGGGGCCGATCGGCAGCAGCGGCCGGGGACCGCCCTGGGCCTTTGACCAGTGCTCGACCAGCCACCCGCGCTTTCGAGCGATGGCGGCGAGGCGGGTCTCGGGGTTGACGGCCACCGGGAAGCCGACGGCCTCCAGCAGCGGGAGGTCGCTGGTCGAATCGGCATAGGCCACCGATTCCTCCAGCGCGAGCCCCTCGGCCGCGCAGTAGTCGGCCAGAACCTGCGCGCGGGTCTCACCGGTCGGCGGCACCTGGATCATCTCACCCGAGTAGGTGCCATCCGGTCGGATCGACATCTCGGCGGCCACGATCTCGTCGAACAGTGGACGTAGCCCCTCGACGGCGAAGCCGAGCGCCCCGGTGATCAGGATCGTGCGGTGGCCGAGCGCCCGGTGTTCGCGCACGCGTCGGAGCCCGGCGGGGAAGCTCTTGGTGAGGATGATCTGGGTCAGCAGCTCGCGGGCGTCCTCGTCGATCTGGCCGACGGGAGCGTTCTCGTAGCGTCGGTAGAAGTGCCGGAGGAAGTCGCCGCGATCGGTCCGGTCGAGCTTGAGCAACCCCGGAGCCTCGCGCACGGTGTTGAGGATGTAGCGCAGCCGCTCGGGCGTGTCGAGCCGCCGGGTCGCCAGCCACGAGTAGCTCTCGACGACGTTGCTGGCAATCAACGTGTTCTCGAGATCGAACGCCACGACGTGGCGGTCCGCTGAGAGCACCTGGCGGCGCAAGCGGCCCTCGCGGTCGGTCGTCGTCTTGCCCGGCGCCGTCTTCACCCGGGCGTGCTGGATGATCGAGGGCAGGTGGATCTCGGTGATGTAGTGGATCCAGTCGATCGATCGGGGATCGAGGTTGAAGGCTGCCTGATCGTCGGGCGGGAGCTCATCCCACAGCTCGAGCAGCCGATCGACCTGGTACACGGCCTCGCACTCGGTGTAGAGGCCATACAGCTCGACGTACTCCAACGCCCGCTCGACCTCGAGGCGCTTGGTCTCCAGCTTGGCCGCCAGCTCGGCCTGGCGGCCGCGAAGCGGGAGGGTCTGGAGCGCCCGCTCGGCCTTCGTGATGACGCTCTTGGCCCGGTCGAGCTGACCCTTCACCCGTCCCCGTGCGGGGAAGCGGAACTCGGGGACGACGATCGGCTGCCCCTCGCTGTCGTACACCGGGTGCTCGGTGAACCAGGCCGAGATGTTGTCGACGAGGACGCGGTAGCGAAGCGGGTTGATCCCCCCGGAAGCCACTTGGATGATGTCGATGGGCGATGCGCTGGGCGCCCCAGCGTCTTGCCGGGCCGCATCATGGCGCGCCCCACGGGCGGCGGTGGCGATGATCGCGGCGACCACGAGGTCAACCGGGATGACATCGACGATGCCCTCGGGAACACCGGGAAACTCGCTGAGCAGCCCGCGGGCGTAGGAGAGGATGACCGGCTCGGCCATCCGGAAGCCGCGGATCCAACCGGGGCGAGGCTCCGCCCACGCCGACTCGATGATCGACGGACGCACGATGCTGAACGGCACGCCCCCGCCATTGCGGGTCACGGTGTCGGCCAGGGCCTGCTCGCCCAGCGCCTTCGTATACGCGTAGGCGTCGGGCCAGCCGACGCTGGCGGCTCGCGCCCGACCGGCCTCGACCAGCTGATCCTTGACCCAGCGCTCGCGGCGTTGCTCGGTCTTGGCAGCCAGCGCGGGAGCCCCGGCGGCGCCCAACTCGCGGCGCGCCTCGGACCGGAACTGCTGCAGCTGCATCGGTTCCCGGCTGGCGGCCTCGGCATCGCCCCGGAGCCGGCGGGCGGCGGCGACCTCGGACTCCCACGACAAACCGAGGTCGAAGGGCCCGGCGCTGACCAACTCCTCGGGGGCGGTGCCTCGACGGTTGCCAGCGACGTAACAGGTCGACACGGCGACGAGATGGGCGGCCGAGCCGACGTCGTGGAGCAGCTGCGCGATGCGGGTCGGTCCGAGGAGGTTGATCTCGACGGCCGAGTCCAGCGGCGAATCGAACGAGACGGTCGCTGCCGAGTGGATCACGACGTCGCAGGAGCCGAACACGGCGCGGTCGCCCTCCGAGAGCCCGAGGCCGTCACGGCCGACGTCGCCATTGACCGTGGTGATTCGGCGGGCCGTCATCTCGTCGAAGCTCTCACCACCGGCGCCGCCGCCATCGGCATGGGTGGCGCGGAGCCGGTCGAAGGCGTCGTTGCGGAGCAGTTCGCGCTGCACCCGTCGTGGCGCCGGGGTCCGCTTGCCGTCGCGGACCAGCAGTACCAGCTCGCAGCCGGGCACGCACCGCAGCAGCCGTTCGACCAGCGCGGTTCCCACGAACCCGGTCGAGCCGGTGACGGCGATGCGCTTGCCCGCGAGGGATTCGGCGATCACGGGGCCCCGTTCTACCACGGGCCGATCCCGCTCTCTACCACTTGGTAGACACACCGCCGTCCGTGGTCTGGTGACGGCTCAGGTCACGAGGATGCGCCGACACCAGGTGTGCAGCCGCTCGTCGTCGTCGGCCCACGCCCAGAAGGCGGCCGTCCATCGCCTGGCCGGTGCCACGGCGTCGGGCAGGTCGTGGTCGGTGGCCCACGCCATCGCCACCGCGACGTCGGTGGCGTCGACCCCCGGGGTGATCTCGGGGGCGAGGCAGGCGATGGCGGCCACCGGGTCAAGCCCGCGCACCCCGCCGATCGTGGTCGGTCCGAAGTCGACCACGGCGCTGATGTGGTCGTCCTCGGCCAGCATGTTGCCGAGGAAGGCGTCGAGGTGGACGAGCACGGGTGGGCCGTCGACATCGGGGAGCGTGGCCAGCAGGTCGTCGGTCAGCGCCACCGGGTCAAGCTCGCCCAGCCGGCCGCCGGTGTGCGCCAACGAGCGGGCCAGCCGATCGACCGACCAGTCGCGGAAGCTGGACCATCGCGCGGTCGGCAAACCCCATCGCTCGCCGAACCACGGTTCCGGGCTCGGGATCGCTGCGATCGCCGCTGCCGCATCGAGATGCGAGCGGATCAGCGCGACGCGATCGGTGTCCGCTCGGCTCAACGCGTCGAGCGCCGATCGTCCGGGCAGCCGTCGCTCGATCACCACCGTCGTCCCATCGACCGTGCGCTGCTCGAGCACCCGGGGGACAGCGAACGGCAGGTCGAGTGATCTCGCCGCCTCATCGATGGCGGCGACGAGGGCGGTGCGGGCGGCGAGGTCGTCGTCGGTGGCGCCTTGGTGGGGGAGGCGGACCACCCGGTCGTCGTCGAGCGCGAAGACCCGTGCCTCGCCGCCTCGGCCGAGCAGCGCCGACTCGTCGGTGCCGAGCGCGGCGAGCACCGCACGATCCCGGCGACGGGGCCCGATGTCGGCGAGCCGGCGCCGAAACGTCCGGGCCCCTTCGACCGTCGCTCCCAACGAGCCGGCGCGATCGGCGAGGTCGCGGTCCGAGGTCACCACGGCGATCTCGTGGCGCCGGGGGTCGAGCACGGGATCGGCGTCGAGCAGTTCGATGATCTGGTCGTCGCCGGCGTTGCGGGCCGATGTGTGGGTGTAGCGGAGATCGACGCCGTACCAGAGCCCCGGTGGCGGACCGGTCGCGGCCGGTTCGCCGTCGGCGACGACGACCACCGCCTCGCCGATCTCGGTCCGCCAGCGGGTGATCTCGTCGAGGAGTCGCCCGAGCGCGCCGGGGCGGTCGCGCCACCAGCCGTCGGGTCGCGATCCGACCACGTTCCAGGCGTCGACGATCCAACGGCGCACGACGCCAGCCTGCCCGATCGCGCCGTCGGGAGCATCGAGGGTTGGCGGCACCACGGGGGTGCGGCCAACCCTCGTCCGCGTATCAACCCTCGATGGGGTGGGAACGGGGTTCGGTACGGGTGACGTAGCGTCGTTGGGGTGACGGGTGGGTCGGTGCCGACGCGTGAGCGGATCCTGGACGCGGCGTTGGAGGGGTTTGGGCGGCGCGGGGTGGATGCGGTCTCGCTCGACGACATCGCCGCCGTGGTCGGGGTGCGCAAGCAGACGGTCCTGTACTGGTTCCCGAGCAAGGACGAGTTGGTCGATGCCGTGCTCGAATCGGCGGCGGCCGAACTGGCCGTCGTCATCGACGCCGCCGTGCGCGCCGCCCCACCGATACCGCTCGACCAGGTCGACGCCGTCGTGCGGGCGACGTTTCGAGCGGCCGTACGCCGTCCGGCCGTGCTCGGTCTGGTGCGCGAGCTGAGTCGGCTGCCCGCCGACCGAGCCGAGCGGCTGCGGTCCCATGTCGACCCGCTGATCGAGCGGGCGATCGCCTTCCTCGCCAAGGCGATGGATGCCGGGCTGCTCCGCCGGGGCGACCCGGCCCTGGTGGCCGCGCTGGCCTATGCGACCGTCACCGGGATCGCCACCGAGCCCGAGGCGCTGCGTGGTGTCGGCTGGCGGCCGACCGCCGCCGATCTGCGCCGGCTGCGCGCCGAGCTGCGGGCCTTCCTGCGGGCGGCGTTGGCACCCGATGGAACGCCCGAGCCCGACGTCGCGTCCGCTCGCTCGCCGCTCGGTTAGCCCCCACGACGTGTCCGATGTCACACTCGCGGGATGATCGCACCGGCGAACAACATCGGGCACTTCGTCACCAAGCGAGCGACCCTCAACCCGCATCTCGAGGCCCTGGTCGACGTCGCGTCGGGGCGGCGGCTGAGCTTCGCCGAGCTCAACGCCGGGGTCAACCGCTGTGCCAACGCGCTCACCGAGCGTGGGGTCAAGCGGGGCGACCGGGTGGCGCTGCTGATGATGAACTCGATCGAGTTCGAGGAAGCGTTCTTCGCCATCGCCAAGCTCGGCGCCGTGATCGTCCCGCTCAACTGGCGGCTGGTCGCCGATGAGCTCGCCTTCATCCTCGACGACGCCGGGGCGACCGTGCTGATCGCCGATACCGACTTCGCCGCTGTCGTCGAGGACCTTCACGGTCGTGGCGACGCCACCAAGGTGACGACGTGGATCACCGTCGGGGGCGACACCCCGGACTGGGCGGCCGACTTCGCAAGCCTTCTCGGCGCCGCGCCGACCACCGAGATCGACGTCGCCAACGACGTCGACGACCTGCTCTACATCATGTACACCTCGGGGACCACCGGTCTGCCCAAAGGCGTGATGCACTCGCACCGCACGGCGTTGTGGGCGATCCTCACCGTCGACGCCACCGCCGACATGCACTTCGCCGACCGCTATCTGGTGGCGCTCCCACTGTTCCACGTCGGTGCGCTCACCCCCGCGGTCGCCGCCTGCTACGCCGGGGTCACCCAGATCGTGATGCGCAGCTTCGACCCGACCCAGACGTGGCGGGTGATCTCCGACGAACGGGTCACGACCGGGTTGCTGGTCCCGGCGATGCTCCAGTTCATGCTCCAGACCCGCGACGCGGCGGGCGACATCGAGTTCGACCAGCTTCGCTGGGTCATGAGCGGGGCGTCGCCAGTGCCGGTCAACCTGATCAAGGCCTACGACGGCCTGGGTATCGAGATCCACCAGGTGTACGGGCTGACCGAGAGCTGTGGCCCGGCGTGCTTGATCAGCCCCGACGAGGCGATTGCCAGAGCCGGGTCGACGGGCAAGGAGTTCTTTCACACCGAGGTGAGGATCGTCGACGAGGACGGTAACGACGTCCCGCCGGGGGAGCCGGGGGAGCTGATCTGTCGCGGCGAGCACAACATGGTCGGGTACTGGAACCGGCCCGAGGCGACGGCCGAGGCGATTCGTGACGGTTGGCTGCACACCGGCGACGTCGCGGTGATGGACGCCGACGGGTTCGTCTACATCAACGACCGGCTCAAGGACATGATCATCAGCGGTGGGGAGAACGTGTACCCGGCCGAGATCGAGAACGTCATCGTCGGGCATGAGCGCGTCGCCGATGTGGCCGTGATCGGCGAGCCGTCCGAGCGTTGGGGCGAGTCGCCGCTGGCGGTTGTCGTGCGGGCCGATGATGCCCTCACCGAGGCCGAGGTGCTCGAGTACTGCCAGGGCAAGCTGGCCCGCTACAAGCTTCCCCGGCGCGCCGTCTTCGTCGACGAGATCCCGCGCAACCCCACGGGCAAGCCGCTCAAACGCGTGCTGCGTGACGAGCTGCTCTAGCCGCGCTCGTCGCTGACGCCCACCGCCTGGGGCGGGCGCGGGCTACGCCGCGACCCGGTAGGCGCCGAGGACCCGACGCCCGAGCGTGGTCTTGTGCACCTCATCGGCACCGTCGTAGATGCGCGCCGCCCGCTCGTGGCGGTACCAGTAGGCCAGCACGGTGTCGTCGGTGACGCCGAGCCCGCCGTGGACCTGGAGGGCAAGGTCGACGGCCTTGAGCATCGTGTTGGCGACCCGGAACTTGATCGCCGAGATCTCGTTGCGCGCCGCCTTGGCACCGTCGGTGTCGATCCGCCACGCCGCGTGCAGCGTCAGGAGCCGGGCGGCGCCGATCTCGGCATCGAGATCGGCCACCCAATGCTGGATCACCTGCTGATCGGCGAGCGTCGAGCCGTCGAGCGCGATCACCCGCTCGTTGGCCCGTCGACACAACAGCTCCATCGAGCGCTTGGCGATCCCTAGCCAGCGCATGCAGTGGTGGATCCGGCCCGGCCCGAGCCGCTCCTGAGCGATTGCGAACCCGGCACCCTCCTGCCCAAGCAGGTTGGCGCGGGGCACCCGGCAGTGCTGGTAGCTGACCTCGCCGTGGCTGGCGTGCCCCGATCCGGCATGGCCCATCACGCTGATGTTGCGCACCAGCTCGAAGCCGGGCGTGTCGGTTGGGACGATGATCATGCTCGCCCGCTGATGGGGTGGTGCCTCGGGGTTGGTGACCGCCATCACGATGGCGAACGCCGCCCCATCGGCCGAGGACGTGAACCACTTCTGTCCGTCGATCACGTAGTCGTCACCGTCGACGACGGCGGTGGTCGCCAGGAGCGTCGGGTTGGAGCCGGCCGTCTCGGGTTCGGTCATCGAGAAGCAACTCCGGATGCTGCCCTCGACCAACGGCCGCAGGTACCGCTCACGCTGGTCGTCGGTGGCGTGGAGGTGGAGGATCTCGATGTTGCCGGCGTCGGGGGCCTGGGCGTTGAACACGAGATGCCCGAGGGGTGTGCGCCCCATCGCCTCGCTCAGCAACCCGTGATCGACCATCGAGAACCCCTGCCCGCCAAGCTCCACCGGGTGGTTCGGTGACCACAGTCCCATCTGGCGGACCCGCTCCTGGGCGTGGGCCACTCCCTCGGCGAGTGCGACGTCGTCGCCGTGGAGCATCGGCCCCTCCAGCGGGATCACGTCCCGGTCGATGAACCCGTCGACCATCTCGAGGATGGTCGCCATCTGCTCGGAGACCTCGAAATCCATGTGTGTACCTCCACCCGGACCGTACGTAGCGGCGGCGTCGGGCCGACAGGGCAGAACGTCCCGCGGCGGTGTGACGGTCGCCTCGGCCGGCTGCCGGGTCGTGTCCTACCTTCACGACATGGATCCGAACGGAAAGCTGGCGGTGGTGACGGGGGCGGCCGGCGGCATCGGCGGGGGGATCGTACGGGCGCTGCTCGACGCCGGAGCTCGTCGGGTAGTGGCCTGCGACCTGTCCACCGGGCTGATGGACTTCGATGACCCCCGCGTCGATCAGCGGGCGCTCGACGTGGCCAGCGAGGTGGCGACGACAGCGTTGGTCGAGGAGCTGGACCGCGCCGAGGGTCCGATCGACCTGTGGTTCGCCAACGCCGGCATCGCCCACGGCGGCGGTGTCGAAGCGTCCATCGAGACCTGGGAGCATCAGTGGCAGATCAACGTGATGTCCCATGTCTACGCGGCGCGGGCCCTGTTCCCGGCGTGGCAGGCGCGCGGCGCCGGGCACCTGATCACGACGGCGTCGATGGCCGGGATCCTCACCTCGCTTGGCGACGGTGTCTACGCCGCCGCCAAGCACGCCGCACTGGGCTGGGCCGAGTGGCTGGCGATCACCCACCAGGCCGACGGCATCGAGGTGTCATGCGTCTGCCCGGGCGCCGTCGACACCGCGATGCTCCGTGGCGGCGCCGGTGGTGACGCGGCCAAGGCGACCGCCGCGATCGGAGGTGGGGAGGTGCTCGATCCCGACGAGGCCGGCCGACGGATCGTGGCGGCCGCCGCCGAGGGCCGATTCCTCATCCTCACGCACCCCGAGATGCAGGAGTTCATCGAGCGCAAGGCGGCCGATCCCGACCGCTGGATCCGCGGCATGTCGCGTCTGTGGGGTCGCACCCAGGAGCTGCTGACCGACTGACGTG
>JBKEAH010000271.1:0-29242 GCA_047972065.1 Desertimonas sp.
ATCGAGCGGCTTCAGGTTCATGTGGTGCAGCCTCCATTGGCGTGTCACGGGGTTCGGACTCCGGCCGGGTCCCCCGCGCAGGCGGTTAGCACTCGACCAGTGCGAGTGCCAGCGTACGGGACGGCGACGGTCGTTAGCAACCGTCGAGCGAGAGTGCTAACCACCTGCCGAGACGTCGACGGTGAGGTCCCCGTCGGGCACGACGGCGAGCAGCCGCGCCACCGTGGCCAGCGGCAGCCCGATCACGTTGGACGGGCTGCCCGCGATGGCGATGATGAACGCACCAGCCCGACCCTGCATCGCATAGGCACCCGCCTTGTCCTCGGGCTCCCCCGTCGCCACATAGCGATCGATCTGGACGGCGGTCAGCGGGGCGAACCGCACCGCCGTCGTGACGACCTCGACCACGGTCTCGGCCCCCTCCCGGCGGAGCGCGACACCGGTGTGCACCTCGTGCACCCGCCCCGCCAGGGCGGTCAGCATCCGGCGGGCATCGAACCCGTCGACGGGTTTGCCGAACACGGCGCCGTCGACATCGACCACCGTGTCGGCGGCGAGCACCAGCGGCGCGTCGATGGCCGCCGCCTTGGCGGCGGCCAACCGGGCGACGAGCGCACGGGGCGGCTCGCCCACCGACGGCGTCTCGTCGACGACCGGCACGACCACCCGGAAGGCGACACCCAGCTGAGCGAGCAGCTCGCGACGACGCGGCGAGCCCGACGCCAGCACCAGCTCCACGGTGGCGACCCTAGTGGTGGCGCGATCCGTCGGGACCCGACGCCGGCGGCCCCGCCGCTCGCTCACGGCGGGTCGCGGTCAACGGTTCGATCGGGACCGTGACGACGCGCCTCCCTAGCATGCAGCACACGACCACATCACCCGCCTCCGTCGCTCCGGCGTCCTACCCCGTCGTGTCCGCCGGACCCGGCCGGCGTGAGTTCGTCGTGCTGCTCGCCATGACGATGGCGATGACCGCCCTGGCCATGGATGTCATGTTGCCGGCCTTTCCCGACATCCGCGAGGCGATGGGTCTGCCACCGGGCTCCACCGACGTGTCCCAACTCGTCACCGCCTTCTTCCTGGGCCTCGCCGTCGCGCAGGTGCCTGCCGGCATCCTGTCCGATCACTTCGGCCGCACCGCCGTACTGCGAGTCGGACTCGTCGTCTACGCCCTCGGTGCGCTCGCCACCCTGCTGGCGCCATCCCTCGGTTGGATGCTGGCCGCCCGTTTCGCCTGGGGGATCGGCGCCGCCGCGCCACGGGTGACCGCCGTCGCCATCGTGCGTGATCGGTTCTCGGGCGACGAGATGGCCCGCGTGATGTCGCTGGTGATGACGATGTTCCTGCTCGTACCCGTCGTCGCCCCGGCGATCGGCTCGGCGTTGCTGGTGATCGGGCCGTGGCAGACCGTCTTCGCCTTCTGCGCCGTGGTCGGTCTGACGATGGCGCTGTGGATGCGTCGACTCCCCGAGACCTTGCCGGTGGAGGATCGCCGGTCGCTGCGCCTCGGACCGGTGCTCGAGGGCGCCCGCACGGTGCTGCGAAACCGCCAGACGGTGCTGTTGATGGTGGCGATGACCGCGGCGATGGCCGCCCTGATGTCCTACATCGCCTCGGCCGAGCTGTTCGTCGACGAGGTGCTGGGCCTCGAGCCCTGGTTCGCCCTGGTGTTCGGCGGGCTGGCGACGGGGATGGGCATCGGTGCGTTCTCGAACAGCCGGTTGGTGGGCCGCTACGGGATGTGGACGGTGCTGCGGTGGGCGCTCATCTCCTACGTCGCGCTGACCCTCATCATGTTCCTCGTGGCGATCGCCGGCGACGGCACCCCGTCGCCGGCGCTGGTGCTGCCACTGCTGGCGCTGATCCTGACCAACCACTCGCTGCTGGTCCCCAACCTCAACGCCGCCGCGATGGAGCCGATGGGTCGCGTCGCCGGGACGGCCGCGGCGCTGATCGGAGCGGTGACGATCGCCGGGGGATCGTTGGTCGGCGCGCTGGTGGACCGAGCGTTCGACGGCACACTGCGCCCCCTGGCGACGGTGTTCGCGGCCAGCGGGGTCGTCGCGCTGGGGTGCTTCACCGCCGCCCGGCGAGCACCGCGAGGCGCCACACCGACGTCACCCAGCGAGCTCGAGGTACCACCGGCCTGAACCCGGCCGACACCACCCGTCACCCGCCCGAGAGCGCCATGACGCCGGCATCGTCGGGCACGGTGGCGTCGTCGGCGTCGGCGCTCAGGAAGCCCGCCGGCAGCGATACACGGATCGGCCCGTTGGTGTGACCGCGCCTGATCCGCTCGCCACCGGCCACCACCAGCAGCGACCGATCGAGGTCGGCGACGACATCCTCGACCTCGCCGACCGACGACACCTGGCTGGCCCGGCGTCGGACCGCTGGGCCGACCGGGTAGCCGGTGAGATACCACGAGGCGTGCTTACGGAAGTCCTGCATCGCCCGCAGCTCGTGACCGTGATGGTCGACGAGGGCGCGAGCGTGTTCGACCATCACGTCCACGACCACGCCGAGCGGGCGAGCATCCGGTACGTCACGCCCCTGGAGCACGGCGATCAGGTCCTCGAACAGCCAGGGTCGACCGAGGCAGCCGCGACCGATGACGACGCCATCACAGCCGGTGGTGCGCATCATCGCCAACGCGTCGGGCGCCTCCCAGATGTCACCGTTGCCAAGCACCGGGATCGACGACACGTGCGCCTTGAGCTCACCGATGGCGTCCCAACGGGCGTCGCCGGCGTAGTGCTGCTCAACGGTGCGGGCGTGGAGCGCGATCGCCGCGACGCCCTCCTCGGCGCAGATCTCGCCGGCTCGCAGATGGGTCAGCAGGTCATCGGTGAGCCCGATGCGGAACTTCGCCGTGACCGGCACGGCGGCCGGTTCGGCGGCCCGCACCGCAGCGCGCACGATGGCGGCCAGCAGCCGGGGACGAGCCGGCACCGCGGCACCCCCGCCCTTGCGGGTCACCTTGGCCGCCGGGCACCCGAAGTTGAGATCGATGTGGTCGACGGTGCCACCGTCGACCACCCGGGCGACCGCCCGACCCATCATCTCGGGGTCGGACCCGTAGAGCTGGAGACTGCGCGGCTGCTCGTCGTCGTCGAAGCTGATCATCCGTTCGGTCTTGGCATTGCCGTGGACCACGGCGGTGGCCATCACCATCTCGTTGACGTAGACGAGCCCGGGAGCGAACCGGCGACACAGGGAGCGGAACGGCGCGTTGGTGACGCCCGCCATCGGCGCCAGCACCACCGGTGCCGCCGGCACGAACGATCCGAGCCGCAGTTCCACGGTCACTCAGGCTAGGGACCGTCGATGACCTCGGCGTCGGTTGATCGCGGCACCGATCACCCGATGGTCCACATCCTCTTCCAGATCCCGTCGTACAGACCTTGGGGTTCCTCACCGCTGCTCTCGAGACCGTATGCCCGCTGTTCCCAGACGATGTTGCGGTACGCCTCGTCGTGGGACTGGCCCTCGACGACCCGGTTCCACACGTAGTCGACGCCGTAGCTGCCGTAGAACGGCACTCCCCCGACGTCCTCGATGTCGTAGACGTGCTGCATCTCGTGGTCGACCAGGGTCTGACTCGGCGGGGCCTCGGACGCGACCGACACGGTGTGGCCGAGCGTGATCGCGTCGGCCCCCGACGGCGTCCAGGCGTTGGTGAGGAACACCGCATCGTTTCCGTAGGACGTCTCGACGATCTCGGCGTCGTTGATGCCGATCTGGATGGCCGCGGTGAGATCCTCGAGCATCACGGTGCCGGTGTACGCGTCGACCAACGTCTGGATCGGGTGCTCGACGCGGCGCTGGACCGTCCGCAGCGAGTAGTCCAGCCAGGTCGTGCCGCGGTCGACGAACGCCTCGCCGCCCTCGCGGATCCAGTCATCGACCGGTCCCGGGATGCCGAAGCCCGGTGACTGTCCCTCGTCGTCGTCCTCCTCACCGTCGAAGATGTCGGCGACGCCTTCGAGAAAGCCGGCGGTCGCCCAGATCGGCGGGATGAACGGCTGCGGGCCCAGCGGGTTCGTTGGCCACGAGGACGGACCCACCGGCGACCACCGTGGCGCGCCGCCACCATCGAGACCGCCCAGCGCACCGCCGGCATCGTGGCTGGCACGGCGCTGCTCGGCGGCCTGACGGCGCACCGAGATCGCCAACTGGCCGAGTCGCTCGGCCAGCGCGCGCACGTCGGTCGAGGCCGTGCCCCGCCACCACCGACGCGTTCGCTCGGCGTCGGGGCCCACCCACCAGGTGTTGACCATCGCCGCCGAGGTACCGTCGAGCGAGCTGGTGAGTTGGCGGGCCTGCGTGTCGAGCGAGACCGCCAGCCGGTCGAGTTGCTCTACATCGGCGCCCAGTCGTGTCACCCCATCCATCGTGGCGATGTCGCCGCGCCGATGACAGGGGGATCAGTCCCCCGGCTCGCCGCAACCGTCGCCGTCGATCACCACGATCACGTCGGCGTCGACCTCGGCGCCCAGGGCCTCCGGGCTCGGCAGTTCGTCGACCGGGTGGGACTCGACGCCGACGCCGCGAACGGCGACGTACACGTCGTCGGCGCCGACGGTGATCGCCCTCACCGCCCGCGCCTCACCCGGTGCCAGCTCACGCCACGAGCCCTCCGCGCCCACCCGTGCCGCGTCCTGCTCGGCGTCGACCTCGATCGGTGTCGCGCAGTCGTTGCGCACGGCGACGGTGGTGGCGTCCTGACACCCGGCCAGGACGGCCGCGGTGACGACGACCGGGATCGCCACACCGTGACGCCACATCCGGTGATCCGACTCGCGGTGACCCGGCTCGCGGTGGCGTGCCATCGTCAGGTGTCGGTGAGACGGAGGTTGGGGATCGCGCCGAGGTTCAACGGGGTCGGGCCGTCGAGGCGGAGCCGGTGCCATCCGGCAGCCGCGATCATCGCCGCGTTGTCGGTGCACATCGCCCGGCTCGGGAGGTACCCGTTGCGACCATCCTCGACGCAGGCCTGAAGAACCGCCTCGCGTAGCGCCGAGTTGGCGGCGACGCCACCGCCCAGGGCGATGCTGGCGGCGCCGACCTTGTCGGCGGCCCGGCGAGCCTTGAGCACCAGCACGTCGACGACCGCCGCCTGGAACGACGCCGCCACGTCGGCGGTCGACACGTCGGGGTGCTTGCGGACGTGGTTCACCACGGCGGTCTTGAGCCCGGAGAAGCTGAGGTCGAGCCCGTCGTGGCGCATCGCCCGGGGGAAGTCGATGGCGGTGGGGTCGCCGTCCATCGCCACCCGCTCGATCGCCGGACCGCCCGGATACCCGAGGCCGAGGAAGCGGGCGACCTTGTCAAACGCCTCACCGGCGGCGTCGTCGATCGTCTGCCCAAGCAGCCGATACCGGCCCAGTTCGCGCATCTCGACGAGCAGTGTGTGACCACCCGACACGAGCAGCACCATCACGGGCAGCTCCATCGTCGGGTCGTCGAGCAGGGCGGCGTAGAGGTGCGCCTCGAGGTGGTTGACCCCGACCAGGGGAACGTCCCAGGCCAGCGCCAGCGACTTCGCGGCCGACACGCCGACCAGCAAGGCACCGATCAGACCGGGACCCATGGTGACGGCGACGGCATCGATCCGACGCTCGTCGACACCGGCCTCGACGATGGCGCGGGCGATCACCGGGTTGAGCAGGTCGAGATGGGCGCGGCTGGCGATCTCGGGAACGACACCGCCGAAGGCAGCGTGCTGCTCGATCTGCGAGCTGACGACGCTGGACAAGACGTCGCTGCCACCCATGACGACCGCCGCCGCGGTCTCGTCGCAGCTGGTCTCGATGCCCAGCACCATCGTGTCGGGACCGACGGTGGCGGGTTGGGCGATCGACGACGTCTCGCTCGATACACTCATGACAGCCTCCCCAACCGCTGCGAGTACTCGACCGAGCCGATGTCCTCACACCACATCACGATGGCGTCCTCCCGTCCCTCGTAGTACGCCTTGCGCACCCCGGCCGGCACGAACCCGAACTCCCGGTAGAGCGCCTGCGCGCCGACGCTCGACGTGCGCACCTCGAGGGTCCACGCCTCGCACCCCCGGTCGATGGCACGGCGGGCGAGGTGCACGAGCAGGGCAGTGGCGACCCGGTGGCGCCGATGGTCGGGGTGCACGGCCACGTTGGTCACGTGCGCTTCGGTGTCCACGAACATCAGCCCGGCGTAGCCGACGACCCGACGGCCGGCGCGGGCGACGACGTAGTGGCGACGCCCGGCCCGGACTTGGTCGAGCTCGTCGTGGAAGACCTTCGCCGTCCACGGCTTCGGGTACGACACCTGCTCGATGGCGAGGACCTGGCCGATGTGGCGATGCCGCATCCGTTCGATCGACGGGCCCTCGACCGGTCGGTCGAGCAGACGGGACAACACGTTCACGCGTCGGGCCTCGCCGCGCTCGCCCGCGTCGCCCAGTTGATCTGGGCGTCCGGGGCGCGGAGGTAGATCGGGGCCACCTCGTTGGGATTGACCCACTCCTCGCGCAGGGCCTGGGCGTGGGCCAGTTGCACCAGCGGTGCCGCCGACGGGTACTTGTCGTCGGCGATCTCGCAGTGGAACCCGTCGAGGATCTGGTCGCGGTAGCGGTGCGCACCGTCGCCGACCAAGAGCGCGTCCTGGTTGCGGGCGAGCAGGTCGCCGACGAGATCGTCGACCGATCCGACGGCGGGAGCGGCCACCTGCTGGAGCCCGCCGGGGACCTGTCGGTACATCGCCGTGAAGACCTCGCCCTTGCGAGCATCGATCACCGGCACGATCACCCGATCCGAACGGCGATGCGGGAACGCCAGCAGGTCGAGCGAAGAGATGCCGATCATCTTGAGCCGCAACCCGTAGGCGAGCGCCTTGGCGGCGGCCAGCCCGACCCGCATCCCGGTGAACAGCCCGGGACCGACATCGACGGCGATCAGCCCGAGCTCGGGTAGGCCGATGTCGGCCTGGGCGCAGACGAACTCGATCGCCGGGGTCAGCGTCTCGGCGTGACGGCGCCCGCGGGCGACCTCGAAGCGGGCGATCACGCCCTCGTGTCCGCCGAGGGCCACGCTGACCTGCTCGGTCGCCGTTTCGATCCCGAGGATCAGCATCGGTCCTCCCCCGCGGCCAGCGCTCGTCGGCAGGCCGTCTCGACAACGGGCCAGCGCCTCGCCCACGTCGACCCGTGCGGAGCGATCGTGATCAGCCGCGCCCCGACGTCGCCGTCGGGCTCCAGACGCACGAGCAGATGGTCACCGAAGCTCGACTCGACCACATCGCCCCACTCGACCAGCACGATGCCGCCGTCCTCGGCCAACTCGGCGAGGGCGAGGTCGGCGACCTCGGCGGTGTGATCCAGCCGGTAGAGGTCGGCGTGGTGCAGCGCTGCACCGTCGGTGTCGTAGCGATGGACGAGCGTGAACGTCGGCGACGTGATCGGCTCGCGCACGCCGAGGGCGCGCCCGAACCCCTGGGCGAACGCCGTCTTGCCCGCCCCCATCTCACCGGCCAGCAGGATCATGTCCCCCGGACGAGACAGACCGGCGAGCGCGCCGGCGAGCGCGACGGTGGCCTGCAAGGTGGGGGCGCGCAGCGTGAGCGACGGGGTCATACCGAGGTTCGATGCTAGAGCGGCGGGCGCGCGCCACCGACGAGCACCCGCGGCACGCGAGGGCTGATCCCACAGGTGATCTCGTAGCCGATGGTGCCAAGACGGGCGGCCCACTCCTCGACGCGGATCTCCTCATCGCCCTGGCGGCCGATCAGTACGACCTCGTCGCCGACCGACACGTCAAGGTCGCCGGTGTCGATCATCAACTGGTCCATCGTGACCACCCCCGTGATCGGACGGCGCCGACCGTGGAGCAGCACGTGTTGGCCGTCCCACAGACCCCGCCGGACCCCGTCGTGGTAGCCGATAGGGACGGTGGCGATGGTGGCGTCGCGCTCGAAGCGGTGGCGCAATCCGTACGAGACGCGCTCACCGGCGGCGACCCGGCGGACGGCCGAGAGTCGCGCCTTGAGTGACATCACCGGGCGCAGGTCGCCACATAGGTGTCGCACGCCGGGCCCGGGTTCGATGCCGTAGAGGGCGATTCCGGCCCGCACGAACGAGCGACGCGCTTCGGGGTGGGCGAGTCCGCCGGCCGAGTTGGCGACGTGGATGACTTCGGGACGCGATTCGAGCGCTGCGATGGCCTCATCGAAGCGGCGGAGCTGTTCGACGGTGAAGGGGTCGTCGGGTTCGTCGGCGACGGCAAGGTGGGTGGCGAGTCCGGCCAGGCGGAGCCGGGGGGCGTGCCGCGCGATCCGCTCCACCAGGGCGGGCACGTCGGCGGGAGCAGCACCGACGCGGTGCATGCCGGTGTCGATCTTGAGATGCACCCCGATGTCGCGTCCGCCGACCGCGGCCAGCGCGTCGATGCCGGCGGCGGTCGCCACCGTCGGGGTGAGGTTCATCGCCACCAGGCGGGCGGCGTCGTGGGCGGGTTGCTCGCTGAGCAGCAGGATCGGGCCTTCGATCCCGGCCTCGCGCAGCGCCACACCCTCGTCGGTGAGCGCGACGGCCAGCCCGGCGGCGCCGGCGTCGAGGGCGGCCCGGGCGATCGTTCCGGCGCCGTGGCCGTAGGCGTCGGCCTTGACGACGGCACACACCCCGGCGGGCGCGACGGCGCGTCGCATCACCTCGACGTTGTGGTGCAGCGCGCCGAGGTCGATCTCGGCCCACGCCCAACGCGACGCGACGACGTTCATGGTCGATCCTCCCCCACGATCTGGGCGCGATCCGGCTCGCCACCCGATCTGGGCGCGACCGGTTGCGAACTCCGCAACGAAGCGTCCTCCGATCGCGTCTGAGCGAGCAGCTCGTCGAGCAGCGTCGGCAGCTCGGCGACGACGTCGCCGGCGACCAGCCCGTGGGCAGGACCGCGCGCCGCGCTGGCCCCGTGAACCCATGCCGCCGCCGCAGCGGCGTCGAACACCGCTTGCCCCCCGGCGAGCACGGCGCCGATCATCCCGGCCAGTACGTCACCGGTACCCGCCGTCGCCAGCCGCTCGTCACCGACCGTGACGACGCGTACGTCCCCGGCGGGGTCAGCGATGACGGTCGACGGTCCCTTGAGCACGACCACGCTGCGCGTGTCGGCCGCCAGACGACGCGCCGCCAACAGACGATCGGCACCGGGCCGTGCGCCGGCGAGCAGGCCGAACTCACCGTCGTGCGGGGTCAACACGGTGGCGGCCGAGCGACGACGGAGCCAGCCGGCGCCGCCGGCCTCGCTCCAGGCCACGGCGAACAGGGCATCTCCGTCGAGCACGAGCGGCAGCGGGCACTCGGCGGCGAAGGACCGAACGGCGGCGACGGTGGCTTCCTCGCGACCAAGCCCGGGACCGACGACGGCGGCGTGATCGCGTTCGATGTCGGCCAGCACCGACTCGGCCCAGCCCGACCGGGGCACCGCCCGCTGCACCGCTTCGACCGGTCCGGCGACACCGTCATGACCGGGAATCGACAACGTCACCATTCCCGCCCCGGCCCGCTGAGCGGCGGTCGCGGCCAGGTGGGCGGCGCCGGTCATCCCCGGGCTGCCCGCCACGATGCGGACCGCCCCCCGCCACGTGTGGGCGTCCGGCGGGCGTTTCGGCCACCAACGGGCGACGTCCTCGCCCGTGACGAGGTGGGTGCGGGACGCGCCCACGTCGAGCCCGATGTCGGCGACGTCGACATCGCCCGCCAGCCACCGGCCCGGCGCCAGCACCAGGCCGGGCTTGAGCGCGGCGAACGTGACGGTGCGTCGCGCCGCCAGCGCCGAGCCGTTCACGACACCGGTGAGACCGTCGACACCGCTGGGGATGTCGACGGCCAGCACCGGGGTGACCCCGACGTCGGGCGCATCCCACGTCCCGCGAAAGCCGGTGCCATACGCGGCATCGATGACGAGATCGGCGCCGGCGAGCGCGGCGGGCAGCCGGGCCGCATCGTGACACCACACCCGTACGCCCCACTGCGTCAGCCGCCGGGCGGCGACGCGGCCGTCGTTGCCGTTGTTGCCCTTGCCGGCGATCAGGTGCACCCGTCGCGCGTAGGTGCCGCCCATCATCCGGCGCGCCGCCCACGCCACAGCGCTCCCGGCCCGCTCGATCAGCACCTCCACCGGCTCGGGAGCGGCGGCGTCGATCGCCGCCATCTCCTCCGGCGTGACGATCGGGATCACGTGCCCGGACGCTACCGCGCGCTCGACATGGGCGGTTCCGTCTCAGCTGGCGGCGACCATGGCGACGGCGACCGGCCCGTCGTGGCTGATCGACAACAACCAGCGGGTGACGCCACGGTCGACGGCGCGCTCGCGGGCTCGGCCGACGAGCACCAGCTTCGGAGCACCGGACGGTTCGACCTCGACCCACGCCTCGTGGAACCCGAACGCCCCGAGTCCGAGTCCGAGTGCCTTCATCACCGCCTCGCGTGCGGCGAATCGCGCCGCCAGCGACGGCACGGGGTCGGCCTTGGGCGCGACGTAGTCGAGCTCGACCTGGGTGAACAGCCGCTCGCGCATCGACGGCGTGCGTTCCAGCGAGCGGCGGAACCGCTCGACGTCGACCACATCCACCCCGATGCCGATCATGCGCCGACCGTAGTGGGCCCTCACTCCGCCCAGCGGACGATGCGACCATCGACGACCTCGACGTCGCGCGGCGGCCGCACCCGCTGTCGCTCGGCGAGCGACGCCAACACATCGGCGCGTCCCGACGCCCGTCCGCGGCGGTGCTCCCAGACGACCGACGGTGCCAGCAGGTCGCGCACCGCGCCGAGGTCGCCCCGATCCCAGGCCGCCCACGCCGCCATCGCCTCGGGTGGTTGCTCGGGCAGGTCGTGGAGCATCTTCGGCACGCACATCCGCCACGCATCGATGACGAGCTCGCGCATCTCGACGGCGTCGAGCTGCGCCAGGTGCGCGCACACCAACTGGAATCGCATGTCGCGCTGGGGCGGCAGGAAGAACGTCTCGGGACGATCGGCGACCAGGTCCTCCCGCTCCTCGCGCGGGAAGCCGAACCCCATCGCCGCCTCGTCCTCGCTGAACCCGACGAACACGATGGCGCCGACGCGGAACTTCACCCGGTCCCGGACGATCACCTCGTACGCCCGGGGCAGCACCAGGCCAACGGCGCGTGCGTCGTCGATCGTGACGCCGCTCACGCGGAGAGTGTCTCAGGCCACACTGGTGCCGTGACGGACCCTCGTGTGCCGTACCTGGACCTGCAACCCGCCGACGAGCGCGCTGCGCTGACCCAGCGCCTCGATCACTACCGAGCGATCGTCGCTCAGACGCTGTCCGGGACGGACTGGCCGCTGGCGTCGACGCGAGTGCTGCCCGCCACCGACCTGACGATCGCCGGGATCGTGCGCCACCTGTCATGGGTCGAGACCCGATGGCTCGTCGGCCGCTTCCTCGGCGACCCGATGCCAGCGCCGTGGGACGCGCCCGGTGCCGACGATCCCGACGACGCGATGCGGTTGCGGCCCGACGACACCGCCGATGGGCTGCGCGCGCTGTACGTCGGTGCCTGCGAGCTCAGCCGCACCATCGTCGACGACTGCCCGTCGCTCGATCAGATCGCCGTCGTCACCTCGTTCGGTCGCGGCCCGGTCAACCTCCGCTGGATCCTCGTGCACCTGATCGACGAGACGGCGCGGCATGCCGGTCACCTCGACCTGCTCCACGACGCGGCCAGCGGCGCGGCGTAGTCGTTGGTCACGTCCGCACGTCGTAGCGCAACGACAGAACGCCGTTGCCGACCTCGCGCTGCTCGATCAGGCCGAGATCGACGCGGCGGGCGAGGGGGAGCGCAGCGCGACCGGCACCGAGGACGACGGGTCGCACGAGTAGGTGGTATTCGTCCACGAGACCGGCCCCGAACGCCTGGGCGGCGAGCTCGGCACCGCCGATGACGAGGTCACCCGTGGCTGCCGCCTTCAGTGCACGCACCGCCGCCGGATCGAAGCGGCGCTCGATCCGCGTCCGCGCCGTGAACGCGGTCTCGAGCGTCGTCGAGTACACGACCTTGTCCGCCGTCTGCCAGACGTCGGCAAAGTCGGCCATCAGGTCGGACTCGGCGGCGAAGGCCGGGTCGGTCTCCCAGACCGCCATCGTCTCGTACAGCCGTCGACCGTAGAGGTAGGTCCCGACCGGCCGGACGAGATCGGTGATGAAGACGAAGAGCTCGTCGTCGGGCTCGGTCCAGTTGAAGTCGCCCTCGGCGTCCTCGAAGTAGCCGTCGAGCGCCACGTTCTGGAGGTAGATCAGCCTGGCCACGACGCGGCACCTGTGTCGGTCACGGCGACAGACTCGCGCGATCCGCCCCGTGTGAGAGCGTGACCCGATGAACGCGCAGCGTCGAGTGGTGCTCTGTGTCGCGGCCGGGCTGGCGCTGGCCGTCCTCGCGGCGGCCGTCAGCCGATTGCTCACCGCGCCCGGCGACGGCGGGTGGTTCATGTACGCGCCCGGGTCCGAGGCGGCCTACACGTCGTCACGGGACGGCGACGTCCTGAAGGCGGGCAGTGTCTGGCTGGCCGCCATCGGCGTGTGGGTTCTGGTCTCGTGGCGGCTGTTCCGCCCGCCCGAGCGCTGAGCCGGGGGCTCCCACGTGCGGCACGACTGGCGGATCGACGAGCGCGAGTACCGCCGACACGAGTCTCGACGAGGCCGGCGACACGCCTACGTCACGGTGTCGCCGACCCGCACGGCACTCGTGGTGGTCGACATGATCCCGTTCTTCCTCGACGAGAACCCCTACGCCCGCGGGATCGTGCCGAACATCGACGCCATCGCGTCGCGCCTGCGCGATGCCGGCGGCACCGTCGCCTGGGTGCTGCCGGCCACAGGGGCGCCGACACCGGCGATGATCGAGTTCTACGGAGCCGATGTTGCGGCCAGCTACTCGGCGGCGGCCGGCACCGGTCCACTCCGCGACCGTCTGTCACCCGAGCTCCGAGTGACCGACCGCGACCTGATCGTGGAGAAGCGTGCGGCGGGGGCCTTCGTCCCCGGGCACTGCGATCTCGATGACCAGTTGCAGGCGCGCGACATCGACACCGTGCTCGTCACCGGCACGGTCGCCAACGTCTGCTGCGAGTCGACCGCGCGTGAGGCGAGCTTCGGCGATGTGCGGACCACCGATGAGGTCCTCGACCTCATCGACGTCGGCGCACCCTGACGGGGTCAGGCGCGATCACGCCGCTTGTGCGCGGGAAGGCCCGCAACGACGAGTCGGTACGACTCATCGTTCAGCTCGTCGACCTCGTCGCCAGACAGTTTGTCGACCGTTGCCCCCGGCAGGTCCGCGCACCGACGACGCACGCGGTCGGCCGACGTCATGCGCCCACGGCACGCACCGTCCCGCATCTCCGGCGATCGCAAGTGGTACGCTATCCGGTACAACTTTCAGGGAAAGGTGCCATGGCGATCACCGCAAGCGAAGCCCGCAAGAGGCTGTTCCCGCTGATCCAACAAGTCAACGAGGACCGCACCCCGATCGAGATCACCTCGAAGCGCGGCGACGCCGTGCTGCTGTCCGTCGACGACTACCGCGCGCTGGAGGAGACCGCGTACCTCCTGCGATCCCCGGCCAACGTCCGCCGTCTACTCGAAAGCCTCGATCAAGCACGCGCCGGCACCGCCGAGGAGCACGAACTCGACCGATGAGGTTTGTCTTCACCACCCACGGATGGGAGGACTACCGACACTGGCAGAGCACCGATCGGGCCACGCTCAAGCGCATCAACCGTCTCCTCGATGACATCGCCCGCGACCCTTTCGGCGGCATCGGCAAGCCGGAACAGCTTCGCCACGCTCTCGCCGGTGCCTGGTCTCGACGAATCGACGAGGAGCATCGGCTCGTCTACCTGATCGAAGGCGACGACATCGTGATTCTCCAGGCTCGCTATCACTACCGATAGCTGTCGCGATCCCTTCTGCCCTGCTGCCGGCGTTCGAGGACGGTAGGAGTCAGCGCTATTCGGCGGTGTTCTCGGATACGTCGAGTCCGCTCGGGCCGGTGGACAAGGATCGGGCCGTGATCGAGTGGCGTTGCCGTGGCTGATGCGTCCGGCAGCAGTGGCGCGGGTGGGGCTGGTCAGGGTGGCGGGAGGAGCGGGGCATCAACGACGGTGATCGGGCGCTGGTTCGTTGCGGGCAGGATGAGAAGGTGCCGGTCGGTGCCGTCAGCAACGCCACGCCTGAGGCTCTCCTGCTCATCGGGTGACGCTGTCACGCTGATAGCCAAGTGGTCGGCCGGCGCGCGCTCGACGTTCGCCACGATCTGCACCGCGTGACCATCACGTATTGGAAGCTCCCAGCGTGGCCGGATTTCGCCGCTCCCGGTGACGGCGACCAGATGTCCCGGCCGGCTGGTGACGAACACTTCGAGGACGAGAACGTCCTCGTCGGACTCGAGTTCGACGAGGACGTTGCGTGGGTCGGCATCGCGGACATCGCATGCGGTCGACGCGATGACCACTCGCAGCGCCCTCCGCGCCCCGGTGCTCTCGAGCTCCTCGGTGAGCCCGAGCTGGTGGTACACGCCGTTCACCTTGAAGTGCCAGGCATTGGCGTAGTGGAGACTGATGTGGAAGCCGGTGCGATCGCCCTCGCGGGTGATGTAGGCCCCACCGGATGCCGTAGCGAACTTGAAGTAGCGCGAGCGCCTCCCGCCATGCCCACGGGCCAGCCTCAGATCTGGTTTCGCTCTACCGTTCGTGATGCCACTGATCGTTGCACCCCGTGCCCGGACGAACACTCCACTGGGGCGGATTGCGGTACGGGGTTCGCTGTGGCGGGCTTGCTCACGGGCGCGCGCACCGGGCCGCTTCGATGGCAAACGTGGACGGTCCTAGCCGAAGTGCCCCGGACGTGATCGTGCCATTCAGCGACGACGCGCCCGAGCAACCACGCGGTTGACCGGCACTGGATCAGTCATTCTGAAGGGAGGGAACTTCGCTGGCTCGGCCTCGCCGACGTGATGGATGTGATCGCCGCGAGCGCGCTGTTCGACTCGCCAGCGAACGAAGCTTGGGCGCAGCTCTTCCTCGAGCAGCCCAACCACCACCTGTGCATCGCCTATCGGGACGGACGAGCCGCCGGCTTCGTTTCGGGGATCGAGATGACGCACCCCGATAAGGGCACCGAGATGTTCCTCTACGAACTTGGCGTGGACGAGTCACACCGGGGCCACGGCATCGGAACAGCCCTGGTGCGAGCGCTCGTCGAGCGGGCGCGAACCGCCGGTTGCTACGGCGTGTGGACGCTGAGCGAGCGCGACAACACCGCGCACTCGCGACGTATCGCGCCACGAATCCGACTGAAGAGTCCGACGAAGTCCTGCTCGGTTGGAGCTTGCCCTGAAGCCAGGCAGACCACGGGCGTGGCTTCCACACCGGGTTGACCAACGCGCACCGTCCGGCCGACCGTCACGAGCGCCACCGTCCCCGAGGGCCGAGTGCCGGCGTTCGCGGACAGCCGATCGGTTTGCCGGGGAGCGCGGTTCGAAGACGCCGTCGGGTGGTGCGGTTCAGCGGTGTCGGTAGACGCGGCGGCGGTGCTGTACGCGGTGCACGAGCACGATGCGGGTGGACTCGTCGATCTCGTAGATGATCCGGTAGTCGCCGCGCCGGGCCGACCACAGACCGTGGAGTTCGCCGACGAGGGGCTTGCCCACGCGCTGCGGGTTGTCGGCGAGCCCGCCGAGCATGAGTGCGATCGCGGCGTCACGGACCTTCGGGGGGAGTCGGTCGAGGTGACGGATCCCTTCGGGTGTCAGCTCGATGTCGTACACGCTCAATCGGCGAGGTGGTCGCGCAGCCGGGTCCGTTGACCGCGGGCGGCTTCGGCGCGGGAGCGCTCGATCGAGGTCATCAGTTCGGTGTCGCGGACGATGTCGAGGGTCTCCTCGAGCGATTCGAGGTCGTCGGGGCTGATGAGCACGAAGGATGGGCGGCCGTTGCGGGTGACGAGGACGCGGTCGTGGTGGCGCTCGACGCGGTCGGCGAGCTCGGACAGGTGGCTCTTCGCGTCGGAGAAGGGCACGGTCTCACTCATTGGTCAAAATTCTGACCGATCACCGCAACGATCGCAACGTCACCCGTCCGGAAACGCGCGTCCTGAAACGCGCGGACGCCGGCCGTCGATCGCGTCCTCGAAGTGCCGGTATACGACACCGGCGAGGGGTGGGTATGACACCCCTTCGTCAGGATGTGTGCATGGAGACCGGCGACGACATCGACGCCACCGATCCGGTGGACCGAGCCGTTGAGCTGGTCGCCCACGCGCTGGCCGATGTCGGTCAGCGGGGTTCGGACACGTCGGGTCGTGACCTGCGGCACCGGTTGCAGACGTTGGAGCGACTCTCGCGGATGGTCGAAGCCGCCGTCATCGACCTCACCGGCACGTGTGACCGCAGCGGGGCGTATCTGGATGATGGACATGTGTCGGTCCGCAACTGGGTCGCCGCCGAGACGAACACCTCCACCGCCGACGCCTTGCACCGGGCGCGCAGCGCCCGGCTCGCCGAGGCCTGCCCGACCGTCACCGCCGAACTCGCCGCTGGGCGGGTCGGTGTCGCGGCGGTGCGTGAGCTCGGACGGGTGCGGGCCAACCAGCGCGTCGGCGAACGCGTCGATGACGTCATCGACGAACTCCTCGACGAAGCAGCCGCCCAGCCGCTCCATGGGTTCGTCGCCCTCGTGCGGGAGTGGGAGGCGCTCGTCGACGCCGATGGCACTCACCGCGACCACGAGACGGCGCATCACCGGCGGAAGGTGCGGGCGTGGCGACGCGACGACCAACCGGGTGGTGAGCTGTGGGGCCGGCTCGGTGCCGACCAGTTCGCCGAAGTCGCCGAGATCTTGGACCGCTACACCGAGGCGGAGCTCGCCACCGACTTGGACCACGCCCGAGCAACTGGTGACGACGGTCCGTTGGCGCGGACACCCGACCAGCGTCGTGCCGATGCCTTTGTGCAGGCCCTGCGCGACGCCGCCGCCTCTCAGACACCGGCTGGTGGTGTGGATCCGACCGTGAACTATGTGGTCACGGCCGGGGTCATCGATGAGCAGATCACCGCGATGATCGAGGACCGCACCCCTGTCTTCGACACCGACTCGTTGCGTGGACAGATGTGTCTCACCACCAACGGGGTCCCGGTCGACCCGGCCACCGTCGTCGCCGCGATGCTCGTCGGGCACGTCCGACGCATCGTCATCGACTCGGCCGGGCGGATCATCGACGTCGGACACCGCCGCCGCCTGTTCACCGGCGCCGCCCGCGACGCCGCCCTGCTACAAGCCGTGATCGATCACGGGGACGGGCGATGTCTGTGGCCCGGATGCGGGCGCCGACGACACAACCAGATCGACCACACCACCGAACGACAACACGGCGGCCCGACCAACCTCGCCAACGCCAGCCTGCTCTGCGGCGAGCACAACCGCCACAAGTCGACCGGCTACACCGTCTGGCGCGACGCCCACGGCGTCTGGCACGTCCAACGACCCGACGGCACCCAACTCGGCCTCCCGCTCGCCGCCTGAGGGCTGAGCGCCGGGGGTGGATCACGGTGACCGGATGCGTCTCTGCCCAGCACGTGATCGACGCCTTGCCTCGTGGTGACGCGCCGGCGACGCCGGCGGGAACTCTCGCCACCGGAGGGCGGAGATCCCCGCCCGGCGACCGGGTCGCCGCGACGATTCGTGGACGTGAGCGCGGCCACGTTGACACGACGGACGGGCGATCCGGCGGTCGAACGCCCGGCCCGTGTCCGCACCCTCGTCGTGCTCGGTGACTCCACGGCGGGGGGGGTGGGCCACCCGGTCCCCGGTCCGGCGTGGCGTGGGTTCGCCAGCCTGCTCGCCGACACCGCCGGTACGTCGGGGTCGGGGTTCGTCACCCTCGCCCGAACGGGAGCGACCGTCGCCAGCGTTCGCGCGACACAGCTGCCACCGGCGCTCACCGTGGCACCTGACGTCGCCATCGTCATCGTCGGAATGAACGACACCCTGTGCGCCGACTTCGATGCCGCTCGGATCAGCGCCGACCTGTCGAACATCGCCGAGGGACTCGCCGATGCCGGCTGCGTCATGCTGACCGCGCGGTACCACGACCACACGCAGTCGTTCCCGCTCCCGGGGCCGATCCGCCGGACCCTTCAACGGCGCATCGTCCTGCTCAACGAGGCGATCGCCTTCCGCACCTACGACACCGAGCTGGTCGCCGCGGGCAACACCTTCTTCACGCCGCACACGGCGACCCGCGACCCGCGACCGTCGAGCTGGGCCAGCCCGCCCGTGCCAGCATCGAGCTCCGAGCCACCTGTCTGTTCGCGTGGCGGCAGCTCGGCGCCGGTCAGTGGCGCCAGTGGTCGGCGGTCTCGGAGATCGGCGCGATCAGCAGGTCGTCGACGGGCAGCTCGGCGAGCAGTCGCTCGTCGAAGTCACCCTCGGTCTCGGTCACCCAGTCGACCAGCCGGTCGAAGCGATGGTCGTAGCCCTGCAACACACCACGCATCGCGTCGGCGGGCAGACGGTCGTGCAAGGTGACCTGGAGCAGGGTCAGCCCGGTGGTGTGCCCGGCCTTCACCTCCGGCACGAGGATGAACGTCCGCCGGTCGCTACGACCGCGGGCGACCAGCACCTCGCGCTCGCTGGCGACATGGCGCTTCGTGCCCGACAACGCCGAGTTCGACTCCACCCGGCTGACGATCTGGCGTGAGATGCCACCACGGTCGACGATCGAGATCTGGTCGCCGTCGATGCCATAACGGGTGAAACCGGTGACCTCGACGACCGCGGGGTCGAGATCGGCCAACACCTTGAGCGTGCGATAGCTGAGCACGTCGCGACCGGCGCCGGCGCCGAGCACAGCCTGGACCAGTGCCCGATCCATCACCCCCTCGTCGCTGCGCGAGATGCCGACCGTGACCGTCTTGGCCTGGTGCTTGATGGCGTCGACCGGTCGGGTCAGCTCCTCGATCGCGCGGGTCAGCGCCAGCAGCAGATCGTCGAGCAACGCACTCGGTGAACCGACCTTGCCCGAGCCAGACTGGTACTCCTCGACCGGACGATCCGATGCGACATCGCGCAGCAGGCTCACGAGACGCACCGCGGTGCTGGCTTCCAGGTGCCCGTCGTAGCGGTTGGCCCGCAACCCGTCGAAAAACGACTCGGTGGGAGCGCCGATCTGATCGCGCACCGCCGCCAGCAGCTCGTCGGGCGTCGCCGTCGCCGCGGCAGCCTGCTCGATCACCTCGCGGGCCTCGCGCAGCGGCCTCGCCGAGGCGTCGATGGCCAGTGCCGCCTCGTAGCCGAAGAGATGGCCGGCCATCGCCGACAGCACGAAGCCGAGCGCCGGATCGACCGACGGCACCGAGATCACGGCCGCCGCCGGATAGCGCGTCTCACCGTCATCGGCGATCACGATCGGCGTCGCCTTGTGCGCCCGAAAGATCGCCACCTCCTTGCTGACGTCGTCGGCGGTGCTGCCGGCCAGGCCGGCGGCGCACACCAGGATCATCGGCTCGCAGGACAGATCGATGTGCTTCTTGTCCTCGATCACATCGCAGGAGATCGACTTGTAGCAGAGCTCGCTGAGCTTGATGCGCACCTCTTCGGCGGCCACCTTGTTGGGGCCGCTGCCCACCACGGCCCAGTAGCGGCGCGGCGGCGCCAAGCGACGGGCGGCATCGGCGATGGCCGGGCGGCGGTCGATCACCTCGCGCATCGCGGCCGGCAGCGTCCGGAGCGCGCCAAGCAGCTCGTGGCGGCGCTGGGCGGAGCCCGCTCCGGCCGCCTCCGAGATCGCACAGCTCAACAGTGCACCGGCGGCGACCTGCGCGTAGAACGCCTTGGTCGACGCCACGCTCATCTCCACGTCGCGGCCGTCCGAGGTGAACAGGACACCATCGGCCTTCTCGCTGAGATCGCTGGCGCGCCGGTTGACGATGCCGATGACGGCCGCCCCACGCGATCGCAGCAGATCGACGGTGCGGTTGGTGTCGGTGGTCGTGCCGCTCTGGCTGACGGCGATCGCCAACGTGTCGGACATGTCGAGGCGCATCCCGAACCCGGACAGCTCGGTGGCGGTGATGGCGTCGACGGTCAGCGCCCCGGCGCAGAGCCCGTCGAGCACGGCGGCCACCGATTGACCGGCGACGGCGGCGGTGCCCTGCCCGATCACCCGCACCTTGGTGATCGTCCCGTCGGCCAGGCGCTCGATGATCGCGGGTGGAAGCGACCGCTCACCGAGGCTGGCCCGCAGCAGATCGCCGTCGTGGACGATGCGGCCGCGCAGCGTCTTGGCGAAGCTGTCGGGCGACTCGGAGATCTCCTTGTAGAGGTAGTGCGGGGCGTCGCCGCGGTCGATGTCGCGGGTCGTGACCTCGGCGGTGACGACGTCGGCCGGCGTGACCGGCTGGTCGGCGCCGTCGTAGCCGATGCGGAACATGCCCTCGAGCGTCCCGGCGGCCACCGCGTCGAGCCGCACGATCTGGCCCCCGTGCTCGCCGTCGAGACGCACGTAGCGCGATGTCTCCTGGACCACACCGTAGGGCTCGCTGGCGACGACGAAACGGTCGTCGGCCACACCGATGTAGACGCCCTGACCGCTGCCGTGCAACGCCAACAGCATCGAACCGGGCTCCTCCGCGCTGGCCGCACCGATGGCGACCGAACCCTCGAATGACGACACCGTGCGACGAAACGCCTCGAGCAGGTCGACCGAGCCGTGGCGATGGCTGGCAACGACCGCCGGGATGACCTTGGCGTCGGTGGTGATCGGCGCCGGGAAGTCCAGCTGATGACTCGCCTTGAGATCACCGTGGTTGTCGACGTCGCCGTTGAGGACACCGACGACGAAGGACTCGGTGGCCTGGTCGGCGCCGGTCCGCTCGAGCCGCTCGCTGGTCACCGGGTGGGCGTTGGGCTCGGAGATGATCCCCACGCTGGCCCAGCGGGTGTGGCCGAGCACACTGACCTGGGCGGTGTCGGCCGCCAGCGAGCGTCGCAGCAGCGCGTCGGTGGCGATGCGGGAGCGGATCGCAGCAGTGTTGTCGCCGAGCTCGCCGATCTCGGCGGCCGCCTTGTAGACGAACGAGAGACAGTCGTGGGTGAAACGAACCGACGCGTTCTGATAGAGGGGGTCGTGACCGCGGCTGGCCAGCGCGTCGAGCACCAGGGGGTCGTCGGCGGCCAGACCGTGACCCCAGACGAACACGTTGATCCCCGCCGAGTCGCGACCGCGGACCTCCATGTAGTCGATCGCCGACAACGCCTGGGTGATCGATAGATACCCGGCCAGCGCCGCCGGCCCAGCCTGGCGACCAGCCAGTTCGGTGACCGCAGCACTGGTGCGCAGCCGATCACGACGGATGGCCCACAACGCGTCGCGCAGACGGATCGACTCGGCGCTGGCGTGCTCGAGCTCCTCACCGCCGAGCTCGGTGGTGGCGAGACGCTGATCGACCTCGGCGGCGTAGGCGTCGAGCTGGTCGAGGCGAGCCACGATGGCGGGGACCAGCGAGTGATCGCCGGTCAACGCCAGCAGACCGGGGACACCGCGCAACAGCACGTCGACAGCAGCGACGACGTCGGCGACGCCGCCGGCGTCACCCTTTCGGTCGAGCGCCTCGTCGAGCCCGGCGAGGATCTCCGCCGCCGTCGGGGCGTTCCGTGTCGCCGGGCGACTGACGATGCCGATGATGCCGCACATCGCCGATCAGGCTACCGAGCCCCGCAGAACCTCGCCGGTCGCCACGGCCCGACCGGCCCGGCGCCGTCGCTCACGCACCCACGGCGCGCCGGACGAGCGCAGCGAGGTCCTCGGCGACGTCATGCGCCACCGCGTCGCTCTCGGCCTCGACCATCACCCGCACCAGCGGTTCGGTGCCGCTGGCCCGCAACAGCACCCGCCCCGTCGCGCCAAGCCGCGGCTCCAGCTCGGCGACCTCGGCGGCGAATCGTTGCGCCGCATCGGGCATCCGTTCACGCACGGGCACGTTGATCAGCACCTGAGGGAGCCTCGTCATCGCGCCCTCGGCCAACTCGGCCAACGGGCGCCCCGCCCGTCGCACCAGATCGCACAGCGCCAACCCGGTCAGCAGCCCGTCACCGGTGGTCGCCAACCGACGGAAGATGACGTGTCCGCTCTGTTCGCCGCCGAGCACCAAGCCATCGCGGTCGAGCGCTTCGAGCACATAGCGGTCACCGACCGCGGTCTCGACGACGCTGATGCCGGCCCGCTCCATCGCCAGGCGAAAGCCGAGGTTGGTCATCACCGTCACGACCACGGTGTCGTCGACCAGCTCACCGCGCTCGCACAGATCGAGTGCGCACAGGGCGATGATGTGGTCACCATCGACGACGGCGCCGGTGTGGTCGACGGCGATCAGCCGGTCGGCGTCGCCGTCGAGAGCCAACCCGAGATCGGCGCGGCGCGCGACGACGGCGGCCGCCAGGGACGCCGGTGCCGTTGCGCCGCAACCGGCATTGATGTTGCGGCCATCGGGCCGATCGTGGATCACGGTGATGTCGGCACCGGCGTTGGCGAACACCTCGGCGGCGACCGGCACCGCCGCGCCGTTGGCGGCGTCCACGACCACCCGCAGCCCGTCGAGATGTCGCCCCTCCAGCGCGCCGACCAGGTGGGCCACATAGCCCGCCGCGTCGAGGCCGTGGCGCAGCTCACCCGGCTCGCCGCCCGGAGGCGGGAGCACGTCGAGCTCGCTCTCGATCCGGGCTTCGAGCTCGTCGGGCAGCTTGGTGCCGCCGCGGGCGAACAGCTTGATGCCGTTGTCGTGGAACGGGTTGTGCGACGCCGACACGACCGCGCCGGCGATGCCCCGCTCGGCGGCGACGAAGGCGACGGCCGGGGTAGGCACGACACCGAGTTGGTGGACGTCGACGCCTTCGGCGGCCATCCCGGCGGCGAACGCGGCGGCGAGCATCGGGGTCGAGCGGCGGGTGTCACCGCCGATGACGGCCTCCCGACCACCGAGCACGCGAGCCGCAGCGCGCCCGAGGCGGAGCGCGAACGCCGCGGTCAGATCGCTGTTGGCGACCCCCCGGACACCGTCGGTGCCGAACTTCATGCCGATCGGGCCCCGGTCTGGGCCGGCCGTCAGCGCTTGGTGAACTGCGGCGCCTTGCGGGCCTTCTTGAGGCCGTACTTCTTGCTCTCCTTCTTCCGCGCGTCGCGGGTGAGGAGGCCGGCCTTCTTCAGCATCGCCCGGGTCTCGGGCTCGGTCTCGGCGATCGAACGGGCGAGCGCCATGCGCATCGCACCGGCCTGACCGCTGACGCCACCGCCCTTGATGGTGGCGTCGACGTCGAAGCGATCCTCGACCTCGGCGACCCGCAGCGGTTCGCTGGCCTCCATGCGGTGGGCGGGCGTGGTGAAGTACGTGTCGAACGGGCGACCGTTGACGGTCACCACACCGGAGCCGGGACGCAGGCGGGCCCGGGCGATGGCCTCCTTGCGACGGCCGGTGGTCTGGGTCAGCGGGGTGGCCATGACATCTGCCTCCGGATCAGCGGGCCTTGGCCGCGGACAGGTCGAACGGTTCGGGGGTCTGGGCACCATGGGGGTGCTCGGGGCCGGCGTACACCTTCAGCTTCGAGAGCATCTGGCGGCCGAGTGGGCCCTTGGGCAACATGCCCTTGATCGTGCGACGCACGGCGTCCTCCGGCTTCTTGGCCAGCAGCTCACCGTACGTGTCGGACTTGATGCCGCCCGGGTAGCCGCTGTGGCGGTACACCCGCTCACGGTCGGCCTTGCCCGAGGTCAACACGACCTTGGCGGCGTTGACGATGACGACGTGGTCACCGGTGTCGAGGTGCGGCGCGAAGACCGTCTTGTGCTTACCCCGCAGCAGGCGGGCGACTTCGGTGGCCATCCGGCCCAGCACGAGGCCGTCGGCATCGACGACGTGCCAGTCACGCTGGATCTCGCTGGCCTTGGGGCTGTAAGTAGGCATCTTCTCGGTCTTCGATCGCTTCGTCGTGCTCGCAATGGAACCGGGAAATCCTACGGGCGGTCGCGTCCCCCGCCAACGCAGCGATGCCCGACAACCAAGCGGTCTCAGAACTGGGCGGTGAACAGGTCGGCCGAACCGGCGGTGACCGCCGGGAGCAATCCGCCGGCCCGGGCCAGCAGCTGGGTCGCGTAGAAGTGCGCCGTCACCAGCTTCTGTTCGAGGAAGTCGTCGCCGTAGCCGTGACCACCGGTCGCCGCGAGACGATCGGCGGCCAGCGCCGCCCGGGTGAGCAGCCAGCCACCGGTGAGCAGCCCGAGCATCTCGAGATAGGGGGTCGCCCCCGCCAGCACGTCGTTGGCATCGTCCTTGCCGTTGGCCAGCAGCCAGGTGGTGGCCGCACGCACCGGCCCGAGCGCGTCACGCAGCCGGTCACCGACGATCGCCAGCTCCCCACCGGCGGCGCGCGCCTCCTCGGCGGTCGCCGCGATGCCATCGAGGAAGTCGGTGATGACACCGCCGTTGCGCATCGGCAGCTTGCGCCCGACCAGGTCGATCGCCTGGATGCCGTTGGTGCCCTCGTAGATCGGCGCGATCCGGATGTCGCGATAGTGCTGGGCGACACCGGTCTCCTCGATGAAACCCATCCCGCCGTGGACCTGGACGGCGAGCGACGCCAACACGCACCCGACATCGGTCCCCCACCCCTTGGTGATCGGGGTGAGCAGGTCGGCGAGCTCGCTGCGCGCCTGGCGGAGCGACTCGTCGCCGCCGTGCTTGGCGAGATCGATCGACTCGGCGTTGAGGTACGCCACACCACGCAGGGCTTCGATATAGGCCCGCATCGTGAGCAGCGTCCGGCGGACGTCGGCGTGCCCGATGATCGTCGAGTCGACCGACGCCCCGACCGCCCGGCCCTGGACCCGTTCGTGGGCGTAGGCGACGGCCTGCTGGTAGGCCCGATCGCCGACCGCCAGGCCCTCCAACCCCACCGAGAGCCGGGCGTTGTTCATCATCGTGAACATGTACCGCATGCCCTGGTTGGCCTCGCCGATCAGATAGCCGATGGCGTCGTCGTAGGCCATCACGCACGTCGGGCTGGCGTTGATACCCATCTTCTGCTCGATCGACACGCATTCGACGGCGTTGCGCTCACCGAGCGAACCATCGTCGTCGACGAGGAACTTCGGGACGATGAAACACGAGATGCCCTTCGTGCCCGGCGGCGCGCCGGGGACCCGGGCGAGGACCAGGTGGATGATGTTGTCGGCAAGATCGTGGTCGCCGTAGGTGATGAAGATCTTCTGGCCGGTGATCCGCCACGACCCATCGTCAGCCGGGACGGCCTTGGTGGTCAACGCCCCGACATCGGACCCGGCTTGCGGTTCGGTGAGGTTCATCGTGCCGGTCCACTCGCCCGACACCATCTTGGTCAGATAGATCTCGCGCTGGGTCTCGTCGCCGTGGTGCAACAGCATGTCGATCGCGCCTTGCGTCAACAGCGGGCACAGCGAGAACCCCATGTTCGCCGCCGTCATCATCTCCTGCAGCGCCACGCCGACCAGCCAGGGGAACCCGCCACCACCGAACTCGGCAGGGAACGGCACCGACGCCCAGCCGGCGTCGACGTATCGCCGGTAGGCGTCGACGAAGCCGTCGGGGGTGACGACCGACCCGTCGTCCCGACGACGGCTGTGCTGCACGTCGCCGATCCGGTTGAGCGGGGCGAACTGCTCGGCGAAAAACCGGCCGGCCTCGTCGAGCAGCCCCATCACGGTCGCCGGGTCGGCGTGCTCGAATCCGTCGAGCGCGGCCAGGCCTCCCGTGTCCACCACGTGCTCCAGTACGAACTTCATGTCCGTCAACGGCGGGCGGTACTCGGTCATGCGCTCACGGTACTGTCCGACTCGCGGGGTAGCCGACCTCCCACAGCACCAGCCCGGTCGGCGGCGCCACCTGACCGGCCACCGAGCGATCGGCGGCCAGCAGGATCGCCCGCATGTCGCCCGGCGACCGCTTGCCGAGCCCGACGTCGACGAGCGTCCCGACGATCGAACGGACCATCTGGTGGCAGAAGGCGTTGGCGCGGATCTCGAAGCGTCGCAGCGTGCCATCGCCGTTGACGTCGCTCCAGCCGGCCGACAGCACACGACGCACCAGCGACGGCTCCGGCGCCCCGGCGGCGAGACGAGGCCGCCGACAGAACGAGGCAAAGTCGTGTTCGCCGATCAGTGGGTCACAGGCCGCGCTCATCGCCCACTGGGCCAGCGGCTGGGGCACGAACCAGGACCGACCGGCCAGCAACGGGTTTGGCGTCGGGGCGTTCCAGACGTCGTAGCGGTAGTGCCGCCAACACGCCGAGAACCGGGCGTCGAACCCGGAGTCGGTCCATTCCGCCGAACGGAGCGCGATCGACGGGGCGCAGAGCTTGTTGACCCGACGTACCAGCCCGCCGAGATCGGTCCCGGCGGGCAGGTCCCCCGAGACCACCTGCCCCCAACCGTGGACACCGGCGTCGGTCCGACCGGCACCGGTCAATTCGACCGGCCGGCGCACGATCTGGGCGATCGCCGCCGTCAGGTCGCCCATCACGGTGCGGACACCGGGGTTCGGGGCGAAGCCCCGGAACGGTGCGCCGTCATAGGCGACGGTCATCCGGACCCGGCGGTCGCTCACGCCACGGCACCGTGGATCGACGGTGCCGGTGCCGCCGCGACGTCGTGGAGCTCGCTCGCCACCGTCAGACGAGTCCGGACCAGAACTCGACCAGCACATCGGCGGCGATCGGCGCCGCCTCGATCATCCACCAATGGCCATGGTCACCCAGCGCGGCGACCGGCGCCCCGAACCGACCGGCGACCTCGATGCTGAGGTCGCCGTCGACGTAGGGGTCGGCGCCTGGCTCGATCACCAGCCACGGCGGCCGCGCCGCACGCTCCAGCGCCGCCAGCAGATCGGCACGGTACTCGGGACCGGCCGAGCGGTACAGGGCGAGGATGCAGCGGCCCATCTCGGCGTCGAGCGCGGCGGCCATCGGGACCGCCGCGTGCTCGTCGACGCCCAGCGCGCCGAACATCGCCGCGCGATCGGCGAGACTTGTCGTCAGCCAGCCGGCGATGAACTCCTCACCGGCGCCGTCGGTGCGCCAGACCTGGGCGGCGTCGTGCCAGACATAGTCGGGATGGATCAGCCCGGTGACATCGGTCGCGACGCTGCGGAGCAGCTGCGGTGCGTGGGCGGTCACCCAGAAACAGTGACCGGCGCCCCAGTCGTGACCGACGAGGTCGATCGGACCATCGAGCCGCCCGAGCTGGTCGATCAGCCAGGCGCCGTACTCGGGCGCGGTGGCGCCCCACCCCGGCGGCGTGGGCGCCCCGAACCCGGGCGGCGACACTGCGACGACATCGGTGACCCCTCGCGCCTCCAGCTCGTCGATCAGCCGATGCCATACCACCGGTGTCTCGGGGTTGCCATGCACGAACACCACCGGCATCGCCCCGACGCTACTCAACTCGGACGAGGCGAGTGCCGGCGGCTCTGCCGACCGGCCGAGCCCAAACCACGTCACACCGACCAGACGGGGTGAAGAAGGCCCCGCAGGGGCCGACTGAACTCGGCAGGCGAGTGCCGGCGGCTCTGCCGACCGGCCGAGCCCAAGAACCACGTCACACCCACCAGGCGGGTGAAGGAGGCCCGCAGGGGCCGACCGAACTCGGCAGGCGAGTGCCGGCGGCTCTGCCGACCGGCCGAGCCCAAGCGTGATCAGACGAGTTCGATGCGCGCCATCTCGGCCGCGTCACCCTGGCGGGCGCCGAGCTTGAGGATGCGCGTGTAGCCGCCGTTGCGCTCGAGGTAGCGGGGGGCGACGTCGTTGACCAGCTGGTGGGTCATCTCGCGGTCACCGAGGTACCCCTGGATCTGACGGATCCGATGCACCCGCATCGGGCCCTCGTCCTGGGCCTTCTTCGCCTTGGTGATCAGCTTCTCGGCCACCGGTCGCAACGCCTTGGCCTTGGCCTCAGTGGTGACGATGGCCTCGGCGGCGAACAGCGAAGCGGCCAGGTTGGCCATCATCAGGCGCTGGTGGGCGGCGTTGCCGCCGAACGCACGTGATCGACGCGGGGTAGGCATCTCGGATCAGTCTTCCTTCGTTGACGTCGCGACGTCACCCGCGCAGGGTGAGGCCCCGCTCGTCCAGCTTCTGCTTGACCTCGTCCAGGCTCTTCTGGCCGAAGTTGGTGATGTTGAGCAGGTCGTCTTCGGTCTTGGTCAGCAGCTCGCCGACCGTGTTGATCTGCGCCCGCTTGAGGCAGTTGCTCGGCCGCTCCGACAGATCGAGATCCTCGATCGGCAGGTCGAGATCGGGTGAGCTGGTGGCGGCGTCGACGACCTCGCCGAGCTCGAGACCCTGAGGTTCGTCGCTCATCGTGGCGACCAGCTCGGCCAACGACCGCAGCGTCGCCCCGGCGGAGGCCAGCGCCTCGGCCGGGTTGATCGAACCGTCGGTGGTGATGTCGATCACCAGGCGGTCGTAGTTGGTCGACTGCTCGACGCGCGTCGGCTCGACATCGAAGGCGACCCGGCGGACCGGCGAGAAGATCGCATCGACCGGGATGACCCCGATGGTGCGGCTCTCGGCATCGCGATCGCTCGAGCTGTAGCCGCGACCCTGCTCGACGGTGAGGTCGATCGCCAGACGGCCCTTGGTGTTGAGCGTGGCGATGACGAGATCCTTGTTGAGGATCTCGACGTCGGCCGGGCACTCGATGTCGCCGGCGGTCACGGTGGCGGCGCCACGGACGTCAAGACGGCAGGTGACCGCGCTCGACGACTCCGAGGTGACCACGACGTCCTTGAGGTTGAGGATGATGTCGGTGACGTCCTCGGCGATGCCCTGAATGGTGTCGAACTCGTGGAGGGCGTCGTCGAAGCGCACCTGGGTGATGGCCGCACCGGGGATCGACGACAGCAGCGTGCGCCGCAGCGAGTTGCCGATGGTGTGGCCGAAGCCTGGCTCGAGGGGGCCGACGGCGAACTGCTGGCGGTTGTCCGTCTCCTCGCCGAGGGCTTCGATGGTGGGGCGCTGCATGACGAGCATGGGGCGGGCGCTTCCTTACTTGGAGTAGAGCTCGACGATGAGCTGTTCGCGGACGGGGACGTCGATGTGGTCGCGCTGGGGGAGGTCGCGGACGGTGACCTGCTTGCCACCGTCACCGGTCTCCAGCCA
>JBKEAH010000123.1:0-2198 GCA_047972065.1 Desertimonas sp.
CCGATGACCGCCCAGGGCACCACGTTCCTCAACCTCGAAGACGAGACCGGGCTGATCAACGTCGTGGTCTCCAAGGGCTGCTGGGCCCGGTTCCGACGGGTCGCCCGGGAAGCCCCGGCGATGACGATCCGTGGCCGTCTCGAGCGCAGCGAGGGCGTGATCAACATCGTCGCCGAACATCTCAGCCCGCTGACCCTGCCCGGCTCGACGATCCACGCCAGTCGTGACTTCCGCTGAGCCGGTTGGGCCGGTCCGTTCACACGACGGGGCGGCGCCCGAAACCTCCGGGTAACAGAGCGACCGGACCATGTCCTGGTGTCGACGACCGCGCCGCGCCCGCTCCACGGCTACACCGTCGGCGTCACCGGGCATCGGCGCTGGGAGGAACAGGCCGAGCTGTTGGCCCGGCGGGGCGCCCAGGTGCTCCACGGCCCGGTGATGGAGACATCGCTGCTCGGTGACGTCGATACCACCCTGCGAGCCACCGATCACGTCCTCGCCGCGCCGGTCGACGTGACGATCCTGACCACCGGGATCGGGGTCCGGTCATGGTTCGCGGCCGCCGAGAGCGTCGGTCTCGATGGCGCCCTGCGTGACCGTCTCAACATGTCACGCATCCTCGCCCGCGGCCCCAAGGCCCTCCACGCGGCACGCGCCGTCGGGCTCGAGGTCGGTTGGAGCGCGTCCAGCGAGACCGTCGAGGAGGTGCTTGCCGAAGTCGCCGGGTCGGTCGCCGGTCGCCGGGTGGTGGTGCAACGCGACGGCGGCGCGCCGATCGTGGCCGGGGCCATCTCGGCGGCGGGAGCGACCGACGTCGTCGACGTGGCCATCTACGAGTGGCACCTGCCCATCGACGCGCGGCCCGCCCAGCGGCTCCTCGACGCTGCCGCCCATGGGGATGTCGACGCCCTGACCTTCACCAGTTCGTACGCCGTCGGCAACGCCTTCGCGATCAGCGACGACACCGCGGTATTGGTCGACGCGCTCAACGGTCCGGTGTTGGCCGCGGCGGTCGGACCCGTCACCGCGGGCGCGTTGCGCGACCACGGCGTGCACCACGTCGTCGAGCCGAACACGGCGCGGCTGGGAGCGATGGTCCACGTCCTCACCCGCACCCTGGCCGCCCGGTCGCGGACGTTGACGTTCGAGGGCGTGTCCTGCACGTGGCAGGGGGCGTTGCTGGTAGACGCGGCCGGGAACCAGGTCGATCTGACAACCGGTGAGCGTCGCCTGCTGCGGACCCTGGCCGATCGATCGCCGGCGGTGGTCGCCAAGGAGGAACTGGGCGAGGACGGCGTGGACGGCCACGCCGTCGAGTCGGCGGTGGCGCGCCTGCGCGCCAAGCTGGGGCCACTCGGGCGCGGGATTCGGACCGTCCGCCGCCGCGGCTATGCCTGCGAGCTCCGGGCGCGCCCGGTCGTCGCCGGTCTCGGCTCCTGAGGCGCCGGACATCTCGCGAACCGTGGCCATCGTTGCCGTCACCTCACGCCGGCCCCGGCGCGGCGGTGAGCCAAACGCCCGATCGGAGAAACCCCGCCGACACGTCGGTCCGCCACGATGCCGGGCACCGGTCGGGCACACGTCGGCCGGTTCGCTGACCACCGAAGGAGACGTCGTGGCCCCACCCCTCACCGCCCTCGCCGATCCGTCCCACGCCCCGCCCGTCGTCGCGGGCACGCCGCACCGGGCGCACTGGATCGACGACTGGCGGCCCGAGGACCCCGAGTTCTGGGAACGGACCGGCCGGCGCGTGGCTCGACGCAACCTGATCTTCTCGATCCTCTCCGAACACGTCGGATTCTGCATCTGGAGCATGTGGTCGGTTCTCGTGCTGTTCCTCGGCTCCGAGTACGGCTTCGACCCGGCCCAGAAGTTCCTCCTGACGACGCTCCCGACGGCGGCCGGCGCGGTGCTCCGGGTGCCCTACACGTTCGCCGTCGCCCGTTTCGGTGGGCGCAACTGGACGATCATCAGCTCGGCGCTGTTGCTCGTCCCGATGATCGCCACGGCGATCGTGCTCGAGCCCGGTGTGTCGTTCGGGACGCTGCTGACGGTGGCGATGCTGGCCGGTGTCGGTGGTGGCAACTTCTCGTCGTCGATGGCCAACATCGACACCTTCTACCCGCAGCGGCTGAAGGGGTGGGCGCTCGGGCTGAACGCCGGCGGCGGCAACATCGGCGTCGCCGCCGTGCAACTCG
>JBKEAH010000309.1:0-12845 GCA_047972065.1 Desertimonas sp.
ACCGCCGCCAGCGCCGTCATCCCGGCCACGACGTGGATCCGGGCCCGCCGCCGGAGATCGAGGACCAGCACCATGACCACCGGCCAGCACCAGTAGAACTGCTCCTCGATGGCAAGTGACCAGTAGTGGTCGAGGGGAGCGAAGCGGGCCCCGCCGACGATCACGTCGCCATAGGTGACACCATCGGCGAGCGCCACCCAGTTGTAGACCTGGGCCAACGCCGCGATCACGTCACGGCGCAGATGCTCGGCTCCCGGGAACGCCCCGGCCGCCCCCGCCACCACCACACCACCGACGCACAACAGGCTCGCCGGCATCAGCCGCCGGAGGCGGCGACCGTAGAAGGCGCCGAGGTCGAACACCCGGGTCCGCTCGTGCTCACGCACCGCCAGCGTCGTGATGAGGAAGCCCGACAGGGTGAAGAAAACCGACACGCCGACGTACCCGCCGGTCAACCAGCCGTTCCCGGCGTGGAAGCACAGCACGGCGGCGACGGCGAGGCCGCGCACCCCGTCGAGCGCCGGTTGATAGCCCAGACGCGGGCGGCGAGTGTTCAATCGGCGACGACCCCAGCCGGATCGACCAGCCGGGACCAGCCCGCCGGCGCCAGCGAGGCCCGCCCGTCCAGCGCGTCGGCGACGGCGAGCAACGGAGCGTCCCCGACGCTCGACACCAACTGGCGGAACGATGCGACCGCCGCCGCCCGGTCGGCCGACCCCGGCGCCGCGATGAGCACCAACGCCAACCGGGTGAGCGCCCGATCGAAGTACGACGGCGCCGGCATGCCCTCGAGCATCCGGGCATCCGAGCGGGCCCCGCGGCGGTCACCGACCAACGCCCGGACCAGCGCTCGCGCCGCCCGACCAAACGGGAAGTCACCCACGTCCAGCGGCTCGACGAGCATCAGGGCCTCGTCGAGACGACCCAGCTGGGCCAGCGACAGGGCCTTCAGCACCGTCCCCTCCGACGGGAGCGACCCGGTGTGGGGCAGCCGGTCGAGGACCTGATCGGCCAGCTCGCAGGCGGCCTCGGCACGGCCGAGGTGGACGGCCACCCCGGCCGCGCCCTGCAGGGCCAGGCCCAACTCGCCGAACGAATGGCCCAGGCCCACCAGTTCCTCGCTCCCGCGCTCGGCCTCGCGCAGGCGACCCAGCGCGGCCTGGGCGCGAGTCAGCGGGGCCAGCGCCTGCATGATTCCGTAGCGGTCGCCGGCGGCGCGGAACCCGGCCAGCGCACGGGCGGCCTCGGCCTCGGCCTCCTCGAGCCGCCCGGACCACAGACGCAGGTTGGCCACGAGGGTGTGCATCATCAACGTCGCCCAATCGTCGCCCCAGCGCCGTGCCTCGATGGTCACCTTGCGGGCGAGCGCCTCGGACTCCTCGAACCGGCGCTGGAAGTACAACACGTAGGCGCCGAGGCCGTTGGCCCAGTTGACACCGGCGCGGTCGCTGAGCGTCTCGAACCGCGCCGAGGCCTCGGCCAGGCGCTCCTTGGCCTCGACGGTGTCACCGGACTGGAACGCCACCCACGCCAGGTTGTGATGGGTCCAGGCGTGACCGCGCTCGTCGCCCAGCTGCCGATACAGGGCGAGGGCCTCCAGCAGAATCTGCCGTCCGGTCTCGAGTGAGCCCCCGAACACCTCGGCGAAGCCGCGTGCCCGAAGCGCGTCGGCGAGCGTCGCAGGATCGGCGAGATCACGGAACGTCGCCACCGCGGCATCGAGCTCGATGCGTGCCGTCGCCAGGTCACCGAGGTGGTGAGCCGCAGTGCCGAGCCGGCGGCGACCCTCGGCTTCGGCGTGACGGTCACCGGTGGTCATCGCCAGCTCGATCACCCGGCGGGCATCGCGTTGGGCCTCCGGGAACCGCCGCTGTTCCAGCTCGCTCGAGGCCCGGGTCGTGAGCAGCTGCCGCTCCTCGGAGGGCGTCGGCGGACCGAGCACCAGCGCCCGGGTGGCAAACCCGTGGGCGGCCATCGCCCGACCCTGCGACAACGCCTGCTCGGCGGCGACGGCCAGATCGCCGACCGCCTCGTGCAGGACCTCGGGCGCCACCCCGCGTACCGGTCCCAGCTCGGCGATCAGCTCGGCGGCCGTCGCCGAGTGATGGGCCAGCTGCTCGGCGGTGGCCTCGTGGGCGCGCAGGGCCGTGGCGACACCGGCGTGACGCGCCGCTCGCGTCTGCTTGGTCATCGTTTGGTAGGCGACCTCACGCACCACCTCGCTGCGGAATCGCCACCAGCCGTCGCGAACGTCGAGGATGCCGTCGGCGGCAAGGGCGGCGAGGGCGGCGGCGTCGAACGACTGCCCGAGATGGGCGGCGAACTCTTGCAGCGGGGAGATCGTGTCGCCGGTGCCAAGCATCGCCGCGTTGTCCACGATCTCGCGTTGCGCGGCCGGTAGCTGGTCGAGCCGCGAAGCGATCAGGGCGCGAAGGGTGCCGGGGAGCTCGGCGCCGGCCCGTCCGCAGGCGGCCAGTTGCGCCAACTCGATCAGGAACAGCGGATTCCCCCCGCCCCGATCGACCAGCTCGTCGATGATTCGATGGCCGGCCTCGTCACCGACGGCGTCGAGGTCGAGCACCTGCCGTACGACCGCTCGGCTCTCCGATCTCGACAGCTCGGTCAACGGCAATCGGGTCACCATCAGACGCTCGAACCCGGGGGGAGGCCAGGCCGGCGCGCTGTCGGGACGCTCGGCCGACAGCACCAGCACCGGGGTGTCGCGCAGCGAGCGGACGACGATGCCCAGCAGCCGCAACACCGGGGGTGACACCCATTGCACGTTGTCCAGGAACAGCACCGTGAAGCGGCGCTGTGCGTGCCGACGGACCATCTCGGCCATGATCTCGGCCAACCGGTCGGCCGCACCGGCCGGATCGTGTTGGTCGAGTTCGCTGGGCAGGCCGAGGGTGTGAGCGATCGCGGCGACGTAGGGGGCCAGTTCGGGGGCACCGGGCGCCAGACCCCACAGCTCGGTGGCGCGCCGATCGACGGCGTCGCCGATGGCGTCGAGATCGGCATCGGCAACCAGGCCGAACAACGGTGACCACGTGGACGCGAGCGCCGCCCACGCGTTGCGGTCCCCGTACGGCGCCCCCGACATGTGCAACACCACCGGTTCGTCGCCGAGACACGTCAACAGGTCGGTGACGAGGCGCGTCTTGCCCGATCCGGCCTCGCCGACGATGGTCACCAACCCGCTTCGGCCCGCCCGGACGAGACCGACGGCGGCCTCGAGTACCGCCCGCTCCGGCCGGCGACCGACGAAGGAGACGTCCGAGCGCAGCGGGCGCTGACCGGCCGAGGTGGCGCCGGCCACCAGCCATGGCTGCTCGGCTTCGCGCCGGCCACGGATCACGGTCTCGCCGAAGGCCTCCAACGACACGGCCGGTGACAGCAAGGCCGCGGTCGCCCGGCCGACGAGCACACGACCCGGCGGGGCCAGGGACTGCAGACGCGACGCGGTGTTGACAACGTCGCCCATCGCCGTGTAATCCGTGCCGACCAACGTCCCGACCAGCACCTCGCCGGTGTTGATCCCGATCCGCATCTGGAGCGGAGGCAGGCCATCGTGGGGATCGGCGGCCGACGCGGTCAGGGTCTCGTGCATCCGCAGCGCCGCCCGGACCGCTCGTTCGGCGTCGTCCTCGTGGGCCACCGGTGCGCCGAACAGCGCGACGATGGCATCACCGAGCAACTTGTCGACCCGCCCGCCGAAGCTCTCGATGTCGTCCACGAGCCCCTCGAAGCAGCGTTCGATCAGCCGCTTCACCTGTTCGGGGTCCATGGCTTCGGCCAGTGCGGTCGAACCGACCAGATCGGCGAACAGAACCGTCACGACGCGGCGCTCCTCGGCCGAACGATGCTCGACCACCACCCCGCAGCGGGGGCAGTATCGAGCGCCCACCGGTAGTGCGTACGCACACGACGGACACGCGACCCCAGGCACGAACCGAGGATACGAGGCAAGGGTCATCCTCCGGACGGGGGGTGACCCGCCAAAGGTCGGATGCGGTCGGCCCGGGGGCGCGCTACAACGATGCCATGAGCGAACCGGCCACCGTCATCTCGACCGCGCCAACGCCCCGTGCGGCCGCCGGCGCGATCGACGCCGTCAAGACCTACGGCCTCGGATCGGCCGAGGTCCACGCGTTGAATGGCGTCACGATCAGCTTCGAGGGCGCCAAGTTCACCGCCATCATGGGCCCGTCGGGTTCCGGCAAGAGCACCCTGATGCACTGCCTTGCCGGTCTGGACAGCCTGACAAGTGGGGCGATCTACGTCGGGGACACCTATCTCGCCCAGCTTGGCGACAAGGAGCTCACCGAGCTGCGTCGCACCCGGATCGGCTTCGTCTTCCAGGCCTTCAACCTGATCCCGACGTTGACCGCCGAGGAGAACATCCTGTTGCCACTGATGCTCGGCGGCAGCACGGGCGACCAGGCGTGGATCGACCAGGTCATCGCGGCCGTCGGGTTGCAGGACCGCCTGAAGCACCGCCCCAGCGAGCTCTCCGGCGGCCAGCAACAGCGCGTCGCCGTCGCCCGCGCCCTGGCGTCGCGGCCCCAGATCATCTTCGCCGACGAGCCCACGGGCAACCTCGACTCGCGCACCGGCACCGAGATCCTGACCTTCATGCGCCACGCCGTCGACCAGTTCGGACAGACGATCGTGATGGTCACCCACGACCCCGTCGCCGCCGGCTACGCCGACCGCGTGGTGTTCCTGGGCGACGGGCAGGTCGTGGGCGAGATGACCAACCCCACCGCCGACGGGGTGCTCGACCGCATGAAGCAGTTCGGGGACTGATCGTGAGCAACGCCAGCGCCCTCATCGCCCGACGCAGCATCCGCGCCCGGCTCGGTCGCCTGATCGCCATCGCCCTGGCGATCACGGCCGGGGTCGCCTTCGTCGTCGGCTCCTTCGTCCTCGCCGACTCGCTGCGCAGCGGGTTCAACACCTTGTTCGAGGACATCAGCGAGAACATCGACGCCGAGATCCGGTCGTCGGTCGCATTCGACCAGACCGGTCAGGACGGCGACGTCGAGCGCGACCCCTTCGATGCCAGCGTCGCCGACACCATCGCGGCGGTGGAGGGGATCACGACGGTCGAACCAGCCGTCATGCGAACGGCGCTGCTGATCGACGACGACGGCGACATCGTCGGCACGCCCGGGGCCCCGAGCTACGGCGTGTCGCTCGAGGAGCCCACGCTGTCGGGCATCGTGGTGAAGGACGGACGACTGCCCAGCGGGGCCGACGAGGTGGTGGTCGACCAGTCCACCGCCGACGGCAACGACCTGTCGCTCGGCGACGACGTGACGGTGCAGACCGACACGGGCTCGCATCGGTTCACCATCGTCGGGTTCGTCGGCGTCGGCGACAGTCCTGGCTTCTACGGTGCGACGCTGGCCGCCTGGGATCTGGCGACGGCCCAGGACGTCCTCGGTGCCACCGGCACCTACGACACCGTCGACGTGGCGTTCGCCGAGGGCGCCGACCCGGCGGCGGTGACGAACGCGATCAGCGCGTCGCTCCCCGAGGGGTTGGAGGTCGTCGACCGCCAGACCCTGATCGACGAGAGCAACGACTCGGTCGGCGCCTTCATCGGGCCGCTGGGCACCGGGCTGCTGGTGTTCGCCTTCGTCACCGCCTTCGTGTCGATCTTCCTGATCAACAACGTGTTCGCCATCACGATCGGCCAACGGTTGCGCGAGCTCGCGCTGCTGCGGGCGATCGGCGCCCGCGGGCGCCAGGTGCGCCGGCTCATCTACGCCGAGGCGTTGGCGATGTCCGTGGTCGCCACGGCGATCGGCATCGTGGCCGGCATGGGGGTGGCTCGGCTGCTCATCGGCCTGTTCAACGCCGCCGGCGCAGGCTTTCCCGACATTCCCCTTCGGCTCCAGCCACGGACCATCGTGATGGCGCTGCTGGTCGGCGTCGGCTTCACGATGACGGCGGTGATCGCGCCGGCGTTGCGCGCCGCCCGCATCCCGCCGGTCGCCGCGATGCGACCCGAGCTGGGCTTCGACGCCATCAACAGTCGCCGGCTGATCGGCGGCACGGTCGTGACGATCGTCGGGGCGATCCTGTTCGGCCTGGGCATCTTCGCCCGCCCCGGCGGCACGGTCGGCACCATCGCGGCGGCCGGTCTGGGTGGGGTCCTCGTCTTCGTCGGCGTCGCCAGTCTCTCCTCGACGGTGGCACGACCGGTGACGCGGGTGATCGGATGGCCGGTCGCCAAGCTCTTCGGAACGCCCGGCAAGCTCGCCCAGCAGAACGCCGGCCGCGCCCCACGACGGACCTCGTCGTCGGCCGCCGCGCTGATGATCGGGGTCGCGCTGGTCAGCGCGGCGGCGGTCTTCGCGTCGTCGATCCGCACGACCTTTGTCGGCGTGCTCGAGCGCGGCGTGCTCGCCGACGTGCTGGTGATGCCGAGCAACCAGGGCGCCGGCGGGTTGCCCCCGATCGTCGCCGAGACGATCGCCGGGCTCCCCGAGGTCGCCGCCAGCACCCCCGTGCGCGGGCTGTCGGCACAGATCGACGGTGACGTGAAGTTCCTCGCCGCCGCCGACCCGGCCACGCTGCCCGAGCTCATCAACCTCGATGTCAACCAGGGCGGCTACGACGGTCTCGACGACAACGGCGTGATGATCTTCGACGACGTGGCTGCGGACCTCGGCCTGGAGTTGGGCGACGCGGTGGCCGCCACGTTCCAGAACGGCACCGAGCGAGACCTCACCGTCGTCGGGACGTACGGCGACGCCTCGCTGGCGGGCAACTGGGTGATCTCGCTGTCGACGGCCGCCGAGGTCAGCGGCACGGTGGCCGACGACTTCTTCATCCCGATCCTGTTGGCCGATGGCGTCGACATCGACCAGGCCGAGGCCGCGATCGGCGCCGCCATCGCCGCGTTCCCGCAGGCCGAGGTGCAATCCAACGCCGAGTTCCGCCAGCAGCTGGAAGGCCAGATCAACCAGCTATTGGCGATCATCTCGGGTCTGCTCGGCCTCGCCATCGTGATCGCCGTGCTCGGCATCTCGATCACGATGGCGCTCGGGGTCTTCGAACGCACCCGGGAGATCGGCCTGATGCGTGCCGTCGGCATGACCAGACGCCAGACCCGCCGCACCGTGCGGTGGGAGGCGGTGATCGTGTCGACCTTCGGCGCCGTCGTCGGCATCGTGGTCGGCACCCTCCTCGGTGTGGCGATGTCGCTGGCCGTCCCCGACGATGTGATCGACCAGATCGCGTTCTCGTGGGCGACGATCGTGTTCATCCTGGTCGGAGCGGTCATCGCCGGACTGGTCGCCGCCGTCTACCCGAGCTACAAGGCGAGCAACCTCGACGTGCTCGAGGCGATCGCTGCCGACTGATTCCGCCCTGTCACAGCGGCGGTCCTCAGCGGGGTCGTGACGCGGGTTCGGTGTACAGGGTGGTGCGTTGGCGAAGGCGGCGGCCGAGTCCTTCGACCACCGCGGCGAAGTCGCTCGGCTCCATCCCCTGGCCGTGACGGGCCCCGGCGGCGCGCGAGATGTTCTCGTCCATCAGCGTGCCGCCGAGATCGTCGACGCCGGCGCGAAGGAGTTGGCGGACACCGGGGGCGCCGATCTTGACCCACGACGCCTGGACGTGATCGATCAGCCCGCGGTAGGCGATGCGGGCCACCGCGTGCATCAGCACGGTCTCACGGAAGGTCGGGCCGCGCCGGGCCTTGCGCTGGAGGTAGATCGGGGCCGCCATGTGGACGAACGGCAGCGGGACGAACTCGGTGAAGCCACCGGTGCGCCGCTGGACGTCACGGGTGCGCACGAGGTGCCGGGCCCAGTGCCGGGGCGACTCGACGGCACCGAACATGATCGTGACGTTGGAGCGCAGACCCACGCGATGGGCGGTTTCGTGAGCGTCCAGCCACTCGTCGGTGTCGATCTTGTCCGGACACAACAGCGCCCGCATCTCGTCATCGAGGATCTCGGCGGCGGTGCCGGGCAGGCTTCCGAGACCGGCGGCACGGAGCCGGCCGAGGTACGCGCCCAACGGTTCACCGAGACGCTTGGCCCCCTCGGTCACCTCCAGTGCGGTGAAGCCGTGGACGTGGATGCCCGGCGCGGCCTCCTTGACGGCGCGGGTGACCTCGACGTAGTAGTCGCCGTCGAAGTCGGGATGGATGCCGCCCTGCAGGGTGACCTCGGTGGCCCCGCGGTCCCACGCCTCGGCGACCCGTTGGGCGATCTGGTCGAGCGTCAGCAGGTACGGCGCTCCCCGGAGGTTGAGCGACAGCGGCCCCTTGGAGAACCCGCAGAACCGACACTTGAAGGTGCACACGTTGGTGTAGTTGATGTTGCGGTTGTGCACCCAGGTCACCTCATCGCCGACCGCGTCACGGCGCAGCCGGTCGGCGACGGCGGCGACGGCGGCGACGGCGGGCCCCCGCGCCCCGAAGAGGGTGACCAGCTCGTCCTCACCGACCTCCCCGCCGTCGAGAACCCCCGCCAACACCTCGCCAATCGCCCCCCCACCGGTTCTGACACCGGATTCGAGCCATCGATGGCGTGGATCTTCACAGAGAACCTCGACGAGCGGTGGCGGCGTCGCGGGCGCACCTGAGTACCAGGCGCTCGAGCGGTCCCCGACCAGGATCACCTCGGCACCGTCACCGGTGTCGCGAGTGCCGCTGACCCGCTCGGGGAACTGAGCGCCCGGGTCGTCGCGCCCGAGCCCTTCGGCGTCGGCGCGGTCGAGCACCGGGAAGCGCATCGCCGGGTCGATCCACCGCGACGCGTCGGCGACGAACTCGGGGTAGGCAGTCAGCCGCGGCGCCAGCACGTGCCCTCGCGCTTCGGTGACCTCGCGCAACCGGTCGAGATCGGGCCAAGGACGTTCGGGGTTGACGTGATCGGCGGTCACCGGCGACACCCCTCCCCAGTCGTCGATTCCGGCGTCGAGCAGGGCGCCAAAGTCGTCGCTGAGGTTCGGCGGGGCCTGGAGATGGACATCGGCCGGCAAGATCAACCGAGCCGCGGCGATCGACCACAGGTACTCGTCGGTCGGGCATGCGGGTTGAGCGCGCATCCTGGTCGCCGGCTTGGGGAGGAAGTTCTGAACGATCACCTCCTGGACATGGCCGTGGCGGCGATGGCTGGCGGCGATCGCTCGCAGCGCGTCCAGCCGGTCCTCGCGGGACTCTCCGATGCCGACGAGGATGCCCGTGGTGAACGGGATCGTCAGCTCCCCGGCGGCTTCCAGGGTGGCGAGCCGACGTCGCGGCGTCTTGTCGGGGGCCTGGCGGTGGCAATCGAGGTCGGGGTTGAGGGTCTCGATCATCATGCCCTGGCTGGCGGTCCACGGCCGCAGCGCGGCCAGCTCGCGCCCGTCGAGCGCCCCGGCGTTGGCGTGTGGCAACAGCCCGGTCTCCTCCACCACCAGGCGCGCCATCGCCGCGACGTAGTCGACCGTGGAGGAATGACCATGTCGGTCCAACCAGCGGGCGGCCACCGGGTAGCGCAGCTCGGGTCGCTCCCCGAGGGTGAACAGCGCCTCATGGCAGCCGGCCTCGGCCCCGTGGCGGGCGATGCTGCGGACCTCGTCGGGGGTGAGGAACGGGCTCGGCACCCGGGCCGGTGCGGTAGCGAACGTGCAGTAGGTGCACGAGTCCCGGCACAGCCGCGTCAGCGGGATGAACACCTTGGGCGAATAGGTGATGCGGGTCCCGGTGATGCCGTCGCGCCGATGTCTCGCCGCGGCGAGCAGATCGGCAAGCGGCAGTGCCAGCAGCTCGTCGTTCGTGGGATGGGCACCGCGCTCGACGGGGGACATCGGCTCAAGCTAGCCGCACTCCGTCTGTATTTCGAACTTAGTCTGAATTCAAGATCGAGAGCGTTCCGTAGCATCACGGCATGAGCACCTCGACCATCGAGACGGTCGCCCGGCTGATCGGTGACCGCTGGTCGATGCTCGTCATCCGCGACGTGTTCCGCGGCGTGCGGCGCTTCGACGAGCTCCGCGAGGACCTCGGCGTCTCGCGGGCCGTGCTGTCGGATCGCCTGAAGAAGCTCGTCGCATCCGGCGTGCTGGTGCGCGAGGAGTACCAGCACCATCCGCCCCGCTTCGAGTATGCCCTCAGCCCGATGGGCCTCGAACTGTCGCCGATGCTCGTCGCCCTCCTGCGTTGGGGCGATCGTTGGCTGGGTGACGGCGACCCGACCGCCGTGCTGGTGCACGCCCCGTGCGGCACCGAACTCGAACAGGCCTTCTGGTGTCGGCGATGCCAGACGACGTTCGGCCCGGGGGCGATCCGCGCCGCCGAGCCCGCTCAGCCGACGCGGCGCCGGGCCAACTCGTCGAAGTAGCGCGCCGCCGCCGGGTGGCGGTCGATGCCGTCGGGCGTCTCGTCGTCGCGCGGGTCGAGGCGCGTCTGACAGCCGTCGCACCAGTACAGGGCCCGTGCCGGTTCGCCGACGGGCATCGTCTGCACCGTGTCCGCACACCGCGGGCAGGCCCGGCCGGCCAGCCCGTACACGGCACGGCGGCACTCACGGGTGCTCAACCGATGCCGGACCAGCCGCGAGGCCGTGGTCACCAGTCGCACGACGTCGCGCTCGCCGACATCACCGAGGTGGGCGAACGGACTGAGCGCACAGGCCCACAACGCCTCGCTGCGAGCCACGTTGCCGACGCCGTAGAAGTAGCGATCATCGACCAACACGTCATGCAAACGGCGATCCGGCTCGTCGGTCTCCAACAGCGCATTCGCGCACCGGGCAAGATCGGCATCGGGACGGGCGAAATCGGGGCCGATGCCGCCGAGCCCGGGATGACGTCGCGGGTTCGGGGCTCGATACGTCTCGACCAACGGGGCGCTGAAGCAGACGGCCACCCAGCCGGGCACCTCGATGAGCACCCTGACGTCGTCGTGCCGACCGCGCCAGAACTGCCCCTCGTGGCACAGCTCCCACCAGCCATGGCGTCGCAGGCTGGTGTGCAGCACGATGCCGTCGTCCCAGAGCAACCGCAGGTGCCGCCCCTCGACCTCGACGTCCTCGATCACGCGGCCCGCCTGTGGGACGACCCCGACGAGATGCGTGGCATCGAAGCGCACCATCGTCTGGTCGCAGAGTGCAGAGCGCATCGCCGCGGCGATGTGATCGAGACGCTCCCCTGCCGACATCGGAACGTCAGCGTACGGCTGTGCCAGCCATCACCGGGGGATGGTCCGCCCCGGCCCGCCGACGGCGGCCCCGAGGGGACCTACGGGAGCTCGCCGACGTGGGCCAACGCCAGACGGATCAGCCGGTCGTGGCCGCCCGTCATCTGCCCGCGCACCGACGAGCTGACCGCCTCGGCGGGGCTGAACCAGGCCAGATCGAGCGCTTCCTGGGTCGGCTGGCAGTCGCCGTCGACGGGCACGACGAAAGCCAGGCTGACGGCGTGGTGACGGGGATCGTGGAAGCCCGACCGGTCGGGGTCGGGGAAGTACTCGACGACCGTGAACGGGGTCGGCGACGGCGGCAACTGGGGCAACGCCATCGGCCCGAGGTCCTTCTCGAGGTGACGCAACAGCGCATCGCGGATTCGCTCGCCGAACAGCACTCGACCGCTGACGACCATCCGACTGATCGAGCCGTCGGCGGCCACCCGCAGCAGCATGCCGATCTCGGTCACCCGCCCGCGACCGTCGACGCGCACCGGCACGGCGTCGACGTAGACCAGTGGCACGTTGGCGCGGACCATCTCCAGCGTGTCGGGCGACAGCCAGCTCACGTCGGTCTCGGTCGTCGCATCCACGTCGCTCACGGGGCGTGAGTCTCACACACCCGGCCCGAGCGGACCCCACGTACGCCGACCGGCGGCCACGGACCGACATGCCGTCGACGGTGCCGGCGACGGCGGAACGCGAGTCGATGGCATGCTGGACACATGTCGACGGAGCACGGTTCCGACCACTCGACCCACACCCACGCCGGCCATCCCCACACCGCGCCGGCGGGCGGTGATGCTCTCGGTGGGGTTCGCCGGGCACCGCACGACCTGCCGCTCGGCGAGTGGTTGTCGTCCACGCTCGCCGATGGGTGGGAGCCCGAGCCGACGGTCGAGCATGCGGCCGTCGTTGGGGCCGCCGATGCCGCCGCCCGCCACCGCGCTGCGCTGGTGGGCCGGTTCCCCCGGCGACCGGTGGTCGTCCCCGCCGGTGAGTCGCCGGTGCGGGCCAACGACACCCACTACGGGTTCCGCCCCTCCAGCGCCTACGTCTATCTGACCTCCGACCACGGCGAGGGGGCGGTGTTGGTCATCGACGGCACCGGCGACGCGACGATCTACCTCAGCCAACGGCTCGGGCCGGGCACGATCGAGTACGTCACCGATCGACGCACCGGTGCGGTGTGGGTCGGTGGGGTGCCCGATGGCCCCACGACCGCTGCCGCCGTCGGGGTCACGGTGCGACCCCGCACCGAGCTGGCCGCCGCGCTCGACGCCCTCGACGAACCGCTCGTCCTGCGCGGCATCGACGCCGAGGTCGACCGGCTGTTGCCCGGGGCCAACGACGGCGGGCTGGCCAACGCCATCGATGATCTGCGCGCCGTCAAGGACACCTGGGAGATCGACCGGCTGCGCGAGGCGTGCGCGGCGACCGCTCGCGGGTTCGCCGACGTCGCCCGCGAGATCCCTGCCGTGCTGGCGGCGGGCGGGCGCCGTGGCGAGCGCTGGCTGGAGGGCACGTTCTGGCGGCGAGCGCGCTACGAGGGCAACGACGTCGGCTACACCTCGATCGTCGCCGCCGGGCCCAACGGCACGTCGCTGCACTGGGCCTCGACCGATGGCGACCTGGTACCCGGCGACCTGATCCT
>JBKEAH010000310.1:0-4561 GCA_047972065.1 Desertimonas sp.
AGAAGTTCATCCGCGACCTCGACCTCGACCGCGACAAGGTCAACGTCAACGGCGGCGCGATGGCGCTGGGCCACCCGATCGCCGCCACCGGCTCGATGCTGATCGGCACCGTGCTCGACGAGCTCGAGCGCACCGACGGCCGCTACGGGCTGGTGACGATGTGCGCGGCCGGTGGTATGGCGCCCGCCGTCATCATCGAGCGGCTCTGAGCTACTGCTCCTCGAAGGTGGCGTCGATCCGGGCGAACCGCCGCCGGATCGGCTCCCGGCTCTCCTCGTGGGGGAGCACGTACAACCGGTTGTGCTCGATGGCGTCGACGGTGAGGTTCGCCACGCCGTCGACGTCGAGCACCCGGCCGGCGAGGTCCTCGTTGGCCTCGTCCTGATCGGCGACCAGCGACGCCTCCGCCGCGCTGCCGTAATCGGCCTGGCGGTTGCGCTCTGACCGGCCGATGTTGGTGCCGACCCGCATCGGACACAGCACCGAGACACCGATGCCGTGCTCGGCCACCTCGCGCCGCAACACCTCGGCCAAGGCGACGACGCCGTACTTGGCAACGCAGTACGGGCCGAGCCCGCGGTTGGGGACCAGCCCGGCGAAGCTGGCGGTGAACAACACGTGGCCGCCCTCGCCCTGGTCGACGAGCCGGGGGAGGAACGCCTCGACCCCGTGGATCGGACCCCACAGGTCGACATCGAGGGTCCAGCGCCAGTCTTCGTGGGTCATGTCGAGGATCGGACCGCCGACGGCGACACCGGCGTTGTTGAACACCACGTGGACGTTGCCCAGCGCCTCAAACGACTCGTCGGCCAGCCGGTTGACGTCGTCGAGCGAACGAACGTCGCACACCACCCCGTGGGCGGTGGCACCCTGCGCCCGCAACCGCTCGACGGCGACATCGAGCGCGCCTGGTTCGATGTCGGCCAGCACCAGCCGGGCCCCCTTTGCCGCCAGCACCTCGGCGGTGGCGTAGCCGATCCCACTCGCGCCGCCGGTGATGACGGCACCCTTTGCGTTCAAGTCATGCACACCGGCGATGGTGGTCGGCGCCGGCCCCCGCCGGCGAGGTGGAGCCCCCGGATGGCCCGGCGGCCCGCAGCCGTCCGACGGGCTCGTGTCTCAGTCGTCGTGACGGCCGTACCCCAGACGTTCGGCCTGATCGCGCACGGCCTGCAACTCGTCGCGGCCGAGGATCCGCGGGGTGCCGATCTGCAGGCTGCGCCAGAACAGCGCGCACAACCACTCGAGCAGCAGCGAGCGCTCATAGGCCGCCGACACCGTGTCGCCGATGGTGATCGCGCCGTGGTTCTGGAGGATCGCCCCGCTGCGCTCGACGAGCGCGGCCGCGATGTTGGCGGCGAGCTCGTCGGTGCCAAAGGTCGCGTACGGCGCCACCCGCACCGGCCCGCCCAGACCGTTGATGTTGTAGTGAACGGCGGGAAGCTCGTCGTGGGTGAGCGACACCGCGGTGGCGTACTCGGAGTGGGTGTGCACGATGGCGTTGGCGTCGCCGCGGGCGTAGACGGCGAGGTGCATGGGCAGCTCCGACGACGGGCGCCGGTGTCCCTCGACGGGGGCGCCGTCGATCGTCACCAGGCACAGGTCCTCGGGGCCGGTGCGGCGGGGGTCGAGGCCGCTCGGCGTGATCAGCACCTCGTCGCCCAAGCGGATGCTGAGGTTGCCCGAGGTCCCGGTGCTCAGCCCGGCGTGGAACGCGGCGAGCTGGTGGTCGATCAACTCGTGGCGGGCGTCGTGATGTCGCATGGCGCCGAACATTCGACCACGTGGGGTGGCGCGGTGCGGACATCGCGGCCATCGGTGAGGTGGCGGCGGTGTCCCGAACATCGGGCTCGGGCGGTCGGCGCGTAGGGTGCGGCCGTGCGCGAGCCGAGTTCGGATGCCGATGCTGTCGTGGTGACCCGGGAGGCCGGCGTGGCGACGATCTGGCTCAACCGCCCGGCCAAGCGCAACAGCGTCACCTACGAGATGTGGGGGGCGATCGGTGACGCCGTCGCCGCCCTGGCCACCGACCCCGACGTACGGGTGCTCGTCGTCACCGGCGCCGGCGAGCACTTCTGTGCCGGCGCCGACATCTCGGGTCTGGGTGCCCGCGCCCCCGAGGACTACGGCACGCAGAATCGCCGCGCTCATGACGGGCTGGCCCGGTTCCCAAAGCCGACCATCGCCTTCGTGCGCGGCAGCTGCGTCGGTGGCGGTGTCCAGATCGCCGGTGCCTGCGACCTGCGCATCGCCGACGAGACCTCGCGGTTCGGGATCACGCCGGCCCGGCTCGGGATCGTCTACCAGGGTTACAGCGTCGAGCGGATCGTGCAGTTGATCGGTCCGTCGGCCACCAAGCACCTCCTGTTCAGCGCCGAGCTGATCGACGCCGACCGGGCGTTGCGGATCGGCCTGGTCGACGAGGTCCACCCCGTCGCCGTCGCCGCCGAGCGGCTCGACGGCCTCAGCGCCCACCTCGCGGCGAAACGCTCGCTGCTGACCCAGATGGCCGCCAAGGAGATGGTCGACGAGGCCGCCGCCGGTGGCATCGCGGCGGGCACCGAGCAGCGCTGGCAACGCATCGCCGCCGACGCATCGGACCTGCCCGAGGGCATCGCCGCGTTCCTCGAGCGCCGCGACCCTCAGTTCGGATGGACGCCCTCCCCGGCGGGGTGATCATCCACGGCGACCGACACCGGGTCGACCGGCCGGCGCGGCCGGCGTCGCGGTGGGTCCAACATCCAGCTGAGCGTCAACAGCGCGGCCATCACCGATCCGGCGATCATCCACGCCCACCCGGCACCGATCCTGGCGTACAGCGGGGCCGCGGTGAACGCCCCGATGGCGGCCGCCGCCGAGCCCGCCGCCTCGGCCAGTCCCTGCGCCGCCGCCGCCTCGGAACGGGGTGCGGCATCGGCGACGGCGACCTGCGTGCCAGGTGACTCGATCGCCTCGAACACCCCGTGGGGGATCGACAGGCCGATGACGAGCGGCAGCACCCCCACCCAGCCGTAGGTGGCCATCAACGGCACGGTGGCCGCCGCCGCCAGCAGCGACGTCCAGCGGGCCCCGAGCCGATCGGTCAGGTGCCCGGCGCGGCGGGCGACCACCAACATCGGGAGCGCGAAGATCGTCAGCGAGACCGTGATCACCATCGTCGACGCGCCGAGGTCGTCGAGATAGACGGCCCACAGCGGTTCGAACACCCCGATCGAGTAGCGGAACGACACGACCACCAACAGCGCCGCCACCATCGCGCGGCGCCGGATCAGCCGGCGCAGCACCCGGCGGTCGCTCGCCGCGCCGTCGTCGTCATCGTCGGCCCCACGGTGGTCGGGATCGTCGTGGCCGTCATCCATCCGCAGGTCGCGCAGCCCCAGGGCAGAGCCGGCGCAGGCCAGCCCGAGCACCACGAAGGGCAGCCGGACATCGCCGATCAGGGTCAACATCCCGGCCACCGGCGGCCCAAACACGAACCCGGACAGGTAGGCGGCGTAGAACACACCCAGCCGGGCCCCGAGGTCACCGGACGGGGCCGTCATCACGATCGCTCGCCGGGCCGCCGGGACGATCATGCCAACGGCGGCGCCGAGGACGGCTCGGGCCGCCACGAACTGCCAAAGCTCGGTCGCCGCGGCAAACCACAACAGGCCGATCGCGGCCAGCAGCACACCCCCGTACAGCAACGGCTTGGCGAAACCGCGGTCGGCATAGCGCGAGAGCCCGAGCTGGGTGACGAGCGCGGCGGCGAAGGCGGCGCCGGCGATCCAACCGAGACTGCCCTCGCCGAGCCGGTAGCGCTCGTCGAGCTCGGCGAGCAGCGCGAACACCGAGCCGACGCCGGCCATCGTGACGGCGGCGGCGACGTAGAGGCCCTTCACCAGCGCCTCCGGCGCTCAGCGGTCGAGGGCGTGGTACTCGCGGTTGGGCATCTGCCCGGTGGCCATCGCCATGCGGTTGGTGAAGTTGTACATCGCCGCGATCTCGGCCACGTCCCACACCTCCTCGCGCGACAGCCCCAACGACATCAGATGGTCGATGTCGTCGGTCGTGGTCTCCTGCGGGGCGACGGTGATCTTCTCGGCGTACTCGCAGATCGCCTGACGGCGCACGTCGAGGCCGGCCCGGCGCCAGTCGAGCGTGATCCGCTCGGCCGCCACCGGATCGCCCATCGCCTGGCGCAACGCCTGACCGTGGGCGACCAGACAGTAGAGACAGCCGTTGGTCATCGACACCACCACCGCGATCATCTCGCGGTCGACGGCGTCGAGATGCTCGCTGGGCACGTGGAGCTGCTTGTAATGGCTGAACCAGGCCCGGAAGTGGTCGGGACGATACGCGAAGGCTCGGAACACGTTCGGGACGAAGCCCAGGTTGGCGGCGGCCTTGGCGAAGAGCTTGGCCAGATCCTCGGGGAGGTCGTCGTCGTCGGGCACCGGATACCAGCTCACCTCGCGGTCATCACGCATGGCCGCACGGTAGGCGACCGCGATCAGTAGGTTTCCGTCGTGCGCGAGCGGGCCCGATCGGCAGCGGTCAGCAACCCGGCCCGGATGACCGT
>JBKEAH010000017.1:0-24366 GCA_047972065.1 Desertimonas sp.
ACGACAACGACCGCGGCACCTTGTAGCTGGCCAGGTGGGCCCGGGCGTGCTCGTTCACGGTGTCGGCGTCGAGCGACGCACCGGGCCGGGCGACCACGACGGCATGCACCGACTCGCCCCAATCCTCGCTGGGGATCCCGAAGACGGCGGATTCGTAGATGTCGGGGTGCTCTTCGAGCGCCGCTTCGATCTCGGCCGGATAGATGTTCATCCCGCCCGAGATGTTCATGTCCTTCTTGCGGTCGCAGATGTAGAGGAAACCCTCGTCGTCGCGATAGGCGATGTCGCCGACGGTCTGGAAGCCGTCGCGATGGTCCTCTTCGAACTTGTCGTGCTGCTTGTAGTAATCGGCGAACACCGACGAGCTCCGCACGAAGAGCTCCCCCGTCGCCTCGGGCCCGGTCCCGGTGACGATGTTGCCCTCCTCGTCGTAGAGCCGGACCTCGACCAGCGGCGCCTCCTTGCCGCACGAGCCCGGCTTGCGCATCTGGTCCTCGGGCCGCAGGATCGTGTTGACCCCCAGCTCGGTCGATCCGTACACCTCGAACAGCGACTCGGGCGGGAACGTCGCGACGTACTGCTGCTTGAGCGCAAAGCTCCACGGCGCCGCGTTGGCGATCATCACCCGCATCGACGAGCGGTCGTAGCGCGCCGTGACCTCGTCGGGAAGCGAACAGACCATCCGGATCGGCGTCGGCGCCGCGAACGTCGACGAACAGCGGTAGGTCGCCACCAGGCGCAGCCAGTCCTCGGGATCGAACTTGTGCTGTACGACGATCGTCTGGCCCATCGCCAAGGCGATGCCCATGAAGCCGCCGGGTCCGCTGTGGTAGAGCGGACCGGTGGTGAGATACACGTCGTCGGGCCGGTACCCGATGAACTCGAGCATCGCGCCAAGCTGGGCGGGATCGGCGGCGTTCCGGCGCAGCGCTCCCTTTGGCTTGCCGGTCGTCCCCGAGGTGTAGATCATCGTGGCGCCCAGTTGGTCGCCTTCGGGATCGGGCAGCGGCTCGGCCGATGCCGCCGAGGTCAACGCCTCCACCGACGCCATGCCATCGAGCGCGGGTCCGGCGAACACCAGGATCGTGTGCACCTTGGGGATCTGATCACGCACCCGCGCGAACATCGGGGCGTAGGCGGCGTCGACGTAGACGATGGTGGCATCGCTGTGGTCGGTCACGTAGGCGGCCTCGTCGTCTGACAGTCGGTAGTTCAACGGGACCGCGGTGGCGCCGACCTTGCGGGCGGCGTTCACCAGGGTGACGATTCCCAACGAGTTCTGGCCGCACCACAGCACCTTGTGCCCGGGGCCCGCGCCGTGATCGGCGAGGACGCGCGCGAGGCGGTTGGAGGCCTCCTCCAGCTCCCGGTAGCTGATCGAACGGACGTCGCCACCGGGGCGGTCGTCGATCACCGCCGGCTTGTCGGGCTGGGCCTGAGCGTGCATCGTCAACAGGTCGGGCATGGCCGATTCGTAGCAAACCGGCGGCCCGGTCCGGTTACCCAGCGATGAGATCCACCTGCCAAGCTCCCGCCATGGCACCACGTGTGATCAACGGCGTCGAAGAGCTGCGCACGCTCGTCGGCGAGCACCTCGGTTACAGCGAATGGGTGGAGATCACCCAGGAGCGGGTCAACCAGTTCGCCGATGCGACCGGTGATCACCAGTGGATCCACGTCGACGTCGAGCGGGCCACGGCCGGACCCTTCGGTGCCCCGATCGCGCACGGTTACCTGACGCTGTCGCTCGGACCGATGCTGTCACCACAGATCTACTCGGTCGGCGGGTTCTCGATGGGCGTCAACTACGGCGCCGACAAGATCCGGTTCCCCGCTCCGGTGCCGGTGGGCTCCAACCTGCGTCTGGGCGCCAAACTGCTGGCGGTCGACGACATCGCCGGGGGCATCCAGATGAAGATGGAGTTCTCCTTCGAGGTCGAAGGAGCCGCCAAGCCAAGCTGCGTCGCCGAGGTGCTCTTCCGCCTCTACCAGTAGCGTCACCACGACGGTCCGGCGCCCGCGCTCCGTAGCCTCGGTCAGGTGACCACCCGCTGGGACCGCGACACACTTCCGGTAGGCGACGAGAAGCGCATCGCGGTGCGTCAGATGTTCGACGCCGTCGCCCCGCGTTATGACCGGGTGAACCGGATCATGACCTTCGGGCTCGACGTGCGTTGGCGCCGGCGGGCCGTTCGCCGGCTCGACCTGCCCCGCGGTTCGCTCGTCGCCGACCTGGCCAGCGGTACCGGCGATCTGTGCATCGACCTCGCTCGGGTCGGGCTGCGACCGATCTCGACGGATCTCAGCTTCGGGATGTTGTCGGCTGATCGCAGCGGTGCGCCGCGGGTGCAGGGTGACGTGGCCCAGCTGCCGTACCGAACCGGTTCGGTCGACGGCGTCACCAGCGGCTTCGCGCTCCGCAACCTGGTCGATCTCGACGCCTGCTTCGCCGACATCGCCCGTGTGGTGCGACCCGGGGGCCGCATCGCGCTGGTCGATGTCGCCACGCCGGCCTTCCCACCGATGCGTTGGGGGCATTCGATCTACTTCGGCAAGGTCGTCCCACGCATCGGGGCGCTGCTTGGCTCCGACGCCGGCGCCTACCGCTACCTGCCCCGCAGCGTCTCGTACCTTCCGCCCGGGCGCGAGATGGCGGCGATGCTCGCTCGTCACGGCTTTGGCGATGCTCGCCACGAGCTGCTGTCGGGTGGAATCACCCAACTGCTGTCGGGCACCCGAGATCCCTGATGCGCGCCGTCACGCGACCGATCGACCTCGCTCCCGATCTCACCGACGTCGCCCGCGGCGATGGCGTCTTGTTCGTGCGCGACGGCGTCGGTCTGGCCGGGCGTGGTGCGGTGGCCACGGTCAGCCCCGACGACGCCGTCGCGCTGCTGGCGTCGATCGACCACGTCGTGGAGAGCGACAATCCGGCACCGCATGGCGCCGGGCCCGTCGCGGTCGGCTGGATCCCCTATCAGCCTGGAGCGACCGGGGAGCTGGTGGTCCCGTCGGTCACGGTGACCGTCGGGGATGACGGCCGTTCGTGGCTCACCACGCTCGACGACGGACACCCCGATGAGCTGGTGCCACCGCCGGCGCCGGCGCCAACGACGGGGAGTTTCACGATCGAGCCGGTGACACCGGTCGATCGCTATCTCGCGGCGGTCGAGCGGGTGCGCGACGCGGTGCGTGACGGCGCGTTGACCAAGGCGGTGATCGCTCGTGAGATCGCCGTCACCTCGCTCGACCCGATCGACGTGCACGGGGTGCTGCGCCGTCTCGAGGCGTCGTTCGGCTCCAGCTACCGCTTCGCCGTCGACGGCTTCATCGGTGCGTCTCCCGAGCTGCTCGTGGCGGTCGAGGACCGCACCGTGCGGTCGTATCCGTTGGCCGGCACCGCCCCGCGCACCGGCGACATCGAACGGGACCGTCGAATCGCCCACGAGCTCCTGACCAGCACGAAGGATCAGGTCGAGCATCGGGTCGTGATCGACGTGATCCACGACACGCTCCTGCCGTGGTGCAGCTATCTGGATTGGGAGCCGGAGCCGCAGGTGATCACCGTCGCCAACGTGCAGCACCTGGGCACGCAGATGGAGGGGCAGCTGTCGACGCCTCGGCCGTCGGTGATCGAGCTGGTGCGAGCCCTCACCCCGACCCCGGCGCTGGGCGGGCATCCCCGCGACGCGGCGCTGACGATGATCGCCGAGGTCGAAGGCGTCGACCGCGGCCGCTACGGCGGTGCCGTCGGCTGGGTAGACGCTGCCGGCAACGGGACGTGGGCGGTGGCGATCCGCGCCGCGCTGCTGTCGCCGGATCGGCGCCGGGCGCGGCTGTGGGCCGGCGGCGGCATCGTCGCCGACAGCGATCCGGCCTCCGAACTGGCCGAGACCCAGGCCAAGTTCCAGGCGATGCTGAGCGCCCTCGTCCGCCCCTGACGACACGCTCGATCTGGGGAAGATCCGTCCGGTCAAGCGATCTGGGGAACTCCCGTTGCGGAATCCGCTTCTGATGGCCCCCAGATCGGCCGCGCCCCGTCTGAGGTTCGGCCGACCGAGGGTCGGCCCGGCTGCGAAGCTGCTCAGCCCAGCGTTGCGGCGACGGCGGCATTCAGCCGGCGGTGCACCTCGACGTTGGCCGCCCGGTCGGTGCGCACGATGGTGACGGTGGGCCCCGGGATCGCCAATCGCTCGACCAACTCGGAAACCCCTGCCACCGTGGCGGTGTCGAGCCCGTGGGCGCGACCCAACGCCAGAAGGTCGGTGCCGTGCGGCGTGCCGAAGAGCCGCTCGAACACATCGGGCGCCAGGCTCGCCGCCTGTGGGAGGAAGGAGAAGATCCCACCGCCGTCGTTGTCGACCACCACGATGCGCAGATCCGCGTCGCGACCGGCCAGGGCGGTGAGGGCGCCACCGTCGTGGAGGAACGCGACATCGCCGACCACCACGGTCACGGCCCGGCCCGTCAACGCCCGCCCGAGCGCGGTGGACACCACCCCATCGATGCCGTTGGCGCCACGATTCGCATGCGCTCGGACGCCCGGCCCGCCGTACCACTCGAGGTCGCGCACCGGCATCGACGAGGCGACCACGAGCTCCATCTCGTCGCCGGGACCCCCGGCGCGGCCCCCGACCACGGTGGTCGCCACCGTCCGGGCGACGGCCGGCTCGGTCAGCACCGGCTCAGCGGCCAACAACGCCGCGATGGCAGCATCGGCACGCTCCTGGGCGCGCCGCCATCCGGCCGCCCACGTCGTGCCGGGGCCTCCCCGCCAGACGGCGGCCAGCGCCGGTGCCGCCGCGGCGGGAACGTCGGCGACGACGTGGTAATCCGGGTCGATCACCCCCGGACCGCCGACCTGGACGATCGGCGCACCCGAGGCGGCGAGCCACTCGTTGACGACGCGTGACGCCGGCGGACGCCCGAATCGGACGATGAGATCCGGGGCGTGGTCGGCGGCGAAGCCGCGGTGACGCAGCAGCGAATCGGCGTAGGTGACCGCCGAATCGAGCGCCCCCGCTCCCGACGTCGGATCGGCCAGCACCGGCCAGCCCGTCGAATCGGCGAGCGCGGCGATCGACTCCGGGGCGACACCGCTGCGTCCGCCGGCCACGATCAGCCCGCGCCCCGTGTCGAACGCGGCCACCTCCACCACCGGTGGCGAGGTGTCGATCCGGGCCCCCAGCGGTGGCAGCGGCGGCGTCAGCTCGCCGCTGACACCGAGCAGCGGCTCGCGGAACGGCAGGTTGACGTGGACCGGGCCCGGATGCGACCCGACGGCGCGGGACCAGACTCGGCGGCCCAGCGAACGCCAGGTGCCCGCCGCCGCGATGGTCGGCACGCCGGGGTCGTGGAACCAGCGCACCGCGCCGCCGAACAAGCCGTGCTGATCGATCGTCTGTGCGGCCCCGACATCATGCGACTCGGGCGGTCGGTCGGCGGTGAGGATCACCATCGGGACGTCCGAAAGTCCGGCTTCGACGACGGCAGGCGCGCAGTTCGCGCCCGCCGACCCGCTGGTGCACACCAGGACGGCCGGCGTGTCGCTCAGCCCGAGTCCCAGGGCGATGAATGCGGCGGACCGCTCGTCATGGACGACGTGCACGCTCAGCTCGTGACGCGCCGCCAACGCCAACGTCAGCGGGGTGCTCCGCGAACCAGGAGCGATCACCGCGTGCGCCAGACCGCGGCGAACCCACTCGTCCACGAGGGTGGCGCAGAACGTCGCGGCCGGGTCTGCAGGGTTCACGGCGACACGGTAATGGCGACACGCAACGTGTCGCGGGACGGTTCAGCCCGCCATCACCGCCACGTCGCGAAACTCCGGCTTCGAGGTCAGGTACGGCGTGAAGCGCACGTCGGCGGAGGTGACGTAGGGGACCTGGGGGAAGAACAACACCATCTCGAGCACCGACTCGGCAACCTCGGCGGAGCCTTCCTGCAGGACGGCAGCCCGCTCGTCCGGGTCGATCGTCGCCGCCGCCCGCTCGAGGATGTCGGCCATCTCCGGGGTGGTGTGGCCGCCCGGGTTGGCGAACGCATCGGCGCTGGTGCGCTGGGTGAGCGTCATGCCCGGGTCGGGCCGCCCACCCCACGAGGCCAGCATCGTGTCCGCCTCTTCGTTGGCGAACATCTGCTCGCCGAGCTGGGCCGGCTGCGCCGGGATCAGCTCGACGGTGATGCCGAGCTCGGCCCATTGCGCCTGGATCGTCTGGCCGACTTCCGGGTAGGTGGCGAGGCCCGCCGGCATCAGCATCGACAGCTCCAGCGACTCGACACCGGCCTCATCCATCAGCTCCCTGGCGCGGTCGGGGTCGTAGGGGTAGAGCAGTTGGTCGATCCCGTCGTCGTAGGCGTAGTAACCCGGCGGGAAGGGCTGGTCGGTGACCTCGCAGTATCCGAGCAGCAACGACTGGCACATCCCCTCGCGATCGAGGCCGTGCAGCATCGCCTGACGGAGCGCCAGATCGTCCTGGCCGGCGCGAGCACGGTTCTGCACGACGTAGAAGTACTGGAGCTCGGACTGGGTCTGGATCACCAGCGACGAGTCGTTCTCGATCTCGGGGATCTGGTCCGCACTGATGGTCGTCGCGTCGATCTGACCCGAACGCAGCGCGTTGAGCCGGGCGACGGCATCGGGCATCACGACGATCTCGAGACCCGCCACCTCGGCCAGGTTGTCCTGATCCCAGTAGTCCTCGAAGCGCTCGAAGACCGTCACGTTGCCCGAGTCGTGGGAGACCATCCGGAACGGACCCGCCCCGACCATCTCGGCGTCGAGGTCGACCTCGTCGGCGATGGCCTGCGGGCTGACCACGATGCCGGCTCGATCGGCCAGTGCGCCGATCAGGGCGGCGTTTGGCTCGGCGAGGGTCAGTGCCACGGTCAGCTCGTCGACGACCGACACCTCCTCGATCGAGCCGAGATCGGTGGCGACCGACGAGCCTTCGATACCCAGCGCCCGCTCGAAGTTGGCCGCCACGGCCTCGGCGTCGAGGGCGGCCCCATCGTGGAAGGTGACGCCCTCGCGCAGGTGCAACGTCAGCGTCAGCCCGTCGTCGCTGAACTCCCACGACTCGGCGAGTCCGGGAATGAGCTCGCCGTCGGGAGCGAGATGGACGAGGCGGTCGTACGCCGGGAACAGCGTCGTGCCGTCCTGGCTGATCGAGGCCCGATGCGGATCGAGACGGCTGACCGTGATCGGGTAGCCGTAGACGAACGTTGCATCCGGGTCCGGCTCACCGTCGGGTCCGCTGTCGTCGCTCCCGGCCCGGGCGATACCAACCGAGCTGGTCGCGAGTAGGACGGCCACGAGGGCTCCACCGACGGTTCCACGCAATCGCATCGCCGCACCATAGGAACCCCCCGCGTGGTCGAGTCCACGCGGAGACCGCCGCCACCGATCCCCGTAGGGTGGAGCGCGTGCTGGTCGAGGTGTGGTCCGATGTCGTGTGTCCGTGGTGCTACATCGGCAAGCGACGGTTCGAGAAGGCGACACGGCGCCTGGCCGCCGATCCGAGCTTCGACGAGGAGATCGAGGTGATCTACCGGCCCTACCAGCTCGACCCGAGCGCTCCCCCGGGCACGTCGATGCCCGTCCCCGAGGTGTACGCCCGCAAGTTCGGCGGCGCGGAGGCGGCGGCCCGGATCCTCCGCCAGGTCACCGAGACCGCCGCCGAGGAAGGGCTCGAGTTCCGCCTCGACCAGGCCCAGCGCGCCAACACCCGTGACGCGCACCGCCTGTTGTGGTGGGCCCACGAGACCGGTCCGTCCGGTGCGCAGGACGCGCTGAAAGAGCGTCTGTTGCGCGCCTATTTCACCGACGGCGACAACATCGGCGATCCCGACGTGCTGGTGCGCTGCGCCACCGAGGTCGGTCTCGATGCCGGCGCGGCGCGTGCCGCCCTCGACGACGGCACCGGGGCAGCCGAGCTCGCCGAGTCGCTCGGCTTCGCCGCCGAGCAGGGCATCACGGCCGTACCGACCTACGTGATCGATGGGCGCTGGTCCGTTCCCGGCGCCCAGGACGCCGACACCTTCGTGCAGGTGATCACCCGGCTCGCGGCCCGCGATGGTGACTGACCCGGCCCTCCGGCTGGTCTTCGTCCACGGCTTCACCCAGACCGCGGCCTCCTGGACGCCGATCCTGCGGCGGCTGCCGCTGCGCTGGGATGTATGCGCCGTCGATGCGCCGGGACACGGCAGCGCCGCCACCGTCGACGTCGATCTGTGGGGTGCCGCCGACCACGTGGTGGCCCACGGCGGCGGCGGGGTCTACGTCGGCTACTCGATGGGTGCGCGGATCGCGCTCCACGCCGCGCTGGCCCGCCCTGAGCACGTGCACGGTCTGGTGCTGATCAGCGGGACCGCCGGGATCGACCAACCACACGAACGCGCCGAGCGGCGCCGGCGCGACGCAGCGTTGGCGGCGTCGATCGAGCGAGATGGGGTCGACGTGTTCCTCCAACGATGGCTCGCGCAGCCGATGTTCGCGACCGTGCCGGCCGACCGGGCCGGGGTGGCGGCCCGGCGGCACAACACCACCGCCGGGTTGGCGTCCAGCCTCCGGTCGGCCGGCACCGGTGCCCAGGAGCCGCTGTGGGACCGTCTCGCCGAGCTCTCGGTGCCGACGCTCGTGGTGGCCGGCCAATTGGACCACAGGTTCGTCGCGCTGGCGAAGCGATTGCACGCCGGCATCACCGGCGCCCGGCTGTCGATCGTGCCCGACGCCGGGCACGCCGTCGCGCTCGAGCGTCCCGACGAGCTCGCGGCGGCCCTCAGCTCGTTCGTCACCGCGACGTTCAACGCGTCGCGAGGATGAGGCCGGCCGTCGCCAGCGCCCCGTAGGCGAGCTGCAGCCGCCCGGTACCGGCGAGGGCGCCGACCAGCGCCGGACCGGTCGCACCCCGATGCACCGTCCGAATCGGCGGTACCGCCAGCCCGACGGAGAGCACGGCGATCGCCGTCTCGGGGCGCCAGGCGATCGCGGTCACCACGGCGAGCACCTCGGCGCCAACGATCAAACCGGCGTAGAGCCAACGGGTGCGGGCGTCACCGATGCGAACGGCAAGGGTGCGCTTGCCCGCCAGCGTGTCGGTGGGGATGTCACGCAGGTTGTTCACCACCAGGAGCGCACATGACAGACATCCGGCCGCCGCACCCATCACGATCGACGCACCGGTGATGTCGCGGATCGCCACGTAGGTCGTACCGACGGTCGCCACCAACCCGAAGAAGACGAAGACGAACAGCTCTCCGAGACCGGCATAGCCGTAGGGACGGGGGCCACCGGTGTAGCCCCACGCGGCGGCGATCGCCAGCACGCCGACCGCCAGCAACCACCACGAGGTCGTCGCCGCCAGCGCCAGTCCGGCGACGGCCGCGACCGAGAAGGCGGACAACGCCGCCGTCTTGACCGCTGCCGGCTCGGCCAGCCCCGACGCCACCAGGCGCACCGGCCCGACCCGTCGTTCATCGGTCCCCCGCACCCCGTCGCTGTAGTCGTTGGCGTAGTTGACTCCCACCTGGAGCGCGAGGCTCACGATGCCCGCGACGACCACCCGCCACCAGACCACCGATCCGGCGCCGACCGCCGCACCGGCCCCGATCGCCACCGGAACCACCGCCGCGGGCAGGGTGCGCGGGCGAGCCCCGTCGAGCCAGATTCGGAGGTGTGGAGCCATCGGGGGGCCATCATGGAGGGCGTGACCGTCACGTGGCAACCGTTCGCCCCGCGATGACCAACCGACTGGTCGCGCTCGATCTCCCTGGTGGTCCGGCGTTCGTGGCGACGTTGCGACGCGTGTGGGATGACGGCGACGCCGTACTGCCAATCGACCAACGGCTCCCCACCCCGGCGCGCCGGGCATTGCTCGGCGCCATGGCGCCCGACGCGATCATCGGTCCGGACGGCACCGAGCACCGTCGCGCCAAGGGGCGTCCCACGCAGCCGGGCGATGCGCTGGTGGTCGCGACGAGCGGGTCGACCGGCGAGCCCAAGGGTGTCGTCCTGACCCATGACGCCCTGCGGGCGTCGGCGCGGGCGACCAATGCCCGCATCGGCGCGACGACGAGCGATCACTGGTTGGCCTGCCTGCCGCTGGCCCACATCGGGGGGCTGTCGGTGGTGGTGCGTGCCCTGCACGCCGGCCAGTCCCTGACCGTCCTGGCCGGGTTCGACGCCGACGCCGTCAACCGCAGCGGCGCCACCCTGGTCTCGCTGGTCGGCACCGCCCTCGCCCGCATCGAACCGCGACGCTTCCGAACGATCGTCATCGGCGGCTCGCAACCCCCCGCCGACCTTCCACCAAACGTTGTGACAACCTACGGGATGACCGAGAGCGGCAGCGGGGTCGTGTACGACGGGGTGCCGCTCGACGGCGTGGAGATCCGTGTCGCCGATGACGGTGAGATCCACGTGCGCGGCGCGATGCTGTTGCGCGCCTACCGCGACGGCCGCGACCCCAAGATCGATGGCTGGTATCGAACCGGCGACATCGGGCGGTGGCTCCCCGACGGGCGACTGCACGTCGACGGACGCGCCGGGGACATGATCGTCACCGGCGGCGAGAAGGTGTGGCCGGAACCGGTGGAGGCCGTGTTGCGTCGCGTCGTCGGCGTCGCCGACGTCGTCGTGACCGGCCGACCCGACCCGACCTGGGGGCAGGCGGTCACCGCGCTTGTCGTGCCCGATCCGAGCGGGCCCCCGACCCTCGATGCCCTGCGGGCGGCCGTGAAGCGCCAACTGGCGCCGTACTGCGCCCCGCGGGCATTTGTCCTCGTCGAGGCCATTCCCCGTTCGACACTTGGCAAACCCAAGCGGGCCGAGCTTCGTCGTCACGTGGCACCGCGACCTAGCTTCGAGCCATGACGACCGAGGACACGACGGCGACACCGGTACGAGTCGGTGCGACCGGCTACGACTGGCCTGCACTGCTCGGCGATCTGAACCGGCTGGTCCGACTCCGGACGACCCCGATCGGCATGAAGATGTTCGCGACGGCCGGCGAGATGGAGGCCATCCCGAAGATCCGCCGCCCGCAGGGCATCCACACCTTCGATCAGGTGGTCAGCATGGCGTCTCGAATCGGGTGGACGGTGGGTGCGACCAACGACGACTTCGTCGGTGCCCAGTGCGGGGCCGTGATCGGTCTACACCCTCGCGACGAGGGGTGGCTCTCCGGTAAGCAGATGGCGGGCGTCTGGTTCGAGACGGTCGAGGACTCGGCCGCCCACCAGCACGCGATGCACACCGTTCCCGACGATCGTTACGAAGCCGTCGCCGTGTCACCACTCGCGACCGGCCGTCTCAACCCACCCGACATCTGCCTGTTCTACGCGACGCCCGGTCAGATGATCCTGATGATCAACGGGCTGCAATGGTCCGGATTCAAGAAGTTCGACTGGGGGTGCGTCGGCGAGTCCTCATGTTCGGATTCCTGGGGCCGGGCGCTGGCGTTGCGCGAGCCTTCGGTGTCGATCCCCTGTTTCGCCGAACGTCGCTACGGCGGCGTGCCCGACGACGAGTTGCTGATGGCCACCCCACCGGAGTTCGTCCCCAAGATGATCGCCGGTCTCGAGGCCCTGTCGCGCAACGGCCTGCGCTATCCGATCGCGCCCTACGGGATCCAACAAGACGCCCGGGCCGGTCTCGGCGCGAGCTATTCGTAGGCGGTCCCCGGCCAGCCGTGCATGTCCACGGTCGTCACCGTTCTCACACGAGGATCGCCAAACGGACACCCGCAACCCACCCCATTCGCCCCCATGTCGCGCCACGGCTCGGTCCCAAGGCCTCGGCTGCGTGCGGGGGACGATCCGGTGGGGTCATGGCCGGTTGCGGGGGCCGGTCGCGGTGGCGCGCAGCACCGACAACACGAACACCTCCCCGCCCGGGGTGAGCCGGTAGCGGCGTGACGACCAGTCACCGTCCTCGACGAGCAGCCCGCACAGCGCGAGCAGCGTCCGGCTATCGCTGAACACCCAACTCACATCCCGCTCCGACGGCGGCGACCCGTCGGTGCGCCATCCCATCTCGGCCGCCCACCCGACCACCTGCCCGATCACGTCACGGTCGGCGAGACCGTCATCACCGGCATCGGCCAGCGCGAGGCCGACGGTTTCGGTGACGAACCGGGCCCACGGACTCTCAGCGACGTGACCCACGAGCGCATCCCACACGACGACGGGATCGGCGGCCATGACGGTGCCGTGCTTGGTGCGTTGCAGCATTCGACCCTTCTTGCGCAACGCCCCGGCCCGCTGCAGGAAGCCGCGCAGCCGGTGCAGGGTCGCGTCGTCGGTCTCGGTGCGCGGCGGCCCGAGATCGAACTCGTCGCCCCACGGCCGGTCGGCGTAGACGGCGGTGACGAACGCCCGGTTCAGGTAGCCGGCCTGCGTCAAAGCCTGTTCGGACCCGAACCGTTGCAACAACCATCCGATCGACGCCACCCGCGCCTCGACATCGACGGGCGGCGGGACCGGATGCAACAGACGGTTCGCGACCCGCGCTCGCAACCGGCCCAGCTCGTCGCTGCGGCGGGATGCCTCCGCGATCCAATGCTCAACCCGTTCCGTCAACACGGCGGTTCGCCACGACTGTCCCGACAGAACCGGATGGGATCTGTCCAACACGGCATCGGTCAGTGATTGCTGCCGGGTTCGCCACCCCCGGGCACCGACCACCAGCTCCCCGGTGTCGATCGCTGCTTCCAGCGCGGCTTCGACGCTCGAGCGAGCGTTCGACTCCTCAATGCCCATCACGTCACCCCACCCGAAGCTGGCGGTGTCGGGCGGCTCGATCCCCGAACCCGCCAACGCCGCCCGCAACGCCTTGAACCCGGCCCGGTCCGACCGATCGAACGCCGCATGCACCCCGGCGGTGACGTCGGACCGGCACATCGCGCCGTACCCGCCGAGACCGAGTTCGTCGAACAACTCGGCCGCCACCCCGGCCAGCCGAGCCATGTACCCGGGCTCATCGGTCAGGTACTTCGTCGGCAACCGATACCACAACCACGACTGCACCCCCGACTGCGACAACTGGCCCGGCCCCTCACCCCACGTCAAGGTCCCGTAGACGTCCTCAGCCTCCTGGGCCCGCGCCGGATCCCGCTCCCGGATCCGGGCCAGCGCCGCCTCCACGTCCCGCTCCGACAGATCCTCAGGCCGACACCGATTCCGAACGGGCTCCTTCCCCGCGTGCGGCTCCGGGGCCGGCGGCACGATCCGCAGCGCCGGACGCACCGCTGGTTCGGCTGACGCGCTCGCCGCTGGTGGTGGTGCGATCTCGCCGGCCTCCCACCGCGCGACCATCGCCGCCACCGCCCGATCCGGCGACGTGTACGACCGGTACAGCGGCGAACACGGCACCGTCGCCAACCGCAACGACAACCCCACCGGATCCTCGACGTCGGCCGGGCCCCGCCAGGCGTCGGCTAAGAACACGAACTCGTTCATGCTCCCGACCACACTCCGATTCGCCGTCTTCGCCCACACCCCCTCCCCCATCAACACCCGCTCCGCCGCGACGAACCCCGCCGGCACCCCCAACCCCCCGAGCACCACCGCGAGCTGATCCGGGAACCGCGCCAGCAACGACGACCCCGGAGCGATCGGCACCAGCACCGGCAACAACGTGGTCTCGTTCACGAACACCACCGTCTGTGGCCGTCCCCCAGCCAGGGTCGCGTACCACTCCCCCATCATCGACGGGCCGACACCGGCCACCGGGGCCGGCCGCTGCTTCACCCGATCCAACAGCTTCTTCGTCCCACGCACCACGAACACGACCACCGAGTCTCGCGGCAACCCGCCGCCCGCCGTGCGGGACGGGTTTCATTTGGGCGTGCTCGGCAACATCCCCCACCCGCGACCGCCGGCCATGCGGCCGACGTCACGTGAGTCAGCGGTTGCCGGCGACGCCGGCGCCGCCGTCGATGACGAAGGTGTCGCCCGTGATCCAGCTCGCCTTGTCGCTCGCCAGGAACAGCGCCAGGTTGGCGACATCCTCGGGCTCGCCAAGGCGTTGCGTGGGCATCCGCCGCTCCAGCTCGTCACCGAAGTTCTCGACGAGATAGGCGGCGAAATCGGTCTTGACCAACCCGGGGGCGATGCCGATGACCCGGGTCGGGCCGAGCTCGTTGGCGAGCTGGCGGGTCAGGTGGATGAGTGCTGCCTTGGTGACGTTGTAGACCCCGAGACCGAACTCGGTGCGCAAGCCACCGACCGACGAGATGTTGATGATGACCCCCGGCGTCTCGCTCATCGCCTGCTTCCACACCTGCTGCGACCAGAACACCGGTCCCCGCAGGTTGACCTCGAAGGTCTTGTCGTAGCGGGCCTCGTCCACCTCGAGCGTCGCGCCGTAGTACGGGTTCGCTCCGGCGTTGTTCACCAGGATGTCGAGTCCGCCGAATCGTTCGAGGGTGGCGCGCACGCACGCCTCCCCATCGGCGGGTTTGCCCACGTGGGCGGCGAACACCTCGACATCGCCATCGATGTCGGCGGCCGCCGCCTGCAGCCCCTCCAGCTTGCGGCTGGTCAGCATCACCTTGGCCCCCGATTCGGCGAACGCCTTGGCGATGCCCTTGCCGATACCCCGTGATGCGCCGGTGACCAGCGCGACCTTGCCCTCGAGTGAGATCTCCATGGAGCGGCGAACCTACCCGTCCGCCACCTGCTCATCCGCACTCCGCTCCGGTTCGTCCGGTTCGGGCGCGAGCGTGACGCGGATGGTGCGGATCCGCCGACCCTCGACCTCCTCGGCGGTGAAGCACCAACCGTCGTAGACGGTCGACTCGCCGGGCTCGGGCACGTGCTCGAGAGTGCCGAAGAGGAAACCGCCCACCGATTCCCACTCATCGTCGGGCAGCTCGCTGTCGAGTAGCTCGTTCAGCTCGTCGATCGGCAGACCGCCGTCGACCAGGTATTCACCGCTGGGCAACCGCTGCACCAGCAGTTCCTCGGTGTCGTACTCGTCGACGATCTCGCCGACGAGCTCTTCGAGGCAGTCCTCCAGCGTCACCAAACCCGCGATCCCGCCGTACTCGTCAGCGACGATCGCCAGGTGGAACTTGCCGGCCTGCATCTCGCGCATCAGACGGGCGACGGGCTTGTTCTCCGGGATGAAGTGGACGGGGCGAGCGAGGTCGAGGGCCGGGGTGTCACCCCGCCCGTCGCGCTCGGCCCGGATGAGGTCCTTGGCGTAGACCAGCCCGACGACGTCGTCACCGTCGTCGGCGTGAAGCGGCAACCGGCTGATGCCGTGGGCGATCGTCTGATCGAGCGCTCCGGTGACGGTGGCATCGGCGGGGCTGATGATCATGTCCGGGCGCGGCACCATCACCTCGCGGGCGATGGTGTCGCCGAACTCGATGATCGACTCGATCAGCTCACGTTCCTCGTGCTCGATCACCTCGTCGTCGGCCGCCGCTTCGACGATGCCGAGCAACTCCTGTTCGCTGACGAACGGACCCTGCTTGAGGCCTTTGCCCGGCAGCAGCACGTTGGTTAGACCGATCAGGCCTCGGCTGATCAGGCGCAGCGGCGGGAACGAGACCAGCCAACCGGTGAACCGGGCCGTCGCCAAGGCGGCCCGCTCGGTGTGCAACACCGCCCACGTCTTGGGCATCGACTCGGCGAGCACGAAGAACACGACCACGTTGATGACGAAGGCACCGACCTGACCGAGCGGTCCGAAGAGCCGGTTGGCGAGGATCGAGGTCAAGAACGCCTGACCGGTCTGCAGCACCGTCACCGTGACCAGAAGTGGGTTGATGAAGCGCTCCGGCTTCTCCACCAGGTCGAGCAGCGCGCCGGCCGCCTTGCTGTCGGTCGAGTCGGCGAGCGCCTGCGCCTTCACCCGCGAGACCCGGTTGAGCCCGGTCTCGGCAATCGCCAGGACGATCAGCACCAACAGGATGGCGATGATCGCCACCAGCAGCCAGATGTCGATGCCGGTCACGTCGAGTGCTCCTGACGGAACGAGGCCGGGGCGGGCCCGTGCCAATGGTGGGTGGTCAAATGGTGCATCTCTCGGTCGCGCATCCTGGCCGTCTCGCCGGGCTCGGCGTGATCATGGCCCAGCACGTGGAGCACACCGTGGATCACCAGCAGGGCGATCTCGTCATCGAGCGTGCCGGCGTGCGCGGCCGCCTGCGCCGCCGCCACCGCCGGACACACCACGACGTCCCCCAGCAACACCGGCACGCCGACGAGACCCGTGGTGACAGCCGCGGTGTCGTCGGCATCGAGCGGGAACGACAGGACATCGGTTGGGCCCGATCCGCCCAGGTGGTCTTTGTTGAGCGTGGCGATCTCGGTCTCGTCGACGAAAGTCAGGGTGAGCTCGCCGGCCATGCCTTCGGCGGCCAGAACGGATCGGGCGAGCGCGGCCCAGCGGTCGACATCGATCGCGACGACGTGCTGTTCGTCGGCGGCGACGACCTCGACGGTCGCCGTGCCGACGGTGGGACTCGGGGGCTCGTTCATCGGCGACGGGGTCGTCCGCCGTCGGCGTCGTCGGCGTGGCGCTCGTAGGCGGCCACGATGTCGGCGACGATCCGGTGACGCACGACGTCTTGGGCCGACAGCCGGACGAAGGCCAACCCGTCGATGCCGCCGAGCACCCGCTCGAGGCCGAGCAGGCCGCTGCGGCCGTCGGGGACATCGACCTGCGTGACGTCGCCGGTGACAACGACCCGGGAGTTGAACCCGATGCGGGTGAGGAACATCTTCATCTGCTCAGGCGTCGTGTTCTGGGCCTCATCGAGGATGATGAAGCTGTTGTTCAGGGTGCGTCCGCGCATAAACGCGAGCGGGGCGACCTCGACGGTCTGGCGCTCCAAGAGCCGCTGCGCGCCGTCTGGCTCCACCATGTCGTACAGGGCGTCGTACAGCGGCCGCAGATACGGATCGATCTTCGCCATCAGGTCCCCGGGCAGAAAGCCCAGCCGCTCCCCCGCCTCGACCGCCGGGCGGGTGAGAATGATCCGCTGCACCTGCTTGGCCTGGAGCGCCTTCACCGCCATCGCGACCGCCAGCCATGACTTGCCGGTGCCGGCGGGGCCGATCCCGAAGGTGATCACATTCTCGGAGATCGCGTCGATGTAGCGCTTCTGACCCGCCGACTTCGGTCGGATCTGGCGACCCTTCGCACCCCGCAGCACGTCCTGGGTGAGGATCTCGCTCGGACGTTCGTCGGCGTCGACCATCCCGATGATGCGCCCGAGGGTCGGCTCGTCGAGATCCTGACCTCGCTGCAACAGCCCGACGAGCTCCTCGAACAGCCGACCGCCGGCTTCGGCCCGTTCGCCGCGCAGCGTCACCTCGTTGCCGCGCACCGCGATCTGGGTCGTCGGAAACGCCGCTTCGATCTGACGGAGGTTGCGGTCGCGCGTACCGACCAACGCCGACATCAGGTGCGTCCCGGGCACGACGACGGTCGTCGTGGTCTCGGTGGTCGTCATTCGGGTGCTGTCATACCTGTGGTCGTCGCGTCGGGCCGCCCGGCCGACGCCAGGCTAGCGCTCCACCCCCGGGCTGCGGAGGGCTCCGCCTCTGGCACGAGCCCGTGCCGGTCGACGCCCGGGCCCGACCGACGAGGGGTGACATCTGCCGCCCGATGCGTGGCCAAGCCGGCCGACGTGCTGGGCTCCGGGGATGACCACCCCTCGTGAAGCCTGGATCATCGACGGCGTGCGCACCCCGCGCGGCAAGGGCCGGTCATCCGGCTCGCTCCATCACATCCATCCCCAGGAGCTGTTGGCCCAGTGCCTGCAGGGTCTGTCGCAGCGGACCGGCATCGATCCGAGTGACGTCGACGATGTCGTCGTCGGCAATGCGTCGGGGGTCGGTGATCACGGTGCCGACATCGCCCGGCTGGCCGTGTTGACCGCCGGTTGGCCGACGTCGACACCGGGGCTGACGATCAACCGGTTCTGCGGGTCGGGCCAGCAGGCGGTCGGTATGGCCGCGACGGGCATCCTGGCCGGGCACCAGGATCTGGTGGTCGGCGGTGGGGTCGAGTCGATGTCGCGCCCGTTCCGCCATGGCTACGACGGGGTCCCCGGCACGATGGACGGCGACAATCCGTTGGTGCGCGACAAGTACCCGTTGGTGCCCCAGGGGATCTCGGCCGATCTGATCGCCAGCGTCGAGGGCTTTACCCGCACCGACTGTGACGAGTTCGCGCTGCGCAGCCAGGAGCGGGCCGCAGTCGCCATCGCCGAGGGCCGGTTCGATCGCAGCGTCATCCCGGTCCGCAACACCGACGGGTCGATCGCCCTCGATCATGAGGAGCACCCCCGCCCGGGGAGCACCCTCGATGGGCTCGGCCAGCTGGCGCCGAGCTTTGCCGAGATGGGGGCCACGCCGTGGGACAAGTTCGGCGGCGAGACCTTCGACGAGATGTGTCTGCGCACCTATCCGCAGGTCGCCCACATCGACCACGTGCACCACGCCGGGAACTCGTCGGGTGTGGTCGACGGCGCGTCGGCGATGCTGTTGGCGTCACCCGACTACGCCCGGGCTCACGGCCTGACACCACGGGCGCGGGTCGTGATGACCGCGGCGGTCGGGTCCGAGCCGGTGATCATGCTGACCGCCCCCGGGCCGGCCGCCAAGCGGGCGCTCGAGCGGGCCGGTATGACCATCGATGACATCGACCTCTTCGAGATCAACGAGGCGTTCGCCGCGGTGGCGCTGAAAGCCATCCGTGACCTCGACCTCGACCCCGACAAACTCAACGTCAACGGTGGCGCCATCGCCCTCGGCCACCCGATCGGCGGTACCGGCCCGATGCTGATCCAGACGGCCCTCGACGAGCTCGAGCGCACCGACCGGTCCACCGCGTTGATCGCGATGTGCACCGGTGGCGGCATGGGCACCGCCACCATCATCGAACGCGTCTGACGTCCACCCCATCGAGGGCTCGGCGCGTGGTCCGCGTTCGGGTCACGGGATGACCCGAACGCGGACCACGCGCCATCGCTTCCCGACTCCGGTTCACCTTGCCCACTGGGAGGGCATGGAACCGGAACGTCGTCGGGCGATCAACCAGCAGGCAGCCGAACAAGCCGGAGCGGTCTCCAGGGGTCAGCTCCGTGAGCTCGGCATCACGACCGCCGAGCTCAAGACCCTGCAACGCCAGGGTCACTTGATTCCGGCGGCACCACGGGTGTACGTGGTGGGCGGGTCCCCGTCGACGACGGGTCAGCGCCTCCACGTGGGCCTGCTGTGCCTCGGCGACCGAGCGGTCGTCAGCCACGAGGCCGCGGCGCGACTCCATCGACTCGACGGCGCCCCGAGTGACGCCGTCGAGTTCACGATCGACCGCTCCGCACGGGGACGGCGGGTCCCGTTCGTGGTGCACACAACAAGATGTTGGGGTCGCACCGACCGCGTGCGCGCCGCCGGGCTCCGCTGCACCTCCGCCACGCGCACGATCCTCGACCTGGCCTCGGCCAGCGTGTCCGCCGCTCGTCTCGAGGCCGCGATCGACGCCGCCGTGCGTATGGGGCTGACCTCGCCGACGGTGCTCGCGGCCCAGCTGGCCGAGCGTCACGACCAGCGTGGCTCGCGGGCGATCGCGGCGCTGCTGCCCGACACCGGCGGCCACACCTGGTTGGAACGACGATTCCTCGAGCTGCTGCGCCATCACGGGCTCGCCCGGCCCACCACGCAACGCGTCCATCGGGTCGGCGGGCGTACGGTGGCGCGCACCGACTTCTGCTGGGACGACCTCGGCGTGGTCGTCGAGGTGTCGGGCCGGCTCGGTCATGCATCCGATGCCGAGCGGGCCCGTGACGCACAGCGGCGCAACGAGCTCCAAGACCTGGGTCGGTTGGTCTACGAGTTCACACGCACCGAGGTGGTGGATCGTCCGGCGCAGGTGGTGGCGACGCTTCGGCGGCTGCTCGCGGTCCGCGAACCGGTCACGAGATGACCCGGTCGCGGACCATGCCACCAACCCTCGATGGGGTCGGGGGTGATGGTCACGACTGGTCGCGGCGGCGCTCGAGGCGATCGGGACCCTCGTCGAGCCCCGGGAGCACCATCGGGATACTGCCCAGGTGGGCGCTGGCCATCGCGGAGATGATCGCCTCGGCCTCGGCCCAGTCGTGCGCCCGGGGACCCTCCGAGATCATCCGGTTGTAGGGCTGATCGAACACGATCACCGTCTTGCCCAGCGCCCGGAGCTGCTCGATGTTGTGCGGCGCATCGTCGATGTAGACGTTGGCCTCGACCTGTGGCTTGGCCCCGAGGAAGCAGAGGTCGCGGTAGGGAATCCGCTGCTCGTCGAGCCAAGCGGCCGTGTCCCCGACCGCCTTCTCGTGGCCCCAGTTGACGTACAGGCGGTGGGTGATGATGCGGATCCAGATCCCGGCGTCCGACAGCCGCCACAGTGCGTCGGCGGCACCCGCGACGAGCTCCATCGTGCGGAACATGTGGTGGTCCATCACCGCGAGCCGGTGGAAATGGGCGTACCGAGCGTTGTCGAGGCCCCATTCGTGGAAGTCCCAGGACCGCTCGAGGGGCAGCGTCTCGGGGTCGATGCCGGTGATCTCGGCGTAGATGTCGCGAAAGCGCCGGGTGTGATCGGCCACCACGCCGTCGAGGTCGACACCGACGATGAACTGAACATCGCTCATTGGAGATCGGCACCTGCGATCGGGGGGGCGGTCACGTGACCGGAGCCCGCCGTCCCGAGTCGCGGCCCCGCCACCAGCCGTCGACGGATCAGACCCGACAGCCAATCGACCACCATCGTGCCCAGAACGGTCACGATCAGGGCCAGCCCGGCCGTCTCGAACTCACGGAAGCGCAGGCTCTGCACCAGCGTCGTACCGATGCCGCCGAGTCCGAGGATCCCGACCACCGATGAGGCGCGGATGTTGATCTCGAAGCGATACATCACGAACGAGGCGATCTCCGGCAGCGACTGGGGCAGCACACCCCAACGCAACCGTTCCAGTGGGCCGGCGCCGACCGCTTCGACCCCCTCGATCGGGCCGGGCTGGATCGCCTCGATCACCTCCGAGCACAGTTTGCCGAGGGTGCCCACCGAGCCGACAGCGATCGCCAGGATCGCGGTGGTCTGGGTGAGACCGAAGATCGGGATGAACACGATCGCCAGGACGATCTCGGGCACGGCGCGCAGCACGTTGAACACCACTCGGGTCACCACGCTGACGGGCCGAGCCACCAGGTTCTCGGCGGCGAGGAACGACAGCGGGACAGCCGCGATGGCGGCCAGCACGGTCCCCAGCCAGGCCATCGCGATCGAGTCCCAGAGATCCCCGACCATCTCGGCGAACTCACCCCAGGGGATGCTGCGATACATCGCCCGGGCCAGGCGCCAGAAGTCCTCCGGCGCCTCGCGCAGCCGGCGCCAGGCGATGTCGACACCCACCCACGCCCAGACGTTGGCCCCCGCCACGACGGCGATCGCCACAAACCGGAAAGCGGCCGGGCCGACCGGGCGTCTGGGACGCGTCGGCGTGGTCACACCAACCGCCGACGCAGGAACGAGGAAAGCCGATCCAAGATCAGCACGACCACGAGGAACATCGCCACGATGCCCCACACCTGCTCCCATGCACCCCGGTTGCGAAAGAACTCGAGACGGTTGCCGACGCCACCCGCCCCGACCAGCCCCAGCACCGCCGAACCACGCACGTTGAGCTCGAACGCGTAGATGACATAGGACACGTAGCTCGGAAGGATCTGTGGAAACACGGCGACACGCTGCTTTCCCGCCCAGCCCAGGCCGGCGGCATCGGCCGCCTCCAGCGGCGCGGTATCGATGGCGTCAAGGCTGTCGGCCATCAGCTTGGTGACCACGGCGATGGTGAAGAAGAACAGCGCCAGGGTCCCGGCAAGATTGCCGACGCCGACGGCGGCGACGAACAGCATCGCCCACAGCACGTCGGGGAACGACCGGATGATGTTGTTGAAGCCGCGGAACAGCCAGACCAACCAGCGGATCGGCACCCCGTGACGGCTGGAGGCCATCGCCAGGGGCAAGGCGACCAGCGCCCCACCGGTGGTGCCGAGCACCGCCATGCGCACCGTGTCGAAAAACGCCTCGAGGGTGCGATCGGAGTTGAACTGACCGAGGTCGGCATGCGCAATGGCGCGCAACGCGTCGTTCTCCCTGAACAGACCGCTCCAGATCGCTCCGACCGAGAACCCGCTCGTGAACCAGGTGACGGTCGTCAGCGCCACGAACCCGACGGTGATGCCCAACGCGAACGCCGACGGCGCCGGGCGTTGGGGCCGAGACGGGGCGCCGGGCGGCGCCGTCACCGGGCCGGCGTCGTCGGTCACAAGGCGGCCTGCTTGGCCATCGTGTCGTCGGCCGTGAGGCTGCGGCCGTAGATCGCCTCGAAGACGGTGGCGTCGGCATCCGAGCCCTTCCCGTCGAACACCAACTCGCCAGCCCGCAGACCGATGATCCGGTCGGCGTACGCCGTCGCCAGATCGAGGAAGTGCAGGTTGACGATGGTGGTGATCCCCAGCTCGCGGTTGATCCGCTGCAGGTCCCGCATCACCAGATGGCTGGTGGGCGGGTCCAATGAGGCGACCGGCTCGTCGGCCAGGATGATCTTGGGTTCCTGGGCCAACGCCCGGGCGATTCCCACCCGCTGTCGCTGACCACCGGACAGGTCGGAGGCCCGCACGTAGGCCTTGTCGACGATCTCCACCCGTTCGAGGGCCTGGAACGCGGCCTCTCGATCCGCACTCGGAAACCAGCCGAGCGTCGTCCGCCACGCCGGGAGCTTGTTCATCCGCCCCATCAGCACGTTGTTCAGGACCGTCGTCCGCTCGACCAGGTTGAAGCCCTGGAAGATCATCCCGATCTCGGCGCGCAGCCGACGAAGCCCGGCGCGGCTGAGCGCGGTCACGTCGCGCCCGAGCACATCCAGCGACCCTTCGGTCAGCGGGACCAACCCGTTGATGGAGCGGATCAGGGTCGACTTGCCGGCGCCGGATAGCCCGACGATCACGACGAACTCGCCCTGCGGGATCTCAAGATCGAGACCCCGCAGGGCGTGAACACCACCGGGGTAGACGACCGACGCCTCAGAGAAGAAGATCGATCCATCCGAGACGTCGGTCATCGTGTGCCCCGTCACTCCATGAGGTCGCCGAGCTCGGATTCGAGCTCCCGGATCACGTCGTAGCTGGCCGAGTCGACCGGTACGAGGCCCTCGATCTCGTACAGCTCGTCGAGCAGGGCGGCACCCTCCTCCGAGGCGGAGATGTCCACGAACGCATCGACGATCGCCTGTTGGAGATCGGCGGGCAGGTCACCGGCGACCGCAAAGCCGTCGTTGGGGATCGGGCCCGACCAGCCGAACACGACGACGGTCTCACCGACATCGGGCACGGTCTCGACCAGTTGGCCGCGGGCATCGTTGAACGACACACCGACGTCGGCGTCGCCGTCGTAGACGGCCTGAACGGCGGAGTCGTGCGCACCGGCAAAGCTGGCCGAGATGCCGTCGACCGGATCGACCCCGGCGTTGAGCAACTCGAGCGCGGGCACCAGGTACCCCGATGTCGAGCCCTGGTCGACGAAGGCGACGTTCTTGCCCTCGACGTTGACAAGCATGTCCTCACCGATCGGGCCGTCCTCGGCCGTCTGCGCCTCGCCCACGCCGTTGCAGAACAGGAAGCCGTCGTCGCCGGCCGGCGACGGCTCGTCCTCGCAGAACGTGTCGGGGTCGTTGGTGAACCACTGCGTGACGTACGTAGCGGTGCCGAAGCGGATCGACTGCAGGATCAGCGTGGCGTCAGCCTGCTCCTCGGCCTGGACCATCTGCGAGGGCCCGAGTCCGCCGGCGATCTGGGCCTGACCCGAGTCGAGTGCCGCGATTACACCGGCGTAGTCGGTCGGCACCAGCGCCTCGACCGGAATGCCGCCCAAGCGCTCCGAGAGCATGTCGGCGAGCGGCTGGGCGGTCTCGATCAACCCGCCGGTCTCCTGTGATGGCGTCAGCGTGAAGGTCAGGGTGTCGGGCCAATCGTCACCCGGAACCACCTCGGCCATCGTGGTGTCGGCTGCTTCGGTGGTGTCGGCCGCTTCGGTGGTGTCGGCCGCTTCGGTCGTGTCCGCCGCTTCGGTGGTGTCGGCCGCTTCGGTGGTGTCGGCCGCTTCGGTGGTGTCGGCCGCTTCGGTCGTGTCCGCCGCTTCGGTCGTGTCCGCCGCTTCGGTCGTGTCCGCCGCTTCAGTGGTGTCGGCCGCTTCGGTCGTGTCCGCCGCTTCAGTGGTGTCGGCCGCTTCGGTCGTGTCCGCCGCTTCGGTCGTGTCCGCAACGGGCGCGTCGGTCGGCGCGGTGTCCTCGTCGTCGTCGCCGCAGG
>JBKEAH010000062.1:0-3771 GCA_047972065.1 Desertimonas sp.
CCCGGGCTCTATCGTGACGGCTTCGGCGGGTTCCGCATCGAGGACCTCGTCGCCGTCACGGCGTCCGGCGGACGCCCGCTCACGCACCTGCCCAAGGACTCGCCATGCCTGCCATCACGACCAACGATCTGAAGACCGGGATCACGTTGCAGCTCGACAACGGCCTGTTCCAGGTCGTCGAGTTCCAGCACGTCAAGCCGGGCAAGGGAGGCGCCTTCGTGCGCACCAAGCTGCGCAACGTTCGCACCGGCGCGATGCTCGAGCGCACCTTCAACGCCGGCATCCGCGTCGAACAGGCCATCGTCGATCGTCAGGACATGCAGTTCCTCTACCGCGACGGCGACGACTACGTGTTCATGAACACGACGACCTACGACCAGATGTCGGTACCCCCGACCGCGCTCGGCAGCGCCGCCGACTACCTCGTCGAGCAGGCCGTCGCCCAGATCGCGCAGTACCAGGGCGAGATCATCGGCGTCGAGATCCCCGCCTCGGTCGAGCTGACGATCACCGAGACCGAGCCGGGCGTCCAGGGCGACCGGGTGTCCGGTGCTCGCAAGCCCGCCGTGCTCGAGACCGGCAAGACGGTGCAGGTCCCGCTGTTCGTCGAACAGGGAGACCGCGTCAAGGTCGACACCCGCTCGGGCGACTACATCACCCGGGTCTGAGATGGCGCGCCCGCCGCGACCGGATCGGCGCTCGGATTCCCGCGAGCGCTCCCTGTACGCCCTGTACGAGGCCCACACCAAGGACATCGCACCCACCGCCGTGCTCGACGCGCTGGTCATCGCCCCCGACGAGTTGACCCGCACGCTGGTCGAGGGGGTGGAGACGCACCGCGACCGGCTCGACGAGGCGATCGCCGCCCGTGCTGCGGGCTGGACGCTGGCCCGCATGCCGGTGCTCGATCTCAGCGTGTTACGTCTCGCCGCCTACGAGTTGGCCGAGCGACCCGATGTCCCGGTGGGCGTCGTCATCAACGAGGCCGTCGAGCTGGCCAAGCGCTTCTCGACCGACAACAGCGGCAAGTTCGTCAACGGCGTCCTCTCGTCGCTGGCCACCGATCTCCGCCCACCCCCCTGATCCCCGCCCACCGCCGCTGAACACTCGGCCATGGAGCCGTTCAGTCGGCGGCGTCGAACTCGGTCGGGGCCGCGGGCGGGGCGACACGCCGGGCGACGACGATGTTCTGGTCGCTCGACACGACCTCGAACTCCCCGTCGTCGATCAGGGTGGTGAACAGGGCGTCGACCTGGCTGCCGGGCTGGTGCGTCCCCGTGTTGATCACCAGCCAGTCGACCTCGGCGGGCACGTGGTCGTGGTTGGGGTCCTCGGGGGCGATGCCGGCGACGCCCCAGTTCGCCGGGATCCACGGGTTGGGGAACGTGTAGATCTGCTCGCGGTGGCTGAGGTGGGGGACGATGTTGTAGGTCGCCGACACCGACGCGCCGTCGGGCACGCTGTCGACGGCGTCGTCGAGCACCGCCTGCAGCGGGTTCGGGTTGAGCGTCCAGTACCCGTCGCGGTAGTGCGTGCTGAGCGGCGACCGCCCCCAGGCGACCGTGGTGGCCAGCGCGGCGGCCACCACCAGCCCGACGGCACAACGTCGCAGGCCGGTGGCCCGGAACCGGGCCACCCCCTCGATCGATGCCAACGCCATCACGGCGAGGATGATCGCCACGTAGTGAAACCGGATGTCATAGAAGAAGCTCTGGTTCGTCAGCGCGTTGGCGAAGAACTGTGGGACCGCCATGAGCAGCGTCAGCGGTGCCAGCAGCGGCGTGAAGCCGAACGGGGCGAGCAGGTCGCGGGCGTAGCCCAACGCATCGTTGCCCTCGAGCCGCCGCCAGATCAGACCGGGGTCGGTGAGGGTGGTGCGGATGATCCCGAGCGGCCCGTCGCCGATCTCGCCGTAGAAGATGCCGGCGTGGTTCTGCCCACCGTTGAAGTGCGGCATCACGATCATGTAGGCCATCACGAACCACGCGGCGGCGACCCCGATGGTCATCAGCCCGAGGCGTCGGCGGCCACGGATGAGGTAGAGGACCCCCAGCACGGCGACGGCCAAGGCGAGGTCCTCCTTCCATGCCAGCGTGGCGAACAGGAAGATCCAGTAGCCGCGGATGCGGCCGCGTTCGGACAGCACGTAGGCGGTTAGGAAGAACGGGATGGCCATCGTCTCGGGGTGCCACGCCTCCCACACCAGCCACTGCACCGAGGGGTTGAGCAACCACGCGGCGCCGAAGGCCACCGCCCACCACTCGTTGCCCAGCCGGTCCTTGGCGTACACGTAGATCGGCACGGCGGCCAGGGCCATCGCCGCCGTCTGCAGCAAGTCGAGCAGCTGGGGTCCACCGCCCAGCCAGTACAGCGGGGCCACGGCGAAGTAGGCGAGGGTGAGGTGATGACCGAGCACCGGCATCCCGCTGACGGTGACGAACCCCTTGCCCCGTGACAGCAGCCAGATCGCCTGGTCGTGGTGACCGAGGTCGAAATCGAACGTGCCGTAGCGGGCGTGACGCAGCCACATCAGCCGGCCGAACACGGCGAAGAACACCGCCATCGCGCCGATCAGTGTGAGCGAGGCCGGCCCGAACCGCCACCGCCGGATCGTCAGCGACCACGGCGCCGGCCCCGGGCCCGATCCGACCCCCGGCACCGTCGCCTGGCCATCGACGGGGTCGGTCTCGGCCGGGTCGACGGGCCGATCCTCGGAGGGATCCTCGACGTGATCATCGATCACCGTGGCCGACCCGGCCCCGGTCTCGACGGTGTCCGACGACTCCGGTTCGGTTTCGTCGCCGTCGTTGGCCATCGATCGGACTGTAGGGGGCGCGCGATGCGATCCGGCTGCTACCGTCGGCCCGAGCCGTGAAGCGAGTCCCGTGAGGCCCGCACGGAGGAGATCAGGTGAGCAAAGCGAAGCGGGTCCTCGGACCCGACGACGTGCGTCGAGCGACCACGCGGATGGCGCACGAGATCCTCGAGCGCAACCGAGGGCTCGACGGGGTCGTGTTGTTGGGGCTCCAGCGGGGCGGGGTCTGGCTCGCCGAGGGGCTGGCCGTCGAGATCGAACGGATCGAGCGGGCGGTCCCGGTCGGATCGATCGATGCCTCGATGTTCCGCGACGACATCGGTCTGCGACCGGTCGTGCCGGCCGAGCGCTCGGACATCCCCGTCCCGCTCGATGGCGCCGTCGTCGTGCTGGTCGATGACGTGCTCTACACGGGTCGCACGGTGCGGGCCGCGCTCGACGCGATCAGCGAATACGGGCGGCCGCGGGCGGTGCAGCTCGCCGTGCTGGTCGACCGTGGGCACCGCGAGCTCCCGATCCGACCCGACTTCGTCGGCAAGAACCTGCCGACCAGCACCGACGAAGAGGTCACCGCGACCAGCGAGGGCGTCGAGATCCGATGATGGCGCGTGTCGGGTACGACGAGCCGGCCGGCGACGCGCGATGACCAGACATCTCCGTTCGATCGCCGAGATCGGCCCGGCGACGGTCCTTCGCCTCCTCGATCTCACCGACCACATGGCCGAGATCAATCAGCGCGCCAACCCCAAGGTGCCCGCCCTGCGCGGTCGCACGGTGTGCAACCTGTTCTTCGAGGACTCGACGCGCACCCGTCTGTCGTTCGAGACCGCCGCCAAGCGGCTCTCGGCCGATGTGATGACCTTCACCGTCGGCACCTCGAGCGTCAACAAGGGCGAGAGCCTGCGCGACACGATCGAGACCGTCGCCGCGATGGGGGTCGACGCCTTCGTGATCCG
>JBKEAH010000077.1:0-3868 GCA_047972065.1 Desertimonas sp.
TCGGCGTCTTCGGACTTGAGCAGTTCCTTCACCTTGGCGGCGGCGGAATCGGTGAGCGTGATCACGGGAACCTCCTGAGCACCTCGGCGTGCGGGTGCACGGCCAACGTTAGCGGGCGACCGTCAGCGTGAAGCGATCGTCACCTGGCACGGGGTGCGATCGGCGAGCGTGCAGAACTCCCGCACCTCGGCATCACCCATGCGGGCGACGAACCCGCCGACCAACCCTCGATGAAGCCCGCACACCAGGTCGGGGTGAACGGCAGCGAGCTCGGCGAACGGGCAGTGCGCGAACGCGACCACGGCAACGGGGTCGTCGTCGAGCCCACCCGAGCCGAGCCCGTCGCCCGCCCCCTCGTCGCGATCGGCGGCTTCGGTGACGACGGGGTCGAAGCCGAGCCGGTCGAGATCGGCGACCAACGCCTCGAGCGCCGAGCGGGCGCTGGCGTAGGACGCCGCCCGGGCGTCGCCCTCGGCCTCGCCGACCGCGATGGCATCAGCCGGGCTGGCCCCCAACCGCTGCGCCATCGCCAGCACCATGCGCGCCAGCACCGGCATCGTGGGGGGCTCGAGACCGAGCGACGGGGCGTCGGCGGCCAGGGCGTAGCGATGCTGCGGACGACCGACCTCGCCGCGGGCGTCGGCGGTGACCTCGAGCAGACCGACCTCGCGCATCTGATCGAGATGGGGCCGCACGGTGTTGGGATGCAACCCCAACACGTCGGCGATCTCCGCGGTCACCAACGGGCGCGGCGAGCGGGCCAGCTCGAGATAGATGGCGTAGCGCGTGTTGTCGCCCAGCACGCGCAGGAGATCGCGCGAGGGGAGTGCGTCCGACATCACCACCAGATTACACGGCCAAGACCGGTAAAATGGGGGTCATGGCCGTCAAGGTCCCCATCGACGTCGAGCCACCCACGACCGACCAGCTGCGCGAGGTACTCGCCACCGTCATCGACCCCGAACTGGGTGCCGACATCGTCACGCTGGGCATGGTCCCGGGCATCGAGGTCTCCGCCGACGGCCTGGTCACCGTCACGATCAAGCTGACGATCGGCGGATGCCCGCTCCGCGCCGACATCAAGCGAGACGTCGAACGTCGCATCAGCGTGCATCCGGGTGTCCGCGACGTCGTCATCGAGTGGGGCGAGATGACACCCGACGAGCGATCGGTGGTGATGAGCAAGGCCCGCTGGAACGCCCGCCAACACGCCGGTGAGACCCGGGTCCCGACCCGCACCAGGGTGCTGGCCATCGCCAGCGGAAAGGGCGGCGTCGGCAAGAGCTCGGTGACCGCCAACCTCGCCGTCGCGCTCGCCCGACGTGGTCGCACCGTCGGCGTGCTCGACGCCGACATCTGGGGCTTCTCGATGCCCCGCCTGCTCGGGGTCAAGGACCGGCTGGAGGCCCAAGCGGTGGCGGGGAGCGACCGGCCGCTGATCCGGCCCAACGAACGCCGCATCGGTGAAGGCCGCCTGCAGATCGTGTCGACCGGCTTCCTGGTCGACGAGGACACGGCGCTGATGTGGCGGGGACTGATGCTGACCAAGGCGGTGGAACAGTTCCTGCGCGACGTCGACTGGGGCGACCTCGACGACCTGCTGATCGATCTGCCGCCCGGCACCGGCGACGTCCAGATGGGCTTGGCCCGCATGCTCCCCCAGGCCCAGATGGTGGTGGTGACCACCCCGGCACGGGCGGCCCAGAAGGTTGCCCAGCGGGCGGCCGACATGGCTCGACGGAGCTTCGTGTCCGTCGTCGGGGTGATCGAGAACATGACGGCGTTCACCTGCCGCCACGGCGACCGCTACGCGCTGTTCGGCGAGGGCGGCGGTGAGGCACTGGCGGCGGCGGTCGAGGTTCCGCTGCTCGGCCAGGTCCCCCTCGAGCCGGCCGTCGCCGCCGGCGGTGACGCCGGCCAGCCGGTCGCCGGGATCGACGACGCCACCCCCGGTTCGGCCGCCGCGGTGTTCGCCGCGATCGCTCGACGGCTCGACGATGTCGCGCCGTCACCTGGCATCGGCGCCGACGGCGTCGACCTCGCCGGTTGCTCGGCCCGGCTGCTCGCGACGGTCGAAGCCGCGTTCGACGACTGAGGTGGCCGGGGCCACGGCCCGTCGGCGCAGCCGACGGGCCGGATCCGACACGCTCGGTCGCTTCAGACCAGCTCGTCGTAGTCGGGGTCGCCCGGGAGTGACACCCCGGCGATCTTGCCGTCGTCACCCCAACGGATCTTGGGTTGGATGCGCGGTGGCGGGCCGGCGGCGTCGGCCGCCGCGAGCGCCGCGTCGACCGTGGCATGCTCGGCGAGGAAACCCATGCACGCGAGGGTCGGCGGCATCAGCGCCAACTCGCCCGCCGCCGACTCGGCCAACGCGTCGACGGGGCGGACCCAGCGGCTGTGCACCGTCTCGACATCGTCGTGGCGGCCCTCCTGGTCGTCGGGCGCGGCGGCCAGGAAGAAGCGGGTGTCGAAGCGGCGGGGACTCTCCCCGACCGGCGTCACCCAGTGCGCGATGTAGCGGATCTCGGAGAGATCGAGCACGAGGTCATGGCGGCGGCACAGCTCGACCATCGACAGCTCCTGGTCGTGCAGCGCGCGTCGGTCCTCGTCGGGGACGGCGGTGACGGAGCCGTCGCGACGACGCGCCAGCAGCAGCGACGCCTCCTCGAAGCACTCGCGCACCGCCGCCACCCAGTAGGCCAACCCACCCTCGTCGAGCTCCAGGGCGCCGGACGCATCGGTGGCCGACAAACCCTCGGTGAACGCCTCGATGTCGGCGCTCCCATCGGCCGGGTCGACCTTGCCGCCCGGGAACACGTACATGTCGGGGGCGAAGGCGGCGCGCGCCGTGCGGCGCAAGACGAACACCTCGACCCCGTCATCGCCGTCGCGGGCCAGCATGACCGTCGCAGCGGGGAGGGCGGGGACGACGGCGGGGTTCTCGGACGGCGGGGTGCTCACGAACGCTCGACCGTACTGCGACCCTCCCCGTCGGATCGGCCTCGGAGGACGAAGGCCACGGCGGCGACGACGATCGCCGCCAACACCACGCCGACGATGCGCCAGTTGCTGTCGAGACGTTCCAGCAACCAGTAGTAGGGCCGCTCCATCGCATCGGTGACCCGGGAGGTCTCGCCGTTGACGTCGACGACCCAGAAGTAGTGCAGCAGGTAGAGGCCCGCCAGCAGCACCAGCGCGGCCGACACGAGCTGCACCCAGTGGCTGGCGCGGCGAAGCGCACCGACCAACGTGTGGTTGGCGGCCGCCAGCGCGACGGTCAACGCGGTGACCACCAACGCCATCCCGAGCGCGAAGGCGAGCACGTTGGCCACCCCGTCCAGGAACGAGTCGGTCGGGGTGAACATCGTGATCAAGAACAATGGGAGGGTGCACCCCAACGACGCCAACGCATAGCCGACCCCGTAGACGAACATCGAGCGAACGGTCCGGTCACGCCCTCCGCTGACGGCGGGGGTTGCCACCGGCAGCTTGAACCCGAACAGCATCGCCACCCCAAGCACGACGAAGGCCAGCCCGATCACGAGGGTGACGTACTTGGCATTGGCCGTCAGCCAGCTCGTCCCGAGCTCGCTGATCGTGCCGGCGACCAGGAACACCCCGATGAAGCCGGTCGACACCGCCGACGACACGAGCAGTGCGCGACGCAGCGGCGCCCGGGCCGAGCGGCCGTCGCTGCCTGACCCGGCGGCCTCGAGCCCGAGGAAGTACAGAAGGTAGGTCGGCAACAGCACGAACGCGCACGGATTGACCGAGGCGACCATGCCGCGCAGGAACGACAGCCCGAGGTTCACTCGATCCCCCATCGATCGGCCAGCAGCGCCCGGAGCTCGGGTCCGCTCAAGGC
>JBKEAH010000082.1:0-2629 GCA_047972065.1 Desertimonas sp.
AAGGAGACGTCGTGAGCAACCTCGACATGAGTGAGGCGATCCGCCTGCTGGCGCAGGAGAAGGGTCTGACGGAGGACTCGCTCCTGCACGTGCTGGTCGATGCGCTGGCCTCGGCCTACAAGCGCCGTCAGGGTGCCGCCGACGAGGTCGTCGTCGAGGTCGATCCCCAGACGATGGAGTTCACCTTCACCGCCTACGACGTCGACGAAGACGGCAACTGGATCAACGAGCGCGACGACACCCCCAAGCGTGAGGAGTTGGGTCGCATCGCCGCTCAGACCTTCCGCCAGGTGATGAGCCAGCGGATCCGCGAGGTCGAGCGCGACCGGAAGTTCGAGGAGTACGCCAACCGTGAGGGCGACATCGTCACCGGGATCATCCAGCAGACCGACACCCGCTACACGCTGCTCGACCTCGGCCGGGTCGAGGCGTTGCTGCCGCAGGCCGAACAGGTTCCCTTCGAGCGTCCGCAACCGGGCGACCGCTGCAAGGCCTACATCGTCGAGGTGCGCAAGACGGCCAAGGGCCCCCAGATCGTCGTCAGCCGCACCCATCCCGGTCTGATCAAGCGACTCTTCGAGCTGGAGGTACCCGAGATCGCCGACGGGATCGTCGAGATCAAGGCGTGCGCCCGCGAGCCCGGCCATCGCACCAAGATCGCGGTGTGGTCCAACGACCACAACGTCGACCCGGTCGGCGCTTGTGTCGGGGCCCGCGGTGGTCGAGTTCGTATGGTCGTCAACGAGCTGCGGGGCGAGAAGATCGACATCGTCCCGTTCAGCGAGGACTTCCACGACTTCGTCGCCAAGGCGCTCTCGCCGGCCAAGGTGACGCAGGTGATCGTCAGCGATGACGGCACCCAGGCCGACGTCATCGTGCCGGACCATCAGCTCAGCTTGGCCATCGGCCGGGAGGGCCAGAACGCACGGCTGGCGGCCCGTCTGACCGGTGTGCGCATCGACATCCGGTCCGAGACCCAACTGGCCGAGGGGCTTCCCGCCCGCGGGGGCGAGGACGCCGAGCCGGTCGAGTACGCCGAAGGACAGTGGGTCACCAACGCCGAGTCCGGCGAGATGGAGTGGCACGCCGCCGACGGCAGTGTGATGTCCGAGGCCGAGTGGACGGCACAGCAGGAGGCGGCGCAGGCCGCGCTGGATGCTGGCGCCGAGACGGCTGCGTCGCCGGCCGATGCCGCGTCCGAGGGCGTCGCGCCGGACGGTGACGCCGCCGGCGATGCCGTCGAGCCCGCGCCGACCGCCGATGGCGATGCCGATGCGGCGCCCGCGGAGGGCGACGCCGCACCCGCACCCGCACCCGCAGACGCCGCCGCGAGCGAGGCGGAGCAGAGCGAGACGTGAGGTCATGCCCGAGCGCACCTGTGTGGGATGTCGTCGCCGCCGGCCGCAGGCCGGGCTGGTGCGCGTCGTCCTCACGCCCGACGGTCACGCGGTGGTTAGTCGCACCGCGCCCGGCCGGGGTGCGTGGCTGTGCGCTCGGGACGCCGGCATCAAACCCGAGTGCCTCGCGCTCGGGTTGCGACGTCACGGATTCCAACGCTCGTGGCGCCGACCGGTGCCGCCCGCGGCGGTGGCGGGGTTGCAGCGGTTGGGGCGGGCAGCTGATCCCGCCGCCGAACACCACGACGGAACAGATGAAGAACAACGACTGCCGGCGAACCGGCAGGACGGCTGTGCGAACGATGATCGCGTGGCCGGAAGACGGGTGCCGGGGAACGTCCCCGCACACGGGAAAGGTTGAATGACGGCGTGCCTTCCAAGAACATGAGGGTCCACGAGCTCGCCAAGGAGCTCGGTATGACGAACCAAGAGGTGGTCGACCTCTGTGGCGTGCTCGGCGTGCCCGTGAAGAGCCACTCCTCCTCGCTCAACGAGGCGTACTCCGACATGGTGCGTCGACGTGCGGTCCGCGACGGGTTGACGCGCGACGAGCAGCCCGAGGAGCCCAAGCCCGAGAAGAAGCCGGCCAAGAAGCGGGCGGCGAAGAAGGCACCGGCGAAGAAGGCGGCGGCCAAGTCCGCTCCCGCCGCGGCCAGCGACGCGACGGCGGCGGCCGAGCCGGCCGCAGCCGAGCCGGCCGCAGCCGAGTTGACCGCGGATGAGCCGATCACCGCCGGCGAACCGACGGTGGCCGAGCCCGCGGTGAGCACCGGGCCCGCACCGTCGCCGGTCGAGACCGCGCCGACGGCCACAAGCCCCGAGCCCGCCCCGGTCGAGCCGGCATCGTCCGAGCCGACTCGCGATGAGCCCGCTCCTTCCGAGACGACCGCCCCCGAGACCGTCACACCCGACCCGGTGCCCACGCAGTCGGCGCCGTCGGCGACCGAGCGACCCGACACCCCGGTGTCGCCGGTCGGCGCCGATGGGTCCCCGGCGGTGTCGTTGGCCGAGCCGCCGGCGACGATGCCTGCGGCATCCGAGCCCGCACCACCGGCCCCGCCAGAGCCGATCCGGTCCCAGCCCGCCGCCGAGCCGGCGCGCGTGATCTCGTCGGGTCGTCCGGCCCCGGGCGAGCCCCGTCCGGCCGACGCGCCGGCCGCACGCGCCGACGTGCCCGAGGCCCGCACCGCGCCCCGCCCGCCCGCCGAGCGGGTGCCGGCTGGTGCACCGCG
>JBKEAH010000125.1:0-4900 GCA_047972065.1 Desertimonas sp.
TCGACGGTCCCGACCCGGAACCACGGGCGGTCCACGCCGCGCCCCCCGGGCGCCGAGAACGAGAAGCGTCCGGCCATGGGGGCCAACCGTATCCTCGGAGTGTCATGATCAAGCGTCCCCCCGCCGGCACGATCCCCGACGAACCGGGCTCGTACCAGTTCAAGGACGCGGCGGGGCGCGTGATCTACGTCGGCAAGGCGGCCAGCCTCCGTTCGCGGCTGTCCAACTACTTCGCCGACCCCCGCACGCTCCACCCGCGGACCGCCCAGATGGTGGCGACCGCCCAGACCGTCGAGTGGACGATCGTGCGGAACGAGGTCGAGGCGCTGCTGCTGGAGAACCAGCTGATCAAGCAGCATCAGCCTCGGTTCAACGTGCGGCTGCGCGACGACAAGAGCTACCCATTCCTGGCCGTCACGGTGGACGAGCGTTGGCCCCGGGCGATGGTGATGCGGGGACGCAAGCGCAAGGGCACCCGGTACTTCGGCCCGTACGTGCACGCCTACGCGATCCGCGACACCCTTGACGAACTCGTTCGCTCCTTCCCGATTCGCACCTGTAGTCCCGGCAAGTTCAAGGAGCACGAACGTCTCGGTCGGCCCTGCCTGCTGTACCACATCGAGAAGTGCTCCGGCCCTTGTGTCGGCGAGATCGACGACGCCCATTACCGCCAGCTCGTCGACGAGCTGTGCGAGTTCCTGGCCGGGGACACCCGGCCGATCGTCGACCGACTCGACGCCGAGATGCGCGCGGCATCCGATGCGCTCGAGTTCGAGCGGGCGGCTCGCCTGCGCGATCGGTTGGCCACGGTGCGCCGGGCGATCGAACGACAGCAGATGGTCGCCGACCGCGGCGACGACCTCGACGTCGTCGGCATCGCCCAGGACGAGCTGGAAGCATCGGTCCAGGTGTTCTATGTCCGCAAGGGGCTGGTCGTCGGGCGCAAAGGCTTTGTGCTCGACAAGGTCGAGGAGCTGACCGCGGGCGGACTGGTCGACCGGATCCTGGAGGCGATGTACGGGGACGATCCACCCCAGGGCGTACCCAAGCAGGTGCTGGTACCCGACGACCCCGATGATCTCGCCACCTACGAGGAGTGGCTGACGATGCTGCGGGGCTCTCGGGTCCAGGTCCGGGTGCCCCAGCGTGGCGACGGCCGGCGTCTCCTCGAGACGGTGACCCGCAACGCCGCGGAGGAGTTCACCCGCCACCGTCTCCGCCGCGCCAGTGATCACAACACCCGGTCACGGGCGCTCACCGACCTCCAGCGACACCTCGAGCTGCCCGAGGCGCCGCTCCGAATCGAGTGCTACGACATGGCCCATCTCCATGGCACGGACTACGTCGGGTCGATGGTCGTGCTCGAAGACGGTCTGCCCAACAAACGGGAGTACCGGCGCTTCAAGGTTCACATCGACGGCAATGACGACTACGCGGCGATGGAGGAGGTGTTGACGCGCCGGCTGCGCGCCTACCTCGACGAGCGTGATCGTCCGCCGGCCGAGCGGGGTGACAAGCCCGGGAAGTTCTCGTATCCGCCGCAGCTGCTCGTCGTCGATGGCGGCAAGGGCCAGATGGGGGTCGCGGCGCGGGTGGTGCGCGAGCTCGGCCTCGAACATGAGATTCCCGTCGCCGGGCTCGCCAAGCGTTTCGAGGAGGTCTTCGTGCCCGGCCGGGCGATGCCGGTCGCCATCCCGCGGGGGAGCGAGGCGCTGTTCATGCTGCAACGGATCCGTGACGAGGCGCACCGCTTCGCCAACACGTTTCATGGCGAGCGGCGGAGCAAGCGGATGACCAAGAGCGTGCTCGATGACATTCCCGGTCTCGGCGACGCCCGTCGGAAGCGGCTGGTGAAGGAGTTCGGTGGCGTACGGGCCGTGCAGGCAGCGTCACTGGACGATCTCCGCGCCAAGTCGTGGCTCCCGGATGCCGTCGCCGAGGCCATCCACACCAAGCTGCACCCGGTTGGCGCCGACACGGCGGTCGCCCCGCCGGTGCGTCGCTGATGGACGACAACGCCGAGCTGTGGGAGCAGCACGCCGGCTGGTGGATCGACGGGTTCACCTCCGGTGCCGACCCCGAGTACGAGGAACAACTCCTGCCGCTCGCCGCCGACGAGCTGACCGGGTGCCGGCGCGTCCTCGACGTCGGGTGCGGCGACGGCCAGATCAGCCGGCTGGCGGCGCGGCTCGATGGCGTCGACATGGTCGTCGCGCTCGACCCGACGTGGAACCAGATCGCGGTGGCGGCCAAGCGTGGCGGCGCGACCGGCTTCGTTCGGGCGCCGGCCGATCGCCTGCCGTTTGCCGACGCCTCGTTCGATGCCGTGGTCGCCTGTCTGGTGTTCGAGCACATCGACGCCGTCGACGAGGCGATCGCCGAGGTGGCGCGGGTGCTGCGCTCGGGCGGGCGGTTCTGCTTCTTCCTCAACCACCCGCTGCTCCAGACGCCCGACAGCGGCTGGATCGACGACCACATGATCGAGCCGCCCGAGCAGTACTGGCGGATCGGGCCGTACCTGGTGGAGACGGCGACGGTGGAGGAGGTCGAGCCCGGAGTGCACATCCGCTTCGTGCACCGACCGTTGTCCCGCTACGTCAACGCGCTCGCCGCCCACGGGATGTACGTCGAGCGGATGGTCGAGCCTGCTCCGCCACCGGGGTTCCTCGCCCTCGCTCCGGAGTACACCGAGGCGGCGACGGTCCCACGGCTGTTGTATCTGCGCGTCGTCAAGCGCTGAGGGGTCCGCTCGGCACGTGGCGGCCGGCTCTTCGCTACCCTCGGTCCGTGGCTGAGGTCGTGTTGATCACCGGCATGTCGGGTGCCGGACGGTCGGCGGCCGCCGACGTGCTCGAGGACCTCGGCTGGTACGTGGTCGACAACCTGCCCGCCTCGTTGCTGGAGAAGATCGTCGAGCTGGCCAGCCTGCCGGCCAGCGGCATCGAGCGCCTGGCGTTGGTGTCGGGGCGGAACTACGGGGCCGTGCTCGATGCCGTGGCGGGGCTGCGTTCGGGCGGTCACCGAGTGACGGTCCTGTTCCTCGACGCGTCGGACCCCGAGCTGGTGCGACGCTACGACGCCACCCGACGACGCCACCCGCTCGCCTCCGAGGCGGACGGCCTGGTCGAGTCGATCCGACAGGAGCGAGAATTGCTCGCCACCACCCGAACGGCCGCCGACCTGGTGATCGACACCAGCGATCTCAACATTCACCAGCTCAAGCAGCGTCTTGTCGCGGCCTTCGACGATCCCGAGATCTCGCGCCTCCAACTGGCCGTCGAGAGCTTTGGCTTCAAGCACGGGCTGCCGCTCGACGCCGACATCGTCATGGACGTGCGATTTCTGCCCAATCCCCATTGGGTCGACGAGCTGCGACCGCTGACCGGCCACGATCCGTCGGTCCGGGACTACGTGCTCGAACGCGCCGACACGCAGGGCTTCCTCGACCACCTCGAGGCGCTGCTGGTCGGCATCCTGCCCTCGTACCAGGCCGAGGGGCGCAGCTATCTCACCGTCGCCATCGGGTGCACCGGGGGGCGCCACCGCAGCGTCGCCATCGCCGAGGAGATGGCGACCCGGCTGCGGGCGAGGGGCACCGCCGTACGGACGTCCCACCGCGACGTCACCCGCTGACCCCCAACCCCGGGGTCAGGGTTTTTCGTAGCCGGTGTTGCGGCACGCGCAACACCGGCACCACGAAACGACGACGCGGCCAGCGGACGCGGCGTGACTTCCCCTCTTGGTCGCTCGCTGTCCCCTGGTGGGGTGTGATGCACCGACCCGACGTCCTCCGCCTGTTCGCGACGCAAGAGTGGGTCGCGGGCTCCGATCAACTGCGCCAGCTCGGCGTCAGCCGGTTCGCCCTCGGACGTGCCAGGCGAGCGGGAGTCGTGACGATGCTCTGCCCATCGGTGGTCGCGGTGACGTCGGCCGAGCTCACCTTCCGGGCCAAGGCCCGCGCCGCGCTCTTGGCCTGCGGTGACAACGCGTTCCTCAGCGGACCGACCTCTGCACACCTGCACGGCATCCGTGGGATGCCGACCTCCCGCATCGAGGTGACCACGCGGGACGCCTACGAGCGCGACACCCCTGACTTCGTCACACTCAAGCGGACCAACTGGCTCGACCTCGATCGCGATGTCCAGGACCTGGATGGACTCCGCGTAGCCACGCCGTTGCGCACCCTGTTCTCGCTGGCGTGGAGCTTCAACGATCATCGCTTCCGGCGGGTCGCCGAGGATGCGTGGCATCTCGGTCTCGTGCACCCGACCGACGCGGGCCGCTACCTGGAGGCAATCCGTCGGTCGGGCAAGAACGGGGTCAGTCGAATGGAGCGATGGCTTGACCACGTCGCTGACCAGCGCCGCCCGGCGGCGAGCAATCTGGAGCGGGAGGTGCTCGACGTCGTCGCCCGCCTCGGTCTGCCCGTCCCCGAGCGTCAGCACCCGCTGACGTTGCGCACCGGTGAGACCGTGCACCTCGACATCGCCTGGCCGGACCTGCGACTCGCCCTCGAACCCGGCCACACCTGGTGGCACGGTGGTGATTTGGCCCAGCGTCGAGATGCCGGCCGTGACCAGGGATGCGCCGAGCTCGGCTGGGCGGTACATCGATTCGATGAGGTGCAGGTGGCCGACGTCGCGCTGGCGGATCGGGTACGCACCATCTACCAGGCGCGGCGGCGGTTGATCGAGAAGAACGAGTTCACGCCGCCCGCGTGAGCGCGGTGCTCCGGGCTCCGCGGTGTCAATGTTGCGCTTCACGCAACTCGGACTACGGAAAAGGGACTCGGGCGGTGGGGTGGGGTAGGGTCGGCGGGCCTGTTCGCGCTGAAAGGACACCTCCCGCTCATGACCGTTCGCGTCGGCATCAACGGCTTCGGCCGGATCGGCCGCAACTT
>JBKEAH010000175.1:0-8797 GCA_047972065.1 Desertimonas sp.
CCCTGACCACCACCTCAGCGGTCCGCGACCTCCCCGTCGCCGAGATCCAAGCCGTCATCGTCGCCAACCCCGACTAAACACCCGACACGGCCCGCCGAGCCACACAGACGACGACACCGCGACGCGGCGGGCATGATGGCAGTATGCCGTTGAGTCCACAAGAGGCCCGTGTGCTCGCCTGCCTGGTGGAGAAGGCGGCAACGGTGCCCGACGCCTACCCCCTTACGTTGAACGCGCTACGGCTCGCCTGCAACCAGTCGAGCAACCGTCACCCCGTCGTCGCCTACGACGACCGGACCGTCGAGCAGGCGTTGATGGCGCTCAAATCGATCGGGCTCGTCCGGTTCGTGCACCCCTCCCACGGCGGTCGGACGATCCGCTACCGCCACGTCGCCGACGAGCGCTGGCGCCTCGAACGCAACGAGCTCGCCGTCCTCGCGATGCTCGCGCTGCGAGGACCGCAGACCGTCGCCGAGTTGCGGGCCCGGACCGAACGCCTGGTCGACGAGGACGCCGGCGGGCCGAGCATCGACGACGCCCTCGACACGCTGGCCGCCCGAACCCCCGAGCCGTTCGCCACCCGCCTCGAACGTCACGCCGGCGAGCGCGAGGCCCGCTGGGCGCACCTGCTCGGCGGCGAGATCGACGAGGCCGCGATGGCGCCGCCCGATGGCACGGGGTCGGTCGCCCGGCCAGCGACCTCCGCGACGGCCGACCCAGCGACCCTCACGGCGGTCGCCGCCGAGGTCGCCCACCTCCGCCGACGGCTCGACCGGCTGGAGGAGCTACTCGGCGTCGACCCCATCGAGGGCTGACGGCACCACAGCGGTGCATTCGACCCTCGACGGCGGTTCAACCCTCGATGGGGTGGAGTGGGGGTGGGACGGCGGTCAGTCGGTGGGTTGGAGATCGAGGGCGAGGCTGTTCATGCAGTAGCGAAGGCCGGTGGGCTGGGGGCCGTCGGGGAACACGTGACCAAGGTGCGACCCGCAGCGCTGGCACCGGACCTCGGTGCGCACCATCCCATGGGTCCGGTCCTCGATCAGCTCGACGGCCTCGGCGACCTTTGGCTCGTAGAAGCTCGGCCAGCCGCTCCCAGACTCGTACTTGGTGGTGGAGTCGAACAGCTCGGCGCCGCAGGCCGCACAGCGATACGTGCCGTCGCTGTGCTCGTCGACGTACTTTCCGCTCCACGGACGCTCGGTCCCCGCCTGGCGCAGCACGTGGAACTGATCGGGGCTGAGCCGCTCACGCCACTCGTCGTCGGTGTGTTCGATCTCCGGCATGGCGCCCACCGTATCCACCCCGATCGCCACACCTAGCCTGACCATCATGTGCCGCAACATCACCGAGCTGCGCGGCCTCGAGCCGCCCGCCACCGACGACGAGATCATCGCCGCCTCGCGTCAGTTCATCCGCAAGGTCAGCGGTCTCACCAAGGCGCCCGTCGGGGCCGAGACCGAGTTCGAGGCCGCCGTCGCCGAGGTCGCGGCGACGACCCGCACGCTGCTGGCGGCGCTCCCCGCCCGTCGGCACCCACCCAAGACGATCCCGCCGCTGCGACGCCCCGAGGTACAGGCCCGGATCGCGGCCCGTGCCACGTCGGGTGGGTGACGGTCAGCTCGACTGATCCGATCGCGCCGCACGCACGAACAGGATCGAACCGAGCGCGGTGGCGACGAGCGCGGCGACGATGATCCCCGCCTTGGCGTCGGTGGCCAACTGCTCATCGGTGAAGGCCAGGCCGGTGATGAACAGCGACACCGTGAAGCCGATCCCGGCCAGACCACCGATGCCGAACACATGGCGCCAGGCGACCCCGGCCGGCAACCGGCCGATGCGCAGCCGCACCGCCAGCCACGAGAACAGGCTGACACCGACGAGCTTGCCGACCACCAAGGCGATCGCCACCGCCCCGAGCACCCGCGACGGCGAGGTGAAGGTGTCGGCCGACAGCTCGATGCCGGCGTTGGCGAGGGCGAACAACGGCACGATGACGAAACTGGTCCACGGGTGCAAGGCGTCGATCATCCGGTCGCAGGCCGACACCGAGCCGCGGATCGCCGCCGCCGTCGCCCGGATGTCGGCGACGGTGATGTCCTCGCGCCCCTCGAGGACATCGACGATCTCCTCGGCCTCGAGCTCGGTCTGATGCGGACGGGCCGGCGTCAGCAGACCCATCACCACACCGGCGATCGTGGCGTGGACACCCGACTCGTACACCGCCAGCCACAACGCCAACCCGGTGAACGCGATCATCGGTACATAGGTGACATCGGCGCGGTTGAACGCCACCAGGACCACCACGATCAGCGCGGCGACCACCAGCATCTTCGGGTCGACGTCGGAGGAGTACACGAGCGCGATGACCACGATCGCCCCGATGTCGTCGACGATCGCCAACGTCAGCAACATCAGCTTGGCCCCCGACGGAACCCGCGAACCGAGGAGCGCGACGACGCCGACGGCGAAGGCGATGTCGGTCGCCATCGGAACCCCCCAGCCCTCTCGGGCGCCGCCGCTGCCGGCCAGCCCGACGAAGATCAATGCCGGCACCACCATGCCGCCGAGCGCGGCGAGCGCCGGGAGAGCGACCGTTTTTCGATCGCGGAGGTCGCCCACGACCATCTCACGCTTGATCTCCATGCCGACGACGAAGAAGAACATCGCCATCAGCAGGTCGTTCACCAGATGCCCCAGATCCTCCCGGAACAGGTAGCTGCCAACCTCGACGGAGATCTCGGTGTGCCACAGGCTCTCGTAGCTCGCCGACCACGGCGTATTCGCCCAGACCAGCGCGACCAGGGTGGCGATGACCAGCACGACGCCGCCCGACGCCTCGATGTGCGAGAAACGCACGAACGGCTGGGCAGCGCGGGCGAGGGCGCGATCACTCTGGATGAAGCTCGGCCGGGCGCTGGCCAGACGGGGGGATGCCATCGACAGGTGGTCTTTCGAAGGGGAACGATGAGGCGGCGGCTGATTCTACGAGTCAGTGCTCATGCCGCAGGATCCACTGGGCGACGTCGATCGCGTCGGCACGGAAACCGGCTTCGGACTGGGCCAGGTAGAGCACCCACATCCGCTGGAACGGACCGTCGAAACCCAGCTCACCGATGACACCGGCCGCCTTGGTGAAGCGATCCCGCCACTCGTGCAAGGTGCACGCGTAGTCGGGCGCGAGACCGAACGGGGTGCCGTCGACGGCGAGCCCGGCCACCCTGGCGTGCTCACGGATCAGCTCGGGCGATGGCAGGAACCCGCCCGGGAAGATGTACCGCAGCACCCACGTCTGCTGGTCGCGGGTGTCGAGCATCCGTTGGTGCGGCATCGTGATCGCCTGCAGGCCGATCCGGCCGCCCGGCTCGAGCGCCCGGGCCAGCGCCGTGAAGTAGTCGGGGAGGTACTCCTCGCCGACCGCCTCGATCATCTCGACGCTGACGACGGCGTCGTAGCGATCGTCGAGGTCGCGGTAGTCGCGCAGCTCCATCCGGATGCGGTCGCCGACGCCGGCCGCCACCGCACGCTGACGGGCCAACGCCAGCTGCTCGGCCGACAGGGTGATCGTGTGGACCTGCGCTCCCCGCTGCGCCGCCCGGATGCTCAGTTCGCCCCACCCGGTGCCGATCTCCAACAGCCTCGTCCCGGCGCCCACCCCGGTCTCGTCGAGCAGCCGGTCGATCTTGGCCCGTTGGGCGGCGGCGAGATCAGGGGTGGTGTGATCGTGGCCGGCGTCGTCGGCGAACCACGCCGACGAGTAGGTCATCGTGTCGTCGAGGAACGTGGCGAACATGTCGTTCGACAGGTCGTAGTGCTGATGGATGTTGTCGCGCGCCCCCCCACGGGTGTTGCGCTGGTCGGCCGGGCGCGGCGGCTCGAAACGTCGGCGCAACCCGCGGATCGGGGCCGGGATCAGCGCGTCGAGATGGCGGGCGAACGCCGTCACGAGGTCGCCGAGGTCGGTATCGGCACCGGTGGTCCACTCCCCCGCCATGTAACCCTCGCCAAAGCCCATCGTGAAGTCCCGGGCGACACGATCGAGAAACGCGGTCGTGCGGATCTCCATCACCGGTGCGCCGGGGTCGGACGAACCGACCCGGCGCCCGTCGGGCATCACGATCGTGACGCCGGCCAGCCCGGCGGCGCGGCGCAGCAGCCAACGAGCCGCCACCGTGCGGTACCCGCGTCGGGGAACCGGAGCCAGCGCCGGCCAGCGGCGCAGATCGATCGACGGGTTCGTCGTCGTCACGATTCCACCGTAGGCAAGCCACCCCGACCTCGCCGGATCGGCGCGTGTCCCGCCGGTGCGACGTCACGCCGTCCCGGCGTCGAAGGCCGCGACGTCACGCTTGGACGCCCGCAACCGCCACGACTCGGTGATCAGCTCGCGCGCTTCGTCGGGTGTGACGGTGTCCAGCCGCACCAGCACGATCGGCTGGCCGTCGTAGTGGGCGGTGGTGAAGAACACGTCCGGGTCCTCGCTCAGCAGCCCTTCCTTGTCCTCCAGCCCGGCGACCCACACCACGAGCGCCTCGGGAGCGTCGCGAATCCAGGTGAACATTCGCTGCGGGGTCCGCCACGAGGGGCGACCACCGTAGGAGGCGCGCTCTTCGACACCGGGCAGGCCGAGGGCGATCCGCCGAACGTCGTCGTGGTCGATCATCGGTGGCCTGTCTACATCTCGGCGAATGCCGGCGCCAGGGCCGCCTGGAGTATCGGGGTCAGGAACTCGGCCATCGGCGGCGTCAGATGGGTCTCGTCGCGCAACACGAGAAGATCGCCGATCACCACCGGGCAGCTGGTCGGCGTGCAGAACCAGTCGGTGGTGTCGATGTACAAGGCGTCGTGGGCCCGAGCCGCCGCCAACTCGCCGCTGATCCGGTCGACCCGCACGGCGTCGGCTCGGGGGGTGACGCAGGCCGACGCGTCATCGGTGTGGGCGGACAGGCAGGCCGGCGGATCCTCGCCGGCGGCGGGGTTGTCGCCGATGACGACGAGGTTGGACGCCACCGCCGCCAGCCGGGCGATCGTCGTGTCGGCACCGGCGGCCCAGGTGTCCGCATCGTCGGCGTACTGAGTGTAGCTGTTGGACACGATGACCAGATCGGGCTGCTCGCGCTCGATCCAGTCGATCGCCGCGTCGCGATAGGGCGGGCAGGTGTGACGCAGCACGGGCGTGGGGACCACGACGTCGGTGACCGGGCAGCCCCCCTTGGCCAGCAACACCAGGCGGTCGCCGCGGGCCAGGGCGATCTGCTGCAACGGCTCGAACCACTGCACCGCGTGTGAGTCGCCGTAGAGCACGATCGTTCGAGCACCGCCGGAGACCCCGAAGTCGCACGGCTGGAGTCGGGCGTTGACGCCGACGTTGACACAGCCCTGGGTGTAGGGCAGCGCGCGGTCGCGAGCGGTCCCCAGCGACGGCCGGAGGTTGGACGGCACCGGCGCCGGAGCCACCGCGGTGGTGAGGAGTTGTTGCATCGACCCGACGAGCTGGGCCATCTCGCCGGTCGGCGGGTCGGGCGAGACGAGCGCGGCGACGGTCGTGGACGTCGCGGCGACGGTGGTCGGCGGCGTCGTCGCCGCGGTGATGGTGGTGGTCGGGGCGGTCGGCGTGGACGCGCTGGCGCCCTCGGCGGCGACGGTTGACGACACCGGCGCCGCGACCGTCGTCTCGACGCCGAGCGTGTCCGCCGGTGATGTCGGCACGACCTCGACGGATGCCAACTGTGGGGTCGCCGCCTCCTCACCGCCGTCGAGCGCCGGGATGGCGGCCCGCACCCAGGTGCCCGTGACAACGATGGCGAGCAACAAGCACGCGCCGAGCAACAGGCTGCGTCCCGGCACCGCGGCGAGGGGCCGGGCGTGACGGACCGGATCCTCGACCAACCTCAGCGACAGGAACGACAATCCGACCGCGAGACCGATGGCGAGCACCCGTTCGGTCACCGACAGCGGCCCGCCATTGGCCGCCTCGGCGAGGACGAGCACCGGCCAGTGCCACAGGTACAGGGCATAGCTGTGACGACCGATCCATTGCAGCGCCGGCTGCCCGAGCAGGTGAACCGGCGCCCACGGCAGCCGCGTTGCCGACCCGCCGACGATCACCGCCATCGTCGCCAACACCGGCACCAGCGCCGCCGAGCCCGGCCACGGCATCGACTCGTCGAAGGTGAACGCGGCGATGGCGATCATGCCGAGGCCGGCCCAGCCCAATCCGGCGCGCAGCGGCGGCGCGACCCGCAACACCTGCGTTCCCAGCACGGCGAGGAAGGCACCGGCCAACAGCTCCCCCATCCGGGTCGGCAGGAGGAAGAAGGCCCACGTCGGCGAGCGTGGCGTCAACCAGATGGCGAACAGCACGCTGGCCCCGCCGAGCACGGCGATGGTGCCGAACAGCAGGCGCCGGTACTGGCGAGGACGCCGGGTGAGCAGCAGGAGCAGCGGTGGCCACACGAGGTAGAACTGCTCTTCCACCGCCAGCGACCAGAAGTGCAGGAGCGGTGACGGCGTGGAAGCTCCAAGCTGGGCGCCGAAGTAGCCGCCGAGCCGTCCGGCGAACACGAAGTTGCTGGTGAAGGTCCCCGCGGCGACCACGTCGGCGGCCACGTTGCGCTGCGTGAGGGGCGGCAGGATCTGGTGGGCCGCGATCGCGGTGACCACGGCGACGAGCGCCGAGGCCGGCAGCAGCCGGCGCGCCCGCCGAGCCCAGAACGCTCCCAACGACAGGGTGCCGGTGCGGGCCAGTTCGCCGAGGACCAGCCGGGTGATCAGGAAGCCCGACAACACGAAGAACACGTCGACGCCGATGAAGCCACCGGTGAGCCCGAAGAAGTGGGCGTGGTAGAGCACCACCACCACGACCGCGAGGGCCCGCATCCCTTCGATGTCGGGTCGGAAGCCGGTGTCGAGGTAACGCCCGAGCGAACGGTCGATCGGGTTCGGGCGCGAGCCATCGGGGCGCCGCCGTCGCTGGGTCGCCGGTTCCATCGTCGACCACCGCACGGCTGGGTGATCATCCGAACGGCGCCGCTCGGGTGACGGGCGACGCGGCGCGTTCACCGGCCGCCGCGCACGGATGCCCGTGTCGCTTCCGTTGGTTCGCGACACGCTCCCCATCAGGCTGCCGACGATAGTGAGCGGGGGTCGTTGCCGGGAGTGATGCCCGGTGGGGATCAGTACGGCTGGTCGAGCAGCGACCCCTAGGAGCGCAACGTCATCGGCGCGAAGCCGGCGGTGCGCCGACGGTTCTCGGTCGCCGCCGCGATCTCGGCGGGCGTGATCACGGCGCGGATGTCATCGAAGCCGTCGGGTGCCCGCTCGTGCATCGGCTTCATCGGCACCTCGGGGCCGATCCCCCGGTGGGCGAGCCGCCGCCCGCACCCCGGTCAGCCCACCGGTGCGTAGGTCGCCAGGCCCCCGGTCGCCGAGCGGGTCAGCTCGCCGAGCTCGCGCAGGTGCTCGAGGTGAGCGTAGGTCTCGCTCTCGGCCATCTCGCCCCACGAACGTTCGCGAAACAGCACCCGCATGAAGTCGTTGACCGTGCCGTCGGGCAGCCCGTGGGTGGCATCACGGATGATGTCGAGGCGTTCGCCGTGGTGCTCGACGATCTCGTCGGCCCGCCCGGCGAGGTTGGTGAACGGGTGGCCGTGGGCCGGCAGCGCGACGGTCACACCGTCGAGGCCGTTCATCCGTTGGAGCGACTCGAAGAACTGGGCCAGTGGGTCAGGGTGGTCACCGAGGCCGCCGATGTGCGGGGTGATCGAGGGCAGCACGTGATCGCCGGTGAGCACGATCCCGTGCTCGGGATCGAACAGACAGAGATGGTCGGCCGTGTGACCGGGGGTGTGCAACGCCACCCACTCGCGCCGCGCCAGACGGATCGTCTCGCCATCGACCAATGGCCGGGTCGGTCGCGGGGCGGCGAAGACGGTCTCGGCCGGTCCCGTGCCGCGGAGCCGCTCGACGAACTCGCGCGGCGGTCCGGGCCGGCGCCCACCCCACGGTGTCGGCGTCGAGAAGTAGCGCTCCATCGCCGCGTCGCGGCCCTCGGCGGTGTTGAGATCGAGCGAGGACGAGTCCTCCTGGTCGAGCAACTCGACCATGTCGAACAGCGTGCGGAACGACTCGTGGGTGACGATCTCGGCGCCGGCTTCGTCGCGCAGGCGCGTCGCCCCGCCGAAGTGGTCCGGGTGCGAGTGGGTAACGACCACCGTGTGGACGTCGGCCACCTGGTACCCCGCCCGCCCCAGCCGGTCCACGACGTGGACCCACGCGTCGGGCCCGGGGAGGCCAGGGTCGACCACCGCCACACCCCGGTCGTCTTCGAGCACGTACATGTTGACGTGACCGAGGCCCGGCATGGAGATGGGGAGCTGGGTGCGCACCACGCCCGGCGCGACCTCGACCGCATCGACCGACGCATCCTCCTGCTCCTGCTTGGGTGGTCGGGTCGAGGGCTCAGCCGTCATCGGACCATCATGCAGGAGCATGCCCCGACGCGAAGAACCCCTCGGACGACGCCGAGGGGCTCGGGGTGGGCCTCCGTAGAGAGTTTGAGAACCCCTGCCCACACTTGAAAACCGTGTCTCCGCGTAGGTCACGGGGCTTCAAGAACCACGACCAGCGCTCCTCCAAGCCGACCGTTCAAGGCTCCACACACAGCCCGACTGTCGCCCGGGATCGGGCTGGGTCTGGGCGACAGTTGGTGTGTGGGGTGAGTGTAGTGGGTTGGGAGTGGTTAGGGGAAGGCGAGTTCGTATTCGATGGGGGTGAGTCGGCCGAGTCGGGGTTGTCG
>JBKEAH010000030.1:0-1660 GCA_047972065.1 Desertimonas sp.
AGCAAAGGTGCCTGGCGTGCCGAACGTTAGCGAACGCCGCGTGCCGGCGATCGCGGATACCCCGATGGCGGGATACTCGGCGGTGTTGCCGGATGGGTCAGTGGTCGAGGATGAGGACGGCGTCGTCGGGGTGGTCGCCGAAGTCGATGATGCGTTGGGTGTTGTCGCGCAGCACGTTCACGATGTCGATGGTGGTGGCGTTGCCGATGCGGAGCCACACAATCTTGGGCGGTGCACCATGCACGAAGGCGAGGTCGTTGAGGTCGGAGTCCTTCGACACGAGGACGTACCCGTTGACCCGGGCGTGGTCCCAGACGTCACGGTCCGATGTCGCAGTGAGCCCGACGGTGGTGACGTGGGCGCTGTCGGGGAACAGGTCGGCGACGGCGGTGACGAGGCGGCGGGACAGGTTCTCGTCGAAGAGGAGCTTCACGCGCGCTGCGCGAGGCGGCGCTCGCGACTCGCCGCGAATGCCAACGCGGCACGGATGTGCTCGGCGGTGAGTTGGGGGAAGTCGGCGATGATCTCGTTGGGGGTCATCCCGCCGGCGAGGTACTCGAGGACGTCGTAGACGGTGATCCGGGTACCGACGAAGCATGGTTTGCCGCCTCGTACCCCGTCACGCATCTCGATCAACGACCCGGCATCCACATCACGGGACGCTACTGGCCGACCAGGCCTGGCGAGCCGACGGTTCGGCCCCCAACCAAGCGTCCTTCGAGAAGATCTGGGTCAAGCAGGACTCCGACACCGTCGAGGGTGGCCCGTGTCGGGGTCGAGGTCGCCGGGTGCGAGGCGGGTCCATACGCCGTCGGTGTTCCGCCTGTAGCCGTGGGCGTGGACGAGTGCGGCCACCGAAGCAGCCGGAACACCGAGGCTGGGTGGGCAGCAAGGCGGCTTTGGCGATGTTGTTAGGCGGCTAGCAACATGGTGGCTAATGAGTAGCACAGTGGGTATCAAGCAAGAGCTTCTGCTGTCCAGGCTTGGTGATGAAAAGGCGGCGCGGCTGGTGATGACCGTCCTCACCACCGCCCGGCGCATCGACGCTGCCTGTGCGGAACTCCTCGCACGGCACGACTTGTCAGAGGGGCGGCTGGCGGCGCTCCTGGCGGTCTCGGCCGAGCCGGGGATCACCCCTCGCGGATTGGGTGACCGCCTCGAAGTGACCTCCGCGACCGTGACCGGGCTACTGGATCGTCTCGACCGCGACGGAATGGTGGAGCGCACGCCGCACCCGAGTGACCGGCGCACGCACACGCTCGCCACGACGAGGGCGGGAGAACAGCTCATCGGTGAACTCGTTCCGGTCTATGCCGATTGGCTCCGCCAGCTCGGGGCCGGGATCGACGCTGCCCAACGAGACAGTGCGGCTCTGGTGCTGGCTGCGGTGCAGCAGAACCTTGCCGCCGAGGTCGTGGGGTGAGCAAACGGGTGCCGCTCAGTCGCGCCGACATCGACACGGGACGCTTGGATGCGCTGAACGCGGGCACTGTGTCTGCACGCACGCTCACCGAAGCTCTCGCCATCGACCACACGATCCTGAGGTGAGACCCTCGTAGTGGTCCAGTCGTTGTGCGACTCTGATTCAGAGGAGCAACGACATGACCAGGAAGCGCCGCCGGCATACGCCGGAGCAGATCATCCGCAAGCTTGACGAGGG
>JBKEAH010000132.1:0-65258 GCA_047972065.1 Desertimonas sp.
ATCAGCCCGACTACGAGTCCGAGGGCATCGCCTACGCGAACTATGCGATCGCCCAGAACCCGGAGGCCAAGATCGGCGTCCTGCACGCCAACGACGACTTCGGCCGTGACTACCTCAACGGGATCAAGGAGGGCCTCGGCGAGGAGTACGCCGACAACCTCGTCTCGGTCGTCACCTACGAGACCACCGATGCGACCATCGACAGCCAGGTCAGCCAGGTGCTCGACTCGGGCGTCGACACCTTCATGCTGATCGCCACCCCGGCGTTCGCCATCCAGGGTCTCAACCGGGTGCAGCAGCTCGGCTTCGAGGGAGAGAGGATCCTCACCTCGGTGTCCTCGTCGGCCGGGGCCGTGATGTCCCAGGTCAACGATGGGGCCGCCGACGACTGGGTCACCAGCGCCTACATCAAGGACCCGAGCGCCGAGGAGTTCGCCGACGACCCGGCGATGAACGAGGCCAAGGAGATCCTGTTGGCGGCGTACCCTGATGCCAACACCGACGACGCCTTCTACACCTACGGCATCTCGGTGGCGCAGATGCTCGAGCGGACCTTCCAGAGCATGCAGAGCGTGTGCCGGGCCGGTCTGATGGCGACGGCCGAGAACATGGTCTGGGAGCAACCGCCGCTGTTGCGAGACGGCATCGGCATCCAGACCGGCGACGGCGACTTCTTCCCGATCCAGGAGGTCATCCTGGAGCGTTGGGAGGACGGCGGCTGGCAGCCGTTCGGTGACGTCCTCGACGCCGCCGAACTGCAACAAGACTGAATCGTCCTGACGGAGCCGCCGCCGACCCCTCACGGGGCCGGCGGCGGTTCCGCGTCGGGTAGCGGTTCGCTCAGCGTTCGGCGGTCGCCACCAGCACGGCGCGGCCGAGGATGTGGCTGGCGATGTTGAAGTTGAGGAACGCCGGGGTGGCGCTGGCCGGCACGCCGAGATCGTCGGTGTCGAGGGCGTGGACGATCACGAAGTAGCGGTGGGGGCCGTGACCGGGCGGGGGCGCGGCGCCGATGAATCGTCGGCTGCCGGCGTCGTTGGCGAGTTGGATCGCACCGGTGGGCAGACCGGCACCATCGTCGCCGCCGGCGCCCGCCGCCAGTTCGTCGACCGATCCCGGGATGTTGGCGACCGACCAGTGCCAGAAGCCTGACTGGGTCGGTGCGTCGGGGTCGAAGATCGTGACGGCGTAGCCCTTCGTGCCGGCGGGCGCGCCGGTCCAGCGCAGATGCGGGCTGACGTCCTGTCCGCCGTCGACGCCGAATATGCCCGACATCTGGGCGGGGGCCCAGGCGGCCCCGTCGGTGATGTCGTCGGAGTCGACGTCGAAGCTGGCGGCCTCGGGGAGTCCGGCGAGTGGGTCGTTGCTCATGGAGTACCTCCTGTCGGTTCGGAGCGTACGAGCCCGAACCTGCGTGCCCGGTACCGTCGGTCGCCATGTCCGACCGCCTGCCTGCGCTGTCCGTGATCGGTGTCCCGACCAAGCGGGGCACCATCCTCGATCTGGCGGCGGAGGCCGACCGCCGTGGTTTTGCCGGGCTGGCGAGCCCGGGGATCCACGGCAACCTGGCGTTGTGCGGATCGCTCGCCCACGTCACGTCGCGGATCCCGTTCTGGACCAGCATCCAGCCGATCTATCACTCGCACCCCGGCGAGGTCGCGGTGACCGCCGGCCATCTTGCCGAGGTGAGCGGCGGTCGATTCCGGCTGGGTCTGGGCGTGAGCCATCAGCCGGCGATGGACCGTCTCGGTCTGGCGACGGGGAAGCCGCTGAGCGACATGCGGGGCTATGTCGAAGGTCTGCGTGGCGCCGGTCGAGGGGCCGGCGAACTGCCGCCGATCTGGTTGGCAACCCTGCGCGACCGCATGCTCGACCTCGCCCTCGACGTTGCCGACGGTGCCATCTGGGCCAATGCCTCGCGGTCGCACATGGCGGCACAGGTCGCACGGGTTCCGCGCGAGCGTCGGGGCACGTTCCCGCTCCACAACATGGTCCCGACCGTCATCGACGCCGATCGTGACGCCGCACGGGCGATCCACCGCCGCACCCTTGCTGGCTACGTCGTGCTGCCCAACTATCGCAACTACTGGAAGGCGGCGGGCTACGAGGAGGAGATGGTCGCGGTCGAGCGGGCGCTCGATGCCGATGACCGTGACGCCGTCGCGGCCGCGATGACCGACCGCTGGTTGGACGACTGCACGATCAGCGGTGGGCCCGACGAGGTACGCGCCCAACTCGATGCCTGGTTCGACCTCGGCGTGACCCCGATCGCGGTGATGTCGTCCACCACCGGCGGGCAGGCCCATGCCATCGGGGAGCTTTTCGCGCTCTACGGCTGAGGGCCGAACCTCGGCCTTGCTCGACGGCTCGGTCTCACCGCAGATACCCGAGTGTTGGAGCGCGAGCGAGTGTTGAATGTCGGGACGTGTCGCGGTGCAACACTCGGGTGGCGCCGAACACTCGGATGGAGGAGCTGGGATGGGGTCGCGGATCGCTGATGGGTCGCTGGCGGCGTCGGGGCACCAACGCATCGACTGGGCGCGGCGGCGCTCGCCCGTGCTCGACGGGTACGTCCGCCAACGGCTGGGGGACCGTCTGCAGGGTGTCCGTGTCGCCGTCGTCGTCCATCTGGAGGCCAAGACCGCGTTCTTGGCCACGGTCCTGGCCGACGCCGGTGCCGAGGTGGTCGCCGCCGGCTCCAACCCCTGGACCACCCGCGACGATGTTGCGGCCGCGCTCGTCGAGCGGGGCGTCGAGGTGCACTCCAGCCGGCGCTCGACGATGGAGGTGTGGGAGCAGGATCTCGCCGCCGTCGGCGCCACGGGGCCGGAGTACGTCATCGACGACGGCGCCGAGCTCACCGTTCGGATGGCTCGTGACCAGCCCGACCGCTTCGCCATGTTGCGCGGGGTCTCGGAGGAGACCACCACGGGCGTCGCCCGACTCCGGGCGTTGGCCGACACCGGGCGGCTGCCGTTCCCAGCGATCGCCGCCAACGACGCCGCCTGCAAGCACATGTTCGACAACCGCTACGGCACCGGCCAGTCGACGATCCAGGCGATCCTGGCGCTGACCAACCTTCGGATGCCGGGCAAACGGGTCGTGGTGATCGGCTACGGCTGGGTGGGCCGCGGGATCGCCACCTACGCCCACGCGCTCGGGGCCCGCGTCACCGCCGTCGAGATCGATCCGATCCGCGGGTTGGAAGCCCACACCGACGGCCACGACGTCGCCGATCTGCGCACCGCGCTGGCGACCGCCGACATCGTCGTGACCGCCACCGGGGGGCTGCGGGCGATCGGCGCCGGGCACCTCGACGCCATCCGTGCGGGGGCGGTGCTGGCCAATGCGGGTCATCACGACCTCGAGATCGACGTGCCCGCCCTGCGTGCCGCGGCGTCCACGGTCGACGAGCCTCGCCCGGGCGTGGCGCGCTACGTCCTCGATCGTGACCGACCCGTGTACGTGCTGTCCGAAGGGGCACTGGTGAACATCGCCGGTGGGCTCGGGCACCCGGTCGAGATCATGGACCTGTCCTTTTCGGTCCAGGCGATGGGATTGCACACCCTGATCACCCGAGACCTGCCCGCCGGGGTCCACGACCTGCCGCTGGAGGTCGATCGGGCGATCGCCGCGGCCAAGCTGGCCAGCCGCGGGATCGTGCTGGATGTCCCCGACGAACGCCAGGCCGACACACTGTCGTCCATCCTCGACGTCGCCACGCTTCCACCTCGTTCCGCACGTCGCGACCAGCCTGAAGCGGGCGGTGCCACCGTGCGCGACGACGAGGGGGTGGGCGCGTGAGCACCGTCGAAGGTCGCGGTGCGATCGACTTCGCCCGCTCGTTCATGCCGGCGCTGGACGCGGCGCAGGCGGTCGCGGCCGACTCCGGTGCGCTGCGGGGCCGGCGGGTCGGGGTGGCGCTGCCCCTCGAGCCCAAGACGGCCTGTCTGGCCGAGGCCCTGGCGGCGGTCGGTGCGCAGGTGGCGGTGCTGGGGAACGACTGGTCGACCAAGCCGGGCGTCGTCGGCGCCCTGCGCGACGCCGGGCTGGACGTCTTCGCCGATCCGGACGGTTCTGACGGGCGGCTGGCCGAGCTGGTCGACCGGTTCATCGACACCGGCATCGAGTACCTCGCCGACGATGGGGCAGGGATCACCCGCCGCCTCCACGCCGACCGACGCGACCAATTGACGTGGCTGCGCGGCGTCGCCGAGGAGACGACGAGCGGAGTGCGACCGTTGCGCACCATGGCGGCCGAAGGTGCGCTGGAGGTGCCCGTCGTCGCCGTCAACGATGCCCGCACCAAGTTGCTCTTCGACAACGTCTACGGCTCGGGGCAGTCCGTCGTCATGGCGACGCTCGACGCGACGAACATGCAGATGGGCGGGACGCGGGTGGTCGTCGCCGGGTACGGCCGCGTCGGGCGCGGCATCGCGCTGATGGCGCGTGGTCTCGGAGCCAGGGTGACGGTGACCGAGATCGACCCGGTCGGCGCGTTGGCGGCCCATCACGACGGCCACGATGTCGGACGGCTCGCCGACGCCGTCGCCGATGCCGACTTCGTGTTCACCGCATCAGGCATCGGCCACACCCTGACCGCCGAGCACGTGGCGGCGATGCGCGATGGGGCGGTGATCGCCGTCGGCGGCGCCGGGCGACCGGAGTTCGATCCGGCCGGTCTGTCGTTGGGTGAGGAGATCCGACCGCACGTTCGACCCGTCGAGGTCGGGCCCGAGGTGACCGTGTTCGTGGTCGCTGCCGGTCGTTGCGCCAACACGACAGCCGGTGAGGGCAACCCGATCGAGGCGATGGATCTGTCGCTCGCCCTCCAGCTGCGCGCTCTCGATCACCTCGCATCGAGCGGCCTGGAGGTCGGCGTGCACCTCCTGCCGTCTCACATCGACGATGAGGTCGCCGCGTCACAGCTGCGTGCGGTCGGGATCGTCCTCGACACGCCCAGCGACGCGCAACGGCGCTGGGCGGCGAGCCGGTGACGGTCAGCGTCCACGCCGCCGGAGCGGTCATCCCGGGTGGAGCCGTCCCGATCCGCGACGGAGCCGGGCCACCGACGGGGGGGCGATGGATGCGCTGGTCGCCGCCGGGGTGGCCGGTGTTGCCGACGTCGCGACGGTGTCGGCCCGGAAGGGTGTGGCGCCGCTCGTCGCACCGGGTGGGGACCAAGGGCCTTGCCGAACGGGCCGGCGGCGGGGCAGATTGACGAGATGGGAACCAGCATGTCGGGCATCGCCGTCGGGGTGGACGAGTCGGAGGGTGCCGCCACGGCGTTGCGCTGGGCCGTGGGGGAGGGCGCGGCCCTCGGGGTGCCCGTCGAGGCGGTGATGGCGTGGACGTACCTCGACCAGCCGGCCCGTCCGGGCTGCACCCGCGAGTTCGACCCGGCCTTCGACCAGGCGGCAGCCGGACGTGTCCTCGAGGACATCCTCGCCGAACGACTCGGCGACGGTGCGGGCTCCGTGACCCCCGTCGTCGTCAACGACCATGCCGGCCCGGCCCTGGTGGGACGGTCAACCGACGTCGATCTGCTCGTCGTCGGGGCGCGCGGGCTCGGTATGGTCCGCTCGGCGTTGCTCGGGTCGATCAGCAGCTACTGCCTGCATCACTCCCGTGTTCCGATCGCGGTGATCGGCGCCGACGCCGCGACGGCGCACTCGGGTCCGATCGTGGTGGGGACCGACGGCTCGGCGCCGGCGCAGCACGCGGTGGCGTGGGCGGCGAACGAAGCGCTGGCCCGCGGTTCCGAGCTCCACATCCTGGTCAGCTGGACCTATCCGGCGGTGGCCGCCAGCGCGGCCCTCGACCCCACCCCGTTCGAAGAGGCGGCGGCCGTGGTGTTGGACACGGCCCTGTCGAGCGTGCCAGAAGGGGTGGCGGCGACGGGACAGACCGTGATGCGCGGCGCGCCCGATCTGTTGATCGAGGCCTCGGGCGACGCCGAACTCACCGTGGTGGGCAGCCGCGGGCGGGGCGGCTTCCGGGCGCTGCTGTTGGGCTCGACGAGCCAGCAGGTGGCGGCCCACGGTCGTGGCCCGGTGGTCGTGGTGCCCGCTCCACCGTCGGGTGGCTAGCCCACCACGATGACGGAACGGCTCGGTCATGGTAGGTACGCCGAATAGCTGAGGGGTGCCGGGACGTCGAGCACCTGATGGGCACCACCTGCGTGCCGGCCGAAGCCTCCCGCATCCTCGCCTACGACCCGCTGACGGTCCTGCCCACTCGGCCAGCCCGAGGCCCTCGCGGCCTCGCCGATCTGGCCGACCCTCGGTGCTGTCCAGCGTCACCGCGTCTACGTGGTGGGTGACGCGTGGGGACTCGGTGGCTCGGTTCAGGCGGCCCACGCCATCCTCGACGACCTCGTCGAGGTGGTGTTCGCCGATGAGGCGGTCTGGGCGCCGACCGCGGACACCGTGGCGACCGATCATGATGGCCGGGTCATCGGAGCCACCCTCACGGGTGCGCGATGGGTCGCCCGCGCCGTGGCGTCCTGTCGACCAGCATCCCGCCGGCAGCGGTCGTGACGGCCACGAGCATGCCGACACGGGTGGTGAGCCGGATCGCTCGCTCACCGTCTTCGACGTCGGGTTCGGCGCCGTCTCCGAGCACGCCGCGGTGCTCGGTCGTCCCCTGGTAGACGTTGCGGCCACCGAGGCGGATGTCGAGGGCGGCGGCGACGGCGGCTTCGATCACCCCGCCGTTGGGTGACGGGTGGGCGGGAGCGTCGTCGCGCACCGCGCCGCAAATCGTTCGGGCCCGCCCGGGCGACAGGGCCACGACGGCCAACACGCCCAGCCGGGCCGGCAGGTAGTTGGCGACATCGTCGAGACGTGCGGCGGCCCAACCGAAGTGGCGGTACCGCGGTGAGCGGTGACCGACCATCGCGTCGAGGGTGTTCGCCGCCCGGTGGGCCAGCACCCCGGGGGCGCCGGCCAGCACGCCCCACCACATCGGGGCGACCACGGCGTCGACGGTGTTCTCGGCGACCGACTCGATGACCGCCCGGATCACGTCGCGCGGCTCGAGCAGGTCGGGGTCGCGACCCACCAGGGTCTGGACGCGGCGACGGGCGAGGTCGAGGTCGCCGTCGTCGACCGCCCGCAGCGTGGCGGCGGCCTCGTCGGCCAGCATCCGCCCCGCCACCGACACCGTCACGGCGGCGGCGAGGGCCCGTTTCGGCCCGATCGTCCGCTCGGCCAGCCACCCGGCCAACGCGGCGCCACCGACGGCGATGCCGGCGTGCACGACCCCGGCGGCTCGGTTCGGGCGATAGGTGTGTCGTTCCAGTGAGGTCATGATCCGCCCGAACGCGGCGACCGGATGCCATCGGGCCGGCGGCTCACCGAGCATCCGGTCGATCGCCCACCCGGCGGCGACGGCGCATCCGCGGCGCCCCAGCCGGGTCACCCCAGACCGACCAGACGGTCGAGAGCGTCGCCATCGAGGTGGGCGCCGACGGCATCGGCCAGCAGCTCGAAGGTCGACTCCAGCACCGGCTCGGGTCGGGCCCCGACGATGGCGGCGACGACGTCGGGTTGCTCGAACAGCCCGTGCACCGTGGTCGCCAACACGTTGCCATCGACCCACACGCCGCTCGCCACCCTGGTCGCCGCGCCGGTGACGCTGCCGTGGCGGATCTCGTAGCCCCGGGCGACGATGCCGGTCAGCGCCGACCACGGTGACGGCGTGTCGCCCCAGTGGACTTCGGTGGCGACCGTGGTCTTGTCGGGTGCCAGCTCGGTCTCCAACGCGATCACTCCCAAGCCCGGACGGTCCGCTCCGGCTCGGCCCTCGACGCCGCTCGGGTCGCGCAGCCGTGACCCGAGGAACATCGCCCCGCCGCACACCCCGACGATACGCGTCCCGCGGCGGCGCACCGCTCGGATCTCGTCGTCGAAGCCGCGACGTCGGAGCCAGTCGGCGTCGGCGCCGAGGTGCTTGGAGCCCGGGAGGATGACCACGTCGGCGTCGGCCAGATCGGCGGGGCTCGTCGCCCAGCGGGTGTGGGCGGCATGGGGGAGCAGGTGCCACTCGTCGAGGTTGGAGGCGTACGGGTACCGGACGATCGCGACCGTTGACGCACCGGCTGGGGCGGTGGCGCGCACCGTGGCACCCTCCTCGTCGGGGAGCCGATGGTCGAGCATCGGCAGCACGCCGAACGAGGCCATCCCGGTGCGCTCGGTCAGCATCGCCGGCGCCGGTGCCAGCAGCGTGGCGTCGCCGCGGAACTTGTTGAGCACGAACCCGGCCAGCCGAGCCCGGGTGCTCTCGGGAACGAGGCTCCAGGTGCCGAACAGATGGGCGAACGCCCCGCCCCGGTCGATGTCGGCGACCAGCAGCCCGGCGGCCTCTGCATGGTCGATCATCCGGTTGTTGACCAGATCGGGGAGGTTGATCTCGGCCGGGCTGCCGGCGCCCTCGATGATCACCAGCTCGTGGGCAGCGGCGAGCCGGTCATAGGCGCCGGTCATCGCCGGCCACAGACGTCGTCCCCTCGATCGCCACGGCATGGCGGTGAGCTCGGCATCGGCGACGCCGTCGATGATCACCTGGCTGCGGGTGTCGGCCTCGGGTTTGAGCAGCACCGGGTTCATGTCGACGGTGGGCTCGACCCCGGCGGCGCCGGCCTGGAGCCACTGGGCGACGCCGATCTCGCCGCCGGCGACGACGCGGGCGTTGTTCGACATGTTCTGGGCCTTGAACGGCACGACGTCGACGCCCCGGCGGGCGAACCAGCGGCACAGCGCCGTCACCAGCAGGCTCTTGCCCGAGTCCGACGAACACCCGAGCACCATCAGCGGTCTCACGGTCGGCCCTCCGTCGTCACCCGGGCGAGGGCGTGACCCAACCGCTCGAAGCCGCGATCATCGGGGACGGCGATGCGATGCCAGCCCACGAGCCCGAACGATGCGCAGTCGCGCACGAGCACCCGGTGTGCCACCAGGTCGGCGCGGAGCCCGGGCTGGCGCACCAGCACCCAGCCGGCGTCGGTGTCGGTGACGGTGAGACCGTGGCTGCGCACCATGTCGGCGAGCTGTCGGCGCCGGTCGGCTATCTCGACGGCCCAGCGGCTCAGCTCGGCCACCGGGACCAGCGCCTCGATGGCCACCACCGCCAGCGCGTTGAGCGACCAGCGCGGCTGGCGGCGGGCGATCCGCCGGGCGGCGCTGGCGTCGGGGGCGATCACGTAGCCGACGCGCAAACCGGGGCAGGCCCAGAGCTTGGTCAGCGACCCCACCCGCCACGCGTCGTCATCGCCGCGGGTCCACCGACCCGTCGCCAGCTGGTAGTACGCCTCGTCCCACACCGCGGCGGTGTCGGCGGCGTCGGCCAGCGCGCCGAGCGGGCTCGAGGGGTTCGATCGCCAACGGGGGCCCGCCGGGTCGAGCGCGCCGAGGTGGCGCTCGTAGAGCGAGAACTCTGGGTGCTCCACCCGTCCGGTCGGGCACTCGGCGGCGACCAGCGCGATCGCTTCGGCGCCGCCGTTGGTCAGCACCACCCGGTCGCGCTCGACGCCGAGCACCTCGGCCAGCACGGCCGTTGCTCGACGCGCGTCGGGGTAGCGGCCGATGGCGTCGAGCCGGCCCGCCAACACCGCAACGACGTCGGGGGCGAGCGGGTTGAGGTTGGCCGACAGGTCGCAGATCTCGGCCGGATCGACCCCGAGCCAGGCGGCGACCCCGACGACGTCACCGCCGTGGGGACCGGTCGGGGGCGGGTCAGCGGCGCTCAGAAGTCGACCCCCTTCTTGGCCCGGATCCCGGCTCGATAGGCGTGTTTGACATCCGTGATCTCCGACACGGTGTCGGCCACGTCGATCAAGCCCGCTGGGGCCTTGCGGCCGGTGGCGACGATGTTGACGTGTTCGGGACGGTCGCGGATCGTGGCGACCACGTCGTCGAGAGGGATCCACTCCCAGTTGATCGGATAGGTCACCTCGTCGAGCACGACCAGTTGGTGGTCGCCACCACCGATCAGCGATCGGGCGTGGTCCCAGGCGGCGGCGGCGACGGCCTGGTCCTGCGTGAGATCGGTGGAGTCCCAGGTGAACCCGTCACCCATCGCCCACCAGGCGACGCCGATCCGGCGGGCGACCTGCTCCTCGCCGGTGCGCCACTTCCCGGACTTGAGGAACTGGACGACGCCAACCGGCCAGCCCCGGGCGACGGCGCGCATCACCACTCCCATCGCGGCCGTGGTCTTGCCCTTGCCGGGTCCGGTGTTGACCAGCACCAGCGAGGGCGCCCGGCGGAGGTCGTCGGGTCGCGGGTCGTCGGTGGGGATGTCGGTGGCCTCGCGCTCAGGCATCGGCGCCTCCTGTCCGTGGTCGGGGGTACGGCCGCTCGGCGGTGCTCGTCGCAGCCTCGCGAACGGGGACCACGACCGGTTGGCCGCGGTGGTCGATGACGTCGACCGCGGCACCGTAGTGGCGGGCCAACTGGGTGTCGGTGAGCACCTGGACCGGTGGGCCCTCGGCGGCGATCCGGCCGCCGGCCAGCAGCACGAGGTGATCGCCGTACTGGGCGGCCAGCGTGAGGTCGTGCATCGTCGAGACCACGGTCAGCGACAGCTCGTCGCGCAGCCGGTCGATCAGTTCGAGGACCTCCTGGGCGTGACCGACGTCGAGCGCCGAGGTGGGCTCGTCGAGGAGCAGCAGGCGCGGTTGCTGGGCCAGCGCTCGGGCGATCGTGGCCCGTTGACGTTCGCCACCCGACAGTGTGGCGAGGCGCCGGTCGGCGAACTTGTGCAGATCGAGTTGGCCGAGCGCGGCATCGACGGCGTCGAAGTCGCGTTCGCTCTCGGAACCGAACGCACCGAGGTGCGGTGATCGTCCAAGCAGGACGTAGTGGGCGACGGTCATCGCGTCGGGCAGGTTCGCCTGCTGGGGCACGAAGCCGATGTGGCGACTGCGGGCCCGCACGTCCAGCCGGGCGAGGGGGACGCCGTCGATGTCGAGCCGGCCCCGGAACGCGGCCAGCCCGGCCAACGCCCGTAGCAGCGTCGACTTGCCGGCGCCGTTGGGCCCGATGACGTTGACCCAGTGTCCGGCGCCGACGGTGAACTCGGTCGGACCGACGATCACGTGGCGCCCGGCGGTGACCTCCAGGCCCGCCGCGTACACCGCCGGTCTCATGACGGGCCCACCCGCCTGGCGCGCAACAGGAGCAGGAAGCACGGAGCGCCGACCGCTGCCGTCAACACGCCGATCGGCAACTCGGCCGGTGACAACAGGGTGCGGGCGCCGAGATCGGCGAGGCTGAGGAACGCGGCCCCGACGAACACCGCCAGTGGGAGGATGCGCCGGTAGCTGGGCCCGGCGATCAACCGGATGGCGTGGGGGACGACGATGCCGACGAAGCCGATGAGGCCGCTGACCGCGACCGCCGCCGCGGTGGCCAGAGTGGCGGTGACGACGACCAGCAGCCGCAACCGCCGAGGGCGGATGCCGAGGGTCTGGGCCTCGTCGTCGCCGAGGGCGAGGACATCGAGACGGCGGGCGGCGCCGATCAGGACGCCGATGCCGAGCGCGGCCAACGGAGCCAGCAGTGCGAGGTCGTCCCAGCCGGCCGTGTTGAAGCGGCCGAGGAGCCACGCGTACACGTCGCGGATCGCCTCGTCGTCGCGCTGGAGCAGCAGCGTCTGGAGTGACGAGGCCAGCGCCGCCACCGCGACCCCGGCGAGGATCAGCGACGCCCCCGACCGTCGCCCGGCACCGACGCCGAGGGCATAGGCGAGCCCGACGGCGCCGAGCGCGCCGACGAATGCCGCCGCCGTGGTGCCGACGCCGACCGTTCCGATCGATGATCCGGTCTCGGTGATCGCGACCGTCACACCCAACCCGGCGCCGCTGGCAACACCAAGCAGGTAGGGGTCGGCGAGCGGGTTGTGGAACGTCGCCTGGTAGGCGCCGCCGGCGGTCGCCAGCACCGCACCCACGACGGCGGCCAGCAGGACGCGGGGCAGCCGCACCTCGGTCACGATGGCGGCCGTGGTGGCGCCGACGCCATGGTCGATCTCGACGCCGGGCAGCCGGTCGATCAACACCGTCAGCAGCTCCCGCGGCGCGACCTCCGCGGGCCCGATCGCCACCGCGACCAGGAGCGCTACCAGCGTTGCGACCGCGGCCAGCGCAACGGTCCGCACCGGGAGCCGGGCTGGGTGGCGCCGGGGCCCCACGGTCGTCACCGTCATCAGTCGTCGACGTCTCGAGCGTCGGTGTCCAGGTCGTCGACGAGCATCGTCACGAGATCGACCACCCGGGGCCCCCAGCGTGAGGCGATGTCGGGGTCGAGCCACGTGACGGCGTCGCCGCTGACGGCGCTCAGCGTGGTCCAACCCGGGCGCGCCGAGAGCTCGTCGAGCGTCGGGACGCTCCCGTCAGTGTGGGCGACGAACAGGTGCGCGGGATCGGCGTCGAGGACGTACTCGGCGGTGAGCTGGGGGTAGGCCCCCGCCGCCGGGTCTGCTTGGTCGGCGATGTTGTCGAGACCCAGCTCGGCGAGGATCGACCCCACGAAGGTGTCCGAGGTGAGGGTGTGGAAGTCGGCGCTCAGCTCGTAGAAGTAGGTCGGCGCCGGCTCGGCGGGCTCGATCCGCTCGAGCTGGCGGTCGATCTCGGTGCGCATCGTCGCCGCCAGGTCGTGACCGCCGTCGGGGTGGCCGGTGGCGGTGCCGATGGTCTCGATCTGCGCGTAGACGTCATCGAGGTCTGTCGCGCTCGGCAGCACCAGCACCGTGATCCCCACGCCTTCGAGGGTGGCGACGAGGTCGTCGCGGTCGCGTGCCGCCAGCACCAGGTCGGGTTCGAACTCGCCGATGGCTTCGACGTTGGGGCGGAACCCGCTGAGGTCGGTCGTCGGGACGTCGGCGGGGTGGTTCGACGCCGAGTCGACCGCGACCACCTGATCGCCGGCGCCGACGGCGAAGGCACTCTCGGTGAGGGTGGGGGACAGGATGACGATCCGCTCGGGTCGGGCTTCGATCGTCACCTCGCCGTTGTCGCCGGTGACGGTGACGGGGAAGTCGTCGGCCGGTTCGCTGACCGCGGGAGCCGACGACCCGGACCGGGGTTCGCCTCCCGGCGGCGCGGTCGAGCCGGCGACGGCAGTGTCCGACGAACCGACCCGGTCGTCGCCGGCGCCGCACCCGGCGATCGCCACGCACGCCAGCGCCAGCGCTGCGCCTCGGTACCTGGTCCTGACGTTCATCACACCTCCTGGTGGTCGAGGCTGACGTTCGTGCGGGACGCATCGCTCCAACCTCGAGAGCTTCTGATCCGAGCTCGTCGGCAGGCGACCGGGCTTGCCGTCACCTCGGAGAGGAGACGGACCACCGTTGCGGGACAGCGCCGGGATCACACCGGACTTCGCTGCGCGACGAGCGGGGCGCACCGTAGCTCGCGCCCGGCCCGAACGTCGCAGCGCCCGGCGGTACCGTGCCGGCGGTGACCGAGCGTGCCCGACCCGCCGCCGCCGCCTGATGCCGACGTCGCTGCCCCCCCGAATCGTCGTCGCCGGTACCCACTCGGGTGTCGGCAAGACCACGGTGGCCACGGGGCTGATGGCGGCCCTGCGTCGCCGCGGTCGCCGGGTCGGCACCGCCAAGGTCGGGCCCGACTTCATCGACCCCGGTTACCACGCGATCGCGACCGGGGCGCCGTCGCGCAACCTCGACGCATGGATCAGCGGGATCGAGGCGATCGGCCCGCTGGCGGCGCGTGCCGGCGAGGGCCGCGAACTGCTGGTGATCGAGGGTGTGATGGGTTTGTTCGACGGCGCCCGCGACGGCACCCCGTCGTCGACGGCCGAGGTCGCGGTGGCGCTCGGTGCGCCGGTGCTGCTGGTGGTCGATGCCGCCGCCACCAGCCACTCGGTGGCCGCGGTCGTGCACGGGTTCGCCACCTTCGATCCCCGGGTGCGAATCGCCGGAGTCGTGCTCAACCGGGTGGGGAGCGATGCCCACCGGGAGATGTTGGTCGAGGCGCTGGCGCCGGTTGGCATCCCGGTGGTCGGCACGATGGGTCGGGACGAGGCCCTGGCGTGGCGGGATCGTCATCTCGGGTTGGTACCAGTGGTCGAGCACGCCGACGAGGTGACGCGCTCGGTCGCGCGCCTCGGCGTCGTGATCGAACGCCGGTGCGACCTCGGGGCGATCGAGGACATCGCCCTTTCGGCACCGGCGCTCACCGTCGCCGGGCTGCCACGCCCTGCGCCGGTCGGTGACGCCCGGATCGCGGTGGCCGCCGGCCCGGCGTTCAGCTTTCAGTACCCCGACAACGTCGAGGCGCTGGTCGCCGCCGGTGCCGAGATCCTGGCCTTCGACCCCCTCGAGGAGTCGGCCTTGCCCGATGGGGCCGACGCACTGGTGGCCGGAGGTGGGTTCCCCGAGGTGTTCGCCGCCGAGCTGGCCGACAACCGCCCGCTCCTGCACGACATCGCCGCGCGGTCGGCTGCCGGCCTCGCGGTGTGGGCCGAGTGTGGCGGTCTGCTGTGGTTGGCCGACCGGCTCGACAAGCGGGCGATGGCGGGCGTGGTACCGACGGCGGTGACGATGACCGACCGGCTGACGCTCGGCTATCGCGAGGCGACCATCACCGACGCCAGCCCGCTCGGACCCGCGGCGACGAGCGTGCGTGGCCACGAGTTCCACTACTCCACGTGTGCCCCGACGGGGTCGGCCATCACGTTGCGCACCCACCGCAGCGTCCAACGCGCCGGCTTCGCCACCGAGCGGATGCTCGCCAGCTACCTGCACCTCCATCTCGCCACGCGCCCGGACATCGCCGAGCACTTCGTCGTCGCGGCGACCCGGCGCATCGGTCGCCCCGGCGAACGCCGGCGACCGAACGGCTAACCTGCGTTCGTCCGTACGGGAACACCGGTGTGAATCCGGGGCTGTCCCGCAACTGTCACCGGGGAGCGACCCTTCACGACGCCACGGTCCTCGGACTGGAAGGCGGAGGCGAACCTTGATCCGGGAGCCAGGACACCGCACGGCACCGACGGGTCGCATCGCACCGATGCGGCCTCGGACCACGAGGATGGATCGCACCGATGACGACGACGGGCGCTGCTGACGCAGCGAGGAGTTCAACGCCGCAACGGCGGACCGAGTCCGATGCCGGGCATGCGCTGGCCGAGCTGACCGGGTTGGTCGGCTACATACGGGTGTCGGTCCGCGGTGACGAGCCGGCGAGCGAGGACTGGTTGCCAGGGGCCTCGTTGGTCCACGACGAGGGCGTGCTGTTGACGACGATGCGCACCGCGATGGCCGGGCGTGGCATTGACCGCGACGACATCGCCATGTCGTTGATCGTGCAGGGCTACGCCTTCCGCATCGCCTCGGTCGCCATCGGCACGTGGCTGCTGGCCGGCCGAGCGGTCGACGTCTCGCCGGCGAACGTGTCGATCCAGTTCGGCCGCAACCGGCCGAACGCCGTGCTCGTCGAGCGCGCCGCGTGGGTGACCGCACCACCGGTAGGTGACGAGTCGACCGCCGACGAGTGGGCCGCGCTTCACGCCCACCTGATCGACGACCACCTCGCTGCGATCATCGAAACCTCGCGTCGGGCCTGCCGCGTCGGCGCACGGATGATGTGGGCCAACGTGGCGTCGTCGTGCGCGTCGTCGTTCGAGGCCCTGATGGATCCGCGTCCCGACCACCGCGGAGCGACACGGACGGCGGTCCAGCGGTTCTTCGCCACCGCCCGACCCGAGCTGCGCACCGCCGGCGAGGTGGTGGTGCTCGGACCGACGTGGGCGTGGCAGCGCAACGCCTGTTGCCTCTACTACCGCCACGCCGGCGGCTCGATGTGCGGTGACTGCTCGCTGCACGACGAGCCCGCCCGCCAGGCTCGCTACGACCGCCTCCTCGAGGAGGCCAACCGATGATCCTGTTCGGCTCGAACGCCGACACCGAGTTGCTGGCGATGCGCGTCGCCGTCGACTCGCTGCCCGACGAGGTCGGACCGGTGCGCTGGTTCCACCCCGACCGCGTCGATCGCCCGCCGCCGCTCGACGGTGTGCGAGTGGCGGTCCTCCGCCTGCTCGGCGGGGCCGACCAGTGGGGCGGCTTCGCCGCGTTCGCCGCCGCCTGCGCGGCCGACGGCGTGGCACTCGTCGCACTCGGCGGCGAGGCCCGACCCGACCCCGCACTGCTGGCGGCATCGACCGCCCCGTCGGGGTTGGTGGCCGAGGCCCATCGCTACGTCGTCGCCGGTGGGCCCGAGAACATGAGCAACCTGGTGCGGTTCCTCGCCGACACCGTGGGCATGGCCGGCGTGGGGTTCGATCCACCCGCCGCGATCGGCGACGTCGGTGTGTGGTCGGGGGCCGGGTTGGGGGCCGACCTCTCCGGGCGGGACCCCGGCCGGCCGTTGGTGGCGGTGATCTTCTACCGGGCTCACCTGGTCGCCGGGAACACGACGTCGATCGCCGATCTGTGCGCGGCCATCCACCGCGCCGGGGGCGACGCGGTGGCGATCTGGACCTACTCGCTGCGACGTGACGACCACGGCCGGGTGCCGGCGCTCGATCGCTGCGCCGAGCTCGGCGTCGACGCCATCGTGACCTCGACGCTCGCGGCCGGTGAGACGGTGTCCGGCGGCGACCGGTGGGAGGTGCCGGGCATCGACGCCCTCGGCGTGCCGGTGATCCAGGCGCCCTCGGCGGGACGGTCGCGTGATGAGTGGCTGGACGACGACGCCGGCCTGACCCCGGTCGAGGTCGCATCGGGGGTCGCCATCCCCGAGTTCGACGGGCGCGTCATCGGTCCGACCTTCACGTTCCGCGAGACGGTCGATGCCGATGGTGCCGCGGGTAGCGAGATCGTGGTCACCCGGGCCGATCCCGAGCGCACCGAGCGGGTTGCCCGGCTCGCCATGCGCCACGCCCGGCTCGCCCGCATCCCGGTCGCCGAGCGGCGTGTCGCGATCGTCCTGTCGGCCTATCCGACCAAGCGGGCCCGGCTGGGCAACGCCGTCGGCCTCGACACCCCGGCCTCGGCGATCGAGGTGTTGCACCGGATGCGCGCCGACGGCTACCGGGTCGACCGGATTCCGGCGCACGGCGACGCGTTGATGGACGAGCTGGCGGCCGGCTTCACCTACGACCAGCCCGAGCTGACCGTCGCTCAGGTCGACATCGCGGTCGGAACGCTCCCCACCCGGACCTACCGCCAATGGTTCGCCGGCCTCCCCACCACGGCGCGCGATGAGATCATGCCGTTGTGGGGCGATGCCCCGGGCGGGGTGTACGTCGCCGGGGGGCACTTCCGCTTCCCGGGCGTCGACCTCGACAACGTGCTGGTCACGATCCAGCCGCCGCGCGGCTTCGGCGCCGACCCGATCGCCACCTATCACGCCCCCGACCTCCCGCCGCCGCACCACTACCTCGCCTTCTACCGGTGGCTGGCGACGCCCCGGGCCGATGGCGGGTGGGGGGCCGACGCCATCGTCCACCTCGGCAAGCACGGCACCGTCGAGTGGCTGCCCGGCAAGGCGATGGCGTTGTCGTCGGGGTGCTACCCCGATGCCGCGGTGGCCGACGTCCCGTTCTTCTACCCCTTCGTCGTCAACGATCCCGGCGAGGGCACGCAGGCCAAGCGCCGCACCCACGCCGTCGTGATCGACCACCTGCCCCCACCGCTGACCCGCGCCGACACCTACGACGACCTCGCCCGGCTGGAGCAGCTGCTCGACGCGCTCGCCAACGCCGAGGCGATGGACCCGGCCAAGGCCCCGGCGCTTCGCGACCAGGTGTGGGAGCTGTTGGTGTCGGCGGAGATCCACCGTGACCTCGAGCTCGGCGATGCTCTGCCCGATGAGGAGACCTTCGGCGACATCGTGCTGGAGGTCGACGGCTACCTCTGCGCGCTCAAGGACGCCCAGATCCGTGGTGGCCTCCACACACTCGGCCAGGTGCCGAGCGGCGAGCAGCTCGTCGACCTGGTGCTGGCCGTCACCCGCCTGCCCCAGGGCGACGTCGCGTCGCTGCGGGCGACGGTGGCATCCGACCTGGGCATCGACCTCGGTGCCGCCGGGCGACACGACACCGACGCCGTCGAGGCCGAGGCCCGCCGGCGGGTCGAGACGCTCGCGGCCACGGGTTGGGACGTCGCGTCGACCACCGACCCGACGCTCGCCTGGGTCGCCCGGACGCTGATCCCGTCGCTCGAGGCCACGACCGACGAGCTCGACCACCTGCTCGGTGGTCTCGCCGGTCGCCACGTCCCCGCCGGGCCGAGCGGCGCGCCCAGTCGCGGTGCCGCCAACGTGTTGCCGACCGGACGCAACTTCTACTCGGTCGACCCGAAGGCGATCCCCTCACCGTTGGCCTGGGAGGTCGGTCGGGCGTTGGCCGACCGGCTGATCGAACGCCAGCTCGACGAGACCGGCGACTACCCGACCACCGTGGGGCTGGTGCTGTGGGGCACCGCCGCGATGCGCACCGGCGGTGACGACGCCGCCCAAGCGTTGGCGTTGCTCGGCGTTCGGCCGGTGTGGGACGACCAGACGCGGCGCGTGGTGGCCATCGAGCCGGTGCCACCGGCCGAGCTCGGCCGGCCCCGCGTCGACGTGACGCTGCGCATCTCGGGGTTCTTTCGCGACGCCTTCCCGCATGTGATCGAGCTGCTCGACGACGCCGTGGCGATGGTCGCCGGGCTCGAGGAGTCGACCGACCAGAACCCGGTTCGTGCCGTCGGCGCCGCCGACGCCCGGCTGTGGGGCCCGCCGCCGGGTGGCTACGGCTCGGGCATCTTGCCGGTGTTGGAGCAAGGCTCGTGGCGCACCCAGGCCGACCTCGCCGAGGTGTACCTGGCCTGGTCCGGCTTCGCCTACGGACGTGATCGGCACGGCGTGGCCGACCCCGACGGGATGGCGCGCCGGTTCGCGGCGATCGAGATCGCGGTCAAGAACCAGGACAACCGCGAGCACGACATCTTCGACTCCGACGACTACCTCCAGGACCACGGTGGCATGGTCGCCGCCGTGCGGGCGTTGACCGGCCGCGCGCCCAAGGCCTGGTTCGGCGATTCGGCCGACCCCGCCGACCCCAAGGTCCGCTCGTTGCGCGAGGAGGCGGCCCGGGTGGTGCGCAGCCGTGTCCTCAACCCGCGCTGGATCGAGGCGATGCGCCAGCACGGCTACAAGGGTGCCTTCGAGCTGGCGGCCACCGTCGACTACCTGTTCGGGTATGACGCGGTGACCCACGGCGACGGTACCGACATCGTCGAGGACTGGATGTACGAGCGGGTGACCGAGGCATACGTCGGTGACGCCGCGATGCGCGAGTTCTTCGAGCGATCCAACCCGTGGGCGATGCGTTCGATCGCCGAGCGGCTGCTCGAGGCCGACCGCCGCGAGATGTGGGATGCCAGTGACGTGGCGCGCAAGACGCTGGCTGACGCCGTGCTCGAGGCCGAGGGCTGGGAGGAGGGTCGGTGACCCACACCTTCCCGTTCGACGCCGTCGTCGGTCAGGCCGACGCCAAGCTGGCGCTGCGGCTGGTGGCGGTCGATCCACGGCTGGGCGGGGTGCTGCTGCGCGGTGACAAGGGTTCGGCCAAGACCACGTTGGCGCGCGGTCTGGCCGAGTTGCTGGGGGCCGGGCCCGATGGCGCGGTGCCCTTCGTCGAGCTGCCCGTCGGCGCCACCGAGGACCGCCTGGTCGGCTCGCTCGACACCCGCGCCGCGCTGAGCGGTGGTGAGATCGTGTTCCATCCCGGTCTGCTGGCGGCGGCCGACGGCGGCGTGCTGTATGTCGACGAGGTCAACCTGTTGCCCGATCATCTGGTGGACGTGCTGCTCGACGTCGCGGTGTCGGGGCAGAACCGCGTCGAGCGCGACGGGGTGTCGCATCGTCACGCGTCCCGGTTCGTGCTGATCGGGTCGATGAACCCCGAGGAAGGCGAGCTGCGCCCGCAGCTGCTCGATCGTTTCGGGCTCTGCGTGCACGTGACTGCCGGGTCCGACCCGGCCGAGCGGGCCGAGGCGGTGCGCCGCCGGCTGGCCTTCGACCGCGGCGAGCCGATCGTCGTCGCCGGTGGCGACGAGCCATCGGCTTCGTCGCTCGGTGACGTGGTGTCCGCCGCGGTCGGTGACGAGGTGATCGCGGCGGCGACCCGGCTGGCGTTGGCGGTCGGCGCCGAGGGGCTGCGCGCCGATCTGACCCTGTGTCGCGCCGCCGCCGCGCTCGCCGGGTTCGAGGGGCGGGACACCACGTCGATGGACGACATCGAGCGGATCGCCCACCTCGCGCTCGCCCATCGCAGCCGCCGGGGGCCCTTCGATCCGCCGGTGATCCCGCCCGAGGCGCTGCGCCAGGCGATCGGCGAGGCGCTCGAGGAGCCGGCGCCGCCGGAGCCCGACGACGAGATCGACGACGAGTCGGGTGATGAGCGGTTTGGCGGCACCGGCGACCGGTCCGACCGCTCACCCGGAGGTGCCGATCGACCACTAGCGCTCGGGGTGCCGCGCCGGCCGCCCGGCGATCCGCGACGACCACGCCCGGTCCGGGCCGAGCGGGGCCGCACCGTCGGCGACGTCGCGGCCGGACCTGGCGACCGGGTGTCGGTCGTGGCCACCGCCCGACGCCGGGCCACGACCCACGCCGCCCTCGACGACCCCGACACGATCCGCACGGCGACCCGTGTCGCCACCGCCACTCGGACGGTGGTGCTGTGCGTCGATCTCAGCGGGTCGATGGGGGTTGCCGACCGAGCCGAGGCGGCGTCGGGGACCGTGCTCGGGCTGCTCACGGGCGCCTACGAGCGGCGCGACCGGGTGGCGCTGGTGACCTTCGGTCGTAACGGTGCCCAGGTCGTGTTGAGCCCGACCGCCAGCGTCGAGGTCGCCCGGCACCGGTTGGCGCATCTCACCACCGGTGGGGAGACACCGCTCGGTCCGGGTCTACTGGCGGCGTTGGCGGTCGCCGAGCGGGTGCGCCCCGCCGAGTCCGACGTGCTGCTGGCGGTGCTCACCGACGGTCGGGCGACCGGTGGTGCCGACGCCCTCGACCGGGCGCGTGACGCCGCGGTGGCGATCCGGGCGGCGTCCGTCCCCGCCGTCGTGGTCGACTGCGAGACCGGCCCGACCCGGCTCGGCTTGGCGATCGAGCTGGCCGAGCTGATGGGTGCCCGTCACGTCGCCGTCGACACGATCACCCCGGACACGATCGGCACCGCGATCACCGGCGCCCGTCCGTAGGGGCCCGACCCCGGCGGGCCGGTGCGCAAGGCGACGACGATCGCGGGCCGCGGCGAGGGGGCGGACGCGGATGGGGGGCGTCGCGTCGGCGACGCCCCCCACTCCTTGCTCGTACGGTTCGACGGCGACCGATCTCAGTCGAGGTCGAAGCGGTCGTTGTTCATCACCGTGACCCAGCCATCGACGAAGTGGCGGATGAAGTCGGCGTCACCACCGGCGGCGGCAAACTCCTCGGTCAGGGCGCGCAGTTGGCTGTTGGCACCGAAGACGAGATCGACCCGGGTCGCCGTCCACTTCGGAGCCCCGCTGGCGCGGTCCTTACCCTCGAAGAACTCGGCGCCCTCGCCGACCGCGCTCCACACGGTGCCCATGTCGACCAGGTTGACGAAAAAGTCGTTGCTCAACTGGCCCTTGCGTTCGGTCAGCTCGCCGTAACCGTCATCGTCGACGTTGACGCCGAGGACCCGTAGTCCGCCGACGAGGGCGGTCATCTGGGGGGCCGACAGGTTGAGCATGAAGGCCTTGTCGATCAACAGGTGCTCGGTGGGAACCGGGCCGTGCTTGGCGACGTAGTTGCGGAACCCGTCGGCGCGCGGCTCCAGCCAGGCGAACGAGTCGACCTCGGTGTCGTCCTGGGTGGCGTCGGTGCGACCCGGCGTGAACGGCACGGTGATCTCGTAACCGGCGGCCTGCGCCGCCGCCTCGACCGCCGCGGTGCCGCCGAGCACGATCAGGTCGGCCAGCGACACCTGGGCGCCGCCCTTGGCGTTGAAGGTCGTCTGGATCTCACCGAGCGTGGCGATGACGGGTCCGACTCCGGCACGGACGTTGACGTCCCAATCGCTCATCGGCGACAGCCTGATCCGGGCCCCGTTGGCCCCGCCCCGGAAGTCGGTGCGCCGGTAGGTCGATGCCGATGCCCACGCCGTGCCGATCAGCTGCTGGGGGCTCAGCCCGGAGGTCAGGATCATCGTCGTCAGCTCGGCGATCTCGGCGTCGCCGATCACCGGTCCGACCTGGGCCGGGACGTTGTCCTGCCAGATGTAGGTCTCGTCGGGAACCTGCGGGCCGATGTAGCGGATGGCCGGACCCATGTCGCGGTGGAGCAGCTTGAACCAGGCCTTGGCGAAGGCGTCGGCGAGCTGGTCGGGGTTCTCGTAGAACCGCTTGGAGATCGCCAGGTAGGCGGGGTCGGCGACCATCGCCATGTCGGCGGTCGACATGGCCGGCGGGTTCATCTTCCCCTCGATGTGGGCGTCGGGGACCATGAAGCCCTCCTTGACCACCTTGGGCTGCCACTGCTGCGCCCCGGCGGGGGAGCGCACGAGCTCCCATTCGTGGGCGAAGATCGTCTCCAGGTACTTGTTGTCCCAGGTGGTCGGAGTCGGCGTCCAGGCGCCCTCGAGCCCGGACGTCAGCGTGTACTCGGCCACACCGGTGCCCTCGGAGTTTGCCCAGCCAAGACCTTGCTCCGTGAGTGGCGCGGCCTCGGGCTCGGCGCCGACCGAGTCGGGGGCCACGGCGCCGTGCATCTTGCCGAAGGTGTGGCCCCCGATGGTCAGGGCGGCCGTCTCCTCGTCGTTCATCGCCATGCGGCCGAACGTCTCGCGGATGTCCTGCGCCGACTTGAGCGCGTCGGGGATGCCGTTGGGGCCTTCCGGATTGACGTAGATGAGTCCCATCTGGACCGCCGCCAGCGGGCTGTCGAGGGTGCGATCGCCATCGTCCCAGGTGCCGGTGTACCGCTCGTCGTGGGCGGCGAGCCACTCGTTCTCCGGGCCCCAGTAGACGTCGTCTTCGGGTGCCCAGATGTCCTCGCGCCCGAAGGCGAAGCCCGAGGTGGCGAACCCCATCGTCTCGAGGGCGCGGTTGCCGGCGAAGACCAGCAGGTCAGCCCACGAGATCTGCTTGCCGTACTTTTCCTTGACCGGTAGGAGCAGTCGTCGTGCCTTGTCGAGGCTGGCGTTGTCCGGCCAGGAGTTGAGCGGGGCGAAGCGTTGGGCGCCGTTGCCGCCGCCGCCGCGGCCGTCGCTGACGCGATAGGTGCCGGCGGCGTGCCAGCTCATGCGGATAAACAGCGGGCCGTAGTGGCCCCAGTCGGCGGGCCACCATTCCTTCGAGTCCGTCATCACGGCGTCGACGTCACGGGTCAACGCGTCGATGTCGACCCCGGCGAGGGTGGCGCGGTAGTCGTAGTCGGGCCCGAACGGGCTGGAGGCCGGGTGAGCCTGGTGGAGGATCCGCAGGTTGAGCGCGTTGGGCCACCACTTCTCGTTGGACTGGAACTCCGAGGAAGTGAGCCCGCCCCACTCGGGGGACCCTTGCGTGTGATCGGTCATGGTGGTGGTCTCTTGCTTTCTGTCTGGTGGTGGTGGTGAAACAGATCGTGTGGGTCGGGTCACGTGGCGGCGGCCTGGCACGCCGGGCAGATGCCCCAGTAGATGACCTCGGCCTCGTCGACGATGAAGTCGCCGCTGTCGACGGGTACCAGGCATGGCATCTCGCCGACGGCGCAATCGACATCGACCAGGCGATCGCACGTCCGGCACACCAGGTGGTGGTGGTTGTCGCCGACCCGGCGCTCGTAACGGGCGGCCGATCCGGCGGGCTGCACGCGGCGGATGATCTGGTGGTCGGTGAGCAACGTCAGGGTGTCGTAGACCGACTGGCGCGAGATGGCACCGATCTCGTCGCGCACCAACTCGGCGACCTCGACGGCGGTGCCGTGCGCTTGTTGCGACACCGCCCGGAGCACGGCGAGTCGTTGGGCCGTGACGTTCAAGCCCCGATCGCGCAGGGTGCGCACGGGGTCGTGACCGTCGTCTCGGCCTTCCCCGTGTTCCCCCTGGCTGACCTGCGGCTCGTCCTCCGTCATCGGGTACCACTGTGACGGGTTTTTTGGACTGAGTCAAGATTCCGACGACGACGTCGCGGGGGTCCGAGCGCTCGTTCCCCACGGCAACCCGGCGTCGAGTCGGCGGGATCGAGAGACCTCCGCAGTTCGTTCACATCCGCTTCACATCCGTCGTCCACGGTGGAGTCGACATCCACCGACCCCACGACCACAAGGAGCGCCCGATGTCGGATCGAACCAACAACCACACCACCAACCGGATCTGGGCCGGAATCGCCGCCGGCATCCTGACCACCGCCGCGCTGGCGGCCGTCGGACTGGGCGCCTACCGCGCCGGCCAGCGCGACGACACAACCATCGAGGTCGTGCGCGGCTCGGTCGACGAGGGCGGCGCCCGCACCGTCGTCGTGGACGGGATGTGGCGCGATGGATGGCACGGCACCCACCGCGGGGGCCCGGGGTTTGTCTTGGTGGCCCTGCTGGTCATCGGGGTGATCGCTCTCGTGGCCTCGCGTCGGGGACGTCGCTGTGAACCCTGGAGCGGTCGTCCGTGGATGGCCGAGGACCACCTCGACCGGTGGCATCGTCGGGCCCATGGCGGCGACCCGGCGCTGTCTACCACCACCGCCGGACCCACCACCGCGACCAGGGTCGAGCCGTTGGAGTCCGCCGCGGGCGACGAAGCGCCCTCCGACCCCACGGGCTGAGCGCCATGCGATCATGACGGGCATGCACGTCTTGGTCGTCGATGACGAGCCCGCCATCGTGACGATCGTGCGCGATGTCCTCGCCGACGCCGGCTACCGGGTGGTCACGGCGTCGACGGGCGGCGAGGCCGAGCGCGTCGTCAGTTCGATCACCCCCGACCTGGTGGTCCTCGACCTCGGGCTGCCCGACCGCGACGGACTCGACGTGGCCCGCAGCCTGCGGGCCGGAGACGGCGTGCCGATCATCATGCTCACCGCTCGTGGTGACGAGGCGGACCGGGTCGCCGGTCTCGAGATCGGGGCCGACGACTACCTGGTCAAACCGTTCAGCCCGCGTGAGCTGCTGGCCCGGGTGCGCGCCGTCCTGCGTCGCACTACCGCGCCGTCGACGCCCGACGCGATCCGACGGGTCGGAGACCTCACCGTCGATCCCATCACCCGCCAGGTGGCCGTCGGCGGGCGGTCGGTCGAGCTCACCGCGACGGAGTTCGATCTGCTGGCCCACCTGGCCGCCTCGCCAGGGCGGGTGTTCACCCGCGGCCAGTTGCTCGCCGAGGCGCAGGGCGAGGTGCCCGACGTCGCCGTGCGATCGATCGACGCCCACGTCAAGAACCTGCGCCGCAAGATCGAAGACGACCCCCACCGGCCGTCGCGGGTGGTGACCGTCCACGGCGTCGGGTACCGGCTGGCCGACCCGTCGGCCGGCCGATGAGTCCCGATCGGGGCCGCCGGTGTCCGCCGGGTGGGCCTCCGCCGGGTGGGCCTCCGCCGGGGTGGGCGCCGCCCTCGGCCCGGTGGTGGCGGCGCCGGTTCCTACGCCTCCTGATCGTCGCCGTGGCCGTCTGGCTCGCGCTCGGTGCGCTCGTCGGGCGGCCATGGCGCGACCGCTACGACGGCGAAGCCCGCGGTTCACCGGCGGTGCTCGTCGTGGGTGCGGTGGCGGCGATCGGGGCCACGGTGTTCACCTACCGCCGTCTGGCGCGACCGGTCAGCGATCTTCTGGAAGGCGCCGAACGGGTCGGCGGCGGTGACTACGACATCCGTGTGGATCCGGCGGGTCCACGGTCGGTGCGCACGCTTGGGCGCGCTTTCAACGACATGGCGAACCGGCTCGAAGCGTCCGAGACCGCTCGGCAGCGCTTTCTCGCCGATGTAACCCACGAGTTGCGTACCCCGCTGACCGTGCTGCGGGGCGAGCTCGAGCTGCAACTCGACGGCATCCACGATCGGTCCGACGGCAGTCTGCGGCTACTGCTTGACCAGACCGGAACCTTGGAGCGGCTGGTCGAGGATCTGCGTGTGCTGTCGCTCGGTGATGCGGGCGAACTGGTGCTGCACCGGGAGTCGGTCCGATTGGAGGTGTTGGTCGAGTCGGTGACGACGGCCTTGGCGGCGACGGCGGCGCGTCGATCGGTGCGTCTCGCGGTGGAGACCTCGACGGGCTGCGAGATCGAGGCCGATCCGCTGCGGCTTGCTCAGGTGCTGACCAACGTGCTGACCAACGCCGTTCGGCACTCGCCACCCGGCGGCACCGTCACGGTCGAGCTGGCGCAGGCGATCGACGGCGCTGGCGTCGTGACGGTGATCGACGAGGGGCCGGGGCTCGGCGCCGACCCCGAGCGGGTGTTCGACCGCTTCGCCCGGGCGGCCGACTCGGGTGGCAGCGGTCTTGGTCTGACCATCGCCCGCCAGCTGGTGACCGCCCACGGCGGCACGATCTCGGCCGAGAACGGCCCAGCGGGCGGAGCCCGCTTCACGATTCGTCTGCCCGTCGGGTCCTAGCCGACGGCGGTGTCAGCGGCCGCGGGCTTCGCGCCGGCGACGCTTGCCGTCGTGCATCGCGGCCACACGCGGGATCGGGATCTCGTGGCCCGCGGCCACGAGATCGGCGGGCAGTGGCTGGGGGTCGGGCATCGCGTCGACCCATGGGTCGGCGCCGTCGAGCAACCCGACGGCCGTGGTGATCGTCAGCTCGCCCGGCTCGACGTCGTCGAGTGCTTCCCAACCGATCGGGTACGACACCGGCACCCCGGGCCGGGCCCGGGGGCTGTAGGCGGCGGCGACCGTCGCGGCGCCGGTGCGGGTGGCGTCGAGGAAGACCTTGTCGCCGCGGTCGGCCTTGAGGAACGACGTCGTGACGAGTCCGGGCGCGAGGCGCTCGGCCCGCTGGGCGATCGCCCGCGTGGCGGCCGCGGCGTCGAGCCCATCGGTGTCGGTGGTGAGCGGGACGAAGACGTGGACCCCCTTGGCGCCGCTGGTCTTCACCGCGCTGGGCAGTCCCGCCTCCTCGAGGGTGTGTCGCACGAGGTGCGCGGCGCGCACGGCGGCGGCGAAGCCACCACTCGGTGGGTCGACATCGATCACCAGATGAGTCGGATGGGCGAGGTCGCTGGCCAACGCGAGCGTCGGGTGGTACTCGACAGCGCGCTGGTTGCCGAACCACAGCAGCGTGCGCCGGTCGTTGCACAGGGCGTAGTGCACGTCTCGCCGTGATGCCGCGGCCCAGATCGTCACCCGCTCGATCCACGCCGGGGCGTACCGAGGGAGGTTCTTCTGCATGAACGGCGTGTCACCCGTGGTGCGGACCACCGACAACGGACGATCGCACAGCACCGGCACCATCCGGCCGTGGAGCGCGTCGAGGTAGTCGATGAGGGCCCGTTTGGTGAGACCCGCTCCGGCGAACAACTGGTCGTCCAGGCTCGACAGCTTCACGCCGTGGCGCACTTGGCTGGTCGTCATCGATCCAGCATGGCCGGGCCCGGCGGCGGCGTGTGTCCGAGTCGACGCTCACCACGGCCTACGGTGGCGGCATGAGTGCCACTTCGAGCGTCACCTGGCCGAACCGGGTGGACGAGATCGACCTGTCGGACGTGTCGTTCTGGGAGCGTCCGCAGGACGAACGCCTGGCTGCGTTCGCCATGTTGCGTCGGGAACGGCCGATCGCCTTCTTCGAGGAGCCCGAGGTCCCCGGGTTGCCGGTCGGACCGGGATATCACGCCGTCACCCGCCATGCCGACGTGGTCGAGATGAGCATCCGGCCCGACGTCTTCTGTTCGTCCAAGGGTGCGACCTCGGTGCCCGATCTGCCCGAGGAGATGCTCACCTTCTACGGGTCGATGATCAACATGGACAACCCGCGTCACGCTCGGCTGCGACGGATCGTGCAGGCCGCGTTCACGCCCCGGATGATCGGCCAGATCTACGACGACGTCGCCCGCCTGGCCAAGCGCATCGTCGCCGAAGCCGTACCGAAGGGTGAGTTCGACCTCGTCGCCGAGATCGCCGCCCCGTTCCCGCTGATCGTCATCTGCGACATGATGGGCATCCCCGAGAGCGAGCGCGACTTCGTGTTGGCCGAGACCAACGTCATCCTCTCCGGTGGCGATCCCGAGTTCATGCCCGAAGGTGTCGAGCCGATCGGCCGGCTCCTGCAGGCCGGGATGGACCTCGCCGGACTGATGACCAAGATCGCCGAGGACCGCGTCGCCAACCCCACCGACGATCTGACCTCGGCCCTGGTCAACACCGCGGTCGACGGCGAGAAGCTGACCCATGCCGAGCTGGCCTCGTTCTTCATCCTGCTCGTCGCCGCCGGCAACGAGACGACCCGCACGGCGACCACCCACGGCGTCTACGAGTTGTTCCGCAATCCTGACCAGCAGCGGATCTGGATGAACGACCGATCGGTCACCGACTCGGCGGTCGAAGAGATCGTCCGCTATGCGTCACCGGTGATCTTCATGCGTCGCACCGTCACCCGCGACGTCGAGGTTGGGGGTCACCAGTTCCACGAAGGCGACAAGGTGACGTTGCAGTACAACGCCGCCAACCGGGACGAGACGGTGTTCACCGACCCCGATCGATTCGATGTTCGCCGTGACCCCAACCCGCACCTCGGCTTTGGCGCCCGTGGTCCACACTTCTGCCTCGGCGCCCACCTGGCCCGCCGTGAGATGGCCGTCATCTTCAACGAGATGTTCGACCAGATGCCCAACCTGACCGTCACCGGCGAGCCCGCCCATCTCCGCTCGGGGTTCATCAACGGCATCAAACGCCTCCCGGTCTCGGTGGGCGGCTGACCGCCGCGCTCGGTGGGGCACCCGGCCCCACGACGTGATGAGATCGATGGGATGGCAGACGGTGGGACCCGCTCGGCGATCGGTGTTGACCCGGCGACCGGGCGAAAGCGGTTCGACACCCGGGCGGTCCGTCCGGGTGGTCCGATCACCGGGAGCGGCTACGGCGTCACCGACGACGAGGCCCTCACGACGTTGCCGGCGGCACCGGCCGGGGCGGTGTTCGATGCCGACGAGCAGGCCCGTTACCGCGCCGACAAGGAGTCGCGTCGTGGGGCCGCCGACTACATCGCGATGGACGGCGAGTTCGCCCACTACCTCGACGACCCCTACTCCGGTGAGCCCGTCGAGCGCGACCCGCTCGACGACGAGTGCGACGTCCTGATCGTCGGCGCCGGGTTCGCCGGCCTGTTGCTCTGGCACAAGCTGCAGGCGGCCGGCATCACCGATGTGCGGGTCTGCGAGAAGGGCGGCGACGTCGGCGGCACGTGGTATTGGAACCGCTATCCCGGTGTCGCCTGCGACGTCGAGTCCTACAGCTATCTGCCGCTGCTCGAGGAGATGGGGTACGTCCCGTCGATGAAGTTCGCATCGGGCTTCGAGATCCTCGAGTACTGCCAGTCGATGGCCGATCGGTTCGGGTTCTACGAACGCTGCCTGTTCCACACCACCGTCGAGCGCACCGAATGGGATGAGCACGACGGGCGCTGGACGGTGCGCACCGACCGTGGCGACGCGATGCGGGCACGGTTCGTCGTGCTCGCCAACGGCATCCTGACCAGTCCCAAGTTGGCCCGGATCAAGGGCATGGAGACCTTCGGCGGCGACTCGTTCCATACGTCACGGTGGGACTACGACGTCCCGCTCGCCGGCCGTCGGCTCGGGATCATCGGCACCGGCGCCACGGCCGTCCAGGCCGTCCCCGAGCTGGCCAAGGTCGCCGGAGAGTTGTTCGTGTTTCAACGCACACCCTCGACCATCGACGTCCGGGACCAGCGGGCGACCACCGATGAGGAGCGGGAGACATGGGCCACCGAGCCCGGATGGGCCCTCGCCCGCCGCCGTCGGTTCGCTCGGATCTCGGCCGGTCGGACGGCGCTCCAAGCCAACGACGACTACCTCGCCGGCAAGGTAGCCGACTTCAAGGAGCGCAAGACCTACGAGCGTGAGCTGACACCATCCGAGCTCGTCGCCAAGCAACTCGACAGCAACTTCCGGATCATGGAGCAGATCCGAGCGCGGGTGGACGCGATCGTCGAGGATCCCGTGACGGCCGCGGCCCTCAAGCCCTGGTACCCCTACGGTTGCAAGCGTCCCACGTTCCACGATCAGTATCTGCCGGCGTTCAACCGACCCAATGTCCACCTCGTCGACACGGCACCGATGGGCGTCGGGCAGATCAACGAGCGAGGGGTCGTCCACGACGGAGTGGAGTACCAGCTGGACGTGCTGATCCATGCCACCGGGTTCCAGTGGATGGCCGCGTCGACGTTCAACATGATCGTCGGTCGTGGCGGGCGAAGCCTGCGCGACAAGTGGGACGATCACGGCACCGCGACCTACCTAGGGGTTCACAGCGAGGGCTTCCCCAACCTGTTCGTCGTCACCGGCCCGCAAGGCGGCGGTGGCACGTTCAACTTCATCGACTCGATCGAGGCGCACACGGCCTACATCGTGTGGGTCCTCACGCTGATGGGCGAACGAGGTCATCGGCGCGTCGACGTCACCGCCGAGGCGGAAGCCGCCTGGGTCCGGCACTGCCATGACGCCGACGTGGCCACGGCCCCATTGCGTGACTGCCTGTCGTACTACAACGACCACGGCGGTGCGACCCCGGGGAGCCTCGCCTACTACGGCGGCGGCAACTGGCACCGCTGGCGCAAGCGGGCACAGTCGACGCTCGACCCGTACGTGTTCGCCTGATCGGACATCGGCGCCGGCGTTCACCGGCGCGGGCGGTCGGACCGGTACTACGCTCAGGGTCCTGATCGAACACGGGCTGAGGGGAACGCCGGTGGTGGAGCAAGCCGAGGGCGCGGTCTTGGTCCGGGCGCGGCTTGAGGAGCTCTTGGAACCGGCGGCGATCAAACCGATCACGGTGATCGTGGCCGGTGCGGGGTACGGCAAATCCACGTTGATCGGCCGGCGCCGTGACCATCGCTGGGTGGTCCAGTCGTTGACGGCGGCCGACGACACCCTGTCGTCGCTCACCCGGCGTCTCGTGCATCGGTTGCGCCGGGTGGTGCCCACGATGTCCGACGAGTTCGAGCGTCTCGCCGGACAGGCGGTCAGCGCCGATCTCGGAACCCAGCCCAACGCCGCGCTGCTCGCCGCTCCGTTCGTCGACGAGTTGGACGCACTGGTCGACGAGCGGCTGGTGCTCGTGTTCGATGGCCTCCACGTGCTCGACGCCGCTGGACCGAGCGTCGCCTTCATCGAGGCGCTGTGCCGACTGGCCACCCCGCCGATTCACGTCGTCGTGACCTCGCGCCGTCCGATCCCGTTCGCCCTCGAACGTCTGAGCGCTGCCGGCCATGTCACCGCGCTGGCCGCTGAGGACCTCGCCTTCGATGAGGGTGAAGTCGCCGAGTGGATACTGCGACGGGAACGTTCGCTCGACGTCGCGCCCCAGCTGATCGCCCGGACCCGCGGCTGGCCGGCGGCGGTCGTGGCGTCGACGGCCCGCAACGGTGGGCTCGGCGAGCGGCTCGGCGCGACCGGTCGTGGTGGCGATCCAGCCGGGGCGGAGCTGGCCGGCTACGTCGCGCAAGAGGTGCTCGGCGATATCCCGGCGTCGCTGCTCGCCGGCATCGAGCAGCTGGCGGCGCTGCCATGGTGGACGGCGGACCTGCTGGCCGAGTTGCCCGGCGGGCTCGGCGCCGACATCGACGCCTTGGCGGCGGCCGGGGTCGTCGTGGCCGCCGTCGACATCGTCGATGCGCGCTGCGTCGCCCCGATCGTTCGTGATCACCTGCTACGTGCCGGTGCCGGTGACGGTGGTCGAGCGTCGTTGCTCTCCGCCGCGGTGGTCGCCTACGTCTCCCGAGGCGAGTGGGAGGCGGCCCTGGACTGTGGCCGGCGCTGCGCGCCGCGGACCCCGCTGGTGTCCCTGCTGCGCGAGCACGGTCGGGAGATGATCGGTGCGGGGCTGCTCCCAGCGCTGGTGAGCGCGCTGCGCGAGGTCGACGACGAGTCCTTGCAGATGCTGCGTGCCGACGTCGCGCTGGCAACCGGGGACCTCAGCGGCGCGACCGCGCGCTACCTGGCGATGGCCCCAGCGGGTGGGCCGCTTCCGGCCGCTCTGGCCTGGAGAGCGGGTTTCGCGCGCTTCCTCGACGGCGACAACCTCGGGGCGCTGGCGCTGTATGAGCGCGCCGACACCCATCGGGCGTCGGCGGGGGACCGTGCGATGCTGTTGGGGCGGCGGAGCGGGGCGTACTTCTTCCTGGGCGAGCATGCTCGTGCCGAGCGGATGGCGATCGAGGCGTTGGCACTGGCGGAGGAGGCCGATGACGACGCGGCCCGGGCCGCGGCCCACACCGTGCTGGCGCTGGTCGCCATGTTGCGCGGCGCCCGAGATGTGGTCGATCGCGAGTTCGCCACTGCCATCACCTGTGCCGGGACCACCGACGATGCCCTCGACGTGGCGTTGCTGCGCAACCTCTACGCCGCCCGCCTGCTCGAGTACGGCGAGCTCGACGCGGCATGGGAGCAGGTGACGGCGGCACTCCGGCTCGCCGATCTGACGGGAATGGGGCGGCGACGAGGAATGTCGTTGTGCATCCGCGCCAGGGTGTTGTTGGTCCGCGGCGAGCTCGACGAGGCGGCGGCCGATCTCGAGGAGGCCCGTCGCATCTTCGCCCGGGTCGCCCCCGCGCTGCTCGGCCACTCACGAACAGGGTTTGGGCTCGTCCACGCCTCCCGCGGTGACCGGATGTTGGCGGTGGCCGCGTTCCGCGACGCGGTGGCGACCGTCGGCGATCTCAACGACCCCGAGCTGCTGGTCACCGCCTTGTCCGGCTGGGCCCGGGTGGTCGCTGCCGATGACGCCGGCGAGTCCCGGGCGCTCGCCCAACGAGCGTTGGCGACCGACTCGAGCATCGGCCGATCGACGGCGATGTTGGCGCTGGCCCACGCCGAGTTTGCCGCTGGCGATCGTGCGGCGGCGGCCAGCTGGGCGGCGGCGGCCACCGAGGTCGCTCGCTCCCGGCATCAGCGCCCCGTGCTCGCCGAGACGCTCGAGTTACAGGCCGCGCTGTCGAGCGATGCGGCGGCGGCCGATGGCTTGCTCGCCGAGGCCGAAGATCTCTGGCGGCCGATGGGTGCGGCGATCGCCCTCGCCCGACTTGAGTGTCAACGGGCGCAGTTGGCGGGCCAGGCCGTGGGCAGTGCGCGATGTCGCGATGCCGCCGAGGAGCTCGACCGTTTGGGTGCCAACTCGATGGCCCGGGATGCGTGGTGCTCGGCGGGCCGCATCGCCGCCGGAGCGCCGGTGTCGATCAGGACCTTCGGCGGGCTCGAGGTCTCGGTGGAGGGCGTTGCGGTCGGGGCCTCGCAGTGGCAGTCCAGAGTCGCCCGGGAGGTCCTGGCGATCCTCGTCACGAACCGACCGCGGCCGGTCCGTCGTGCCGATCTCATCGACCAGTTCTGGCCCGGTGACGACTCGCCCCAGGCCTCGAACCGGCTCTCGGCGGCGCTTTCGACCATCAGGAAGGTGCTCGACCCACATCGTCTGGGCCCCCTCGACCGATTCCTCAGGGTGGAGCGAGACCTGGTCACGCTTGTCGACGTCGAGGTGGACCTGGACGAGTTCCTCCAGCTGGCGGCGACCGGGCTGCGCTCCGGACCCGATGACGAGGCGGGGGCGCGGATGGCGCTGCTCCGGCGGGTGGAGTCGCTGTTCCGGGGCGACTACCTCGAGGAGTTCGCCTATGCCGACTGGGCGACGGGGCTGCGAGAGCGTTGTCGAGCGGTCTACCTCGAGGTGGCATCGACGCTCGGTGCCGCCTCGGCTGCGGACGGCGACCATGGTCAGGCGACCCGCTTCTACCTGCGCATGCTCGAGTGCGATCGGTACGACGAGCGCGCCCACATCGGTGCGATCGACGCCCTGCGGCATCAGGGTCGCCACGAAAGCGCCCGGCGGATGTACGCGCTGTACGCGGCCCGGATGGCCGAGCTGGGGGCCGAGCCCCGTCCCTTCCCGCGATGACTCGGACGGGCCGCACACGCGCCGTCGGGATGACTATCATGACGACCGGAGCCGTTGAGCGATGAGGAGTGTGAGGGAGCACGAGTGACGCCCCGGGCACACGTCGAGGTGCCGCGCCGGACGCTGGCAGCACTGTTGGCACCCGAACGGCTGCACCGGGTCACCACCATCGTTGCGGGCGCCGGTTGGGGAAAGTCCACGCTCATTCGTCAGGCCCGCGACGAGCGCTGGATCGTCCATCAGCTCGACGCCAGCGACGATGTCCTGGCGACGTTGATCGGTCGCCTCGACCGCTACCTGCGGGCGGCGGTGCCCGTCTTGAGCGACGAGGTGGCTCGCTTTGCCGAGCAGAGCTTCGGGGTCGGCGTCGGCACGACCGATCATGCGGTCGCGTTGGCGTCGTCGCTGGCCGACGAGTTGGAGGATCTGACCGAGCGCCCGTTGGTGATCGCGTTCGACGACCTTCACCGGCTGACCCCCGGCGGGGCGTCGTGTGCGTTCATCGAGGCGTTGTGTCGCTACGGTCCCGCCGCGGCTCGGGTGGTCGTCACCTCGCAGACGGCGCTGGCGTTCCCGTTGGCCCGCCTCCGGGTTTCGGGTGACCTGCTCGAGCTGCGTGCCGATGATCTCGCGTTCGGCGTAGATGAGATCGGGATGCTGCTTCGGGCCCACGGCGCCGACCCGACGCGGGCACCGGCGGTGTTGGAGCAGACCGCCGGGTGGGCGGTGGCGGTGGCCGCGCTCTGCGATGGCGCGGCCGGGGAGCAGGACGGGGGGTTGGTCGGTGACATCGTCGAGGCCGTTCTTGGCGATGTCCCCGACGCCGTCGTTGACGTCGTCGAGTCGCTGGCGCTGCTGCCGTGGTGGACGCCCGAGATGGCCGCGGTGCTGATCCCTGGTCGCGATGAGGCGCTGGCCGCGGCCGGCCCGGTGATCGTCGACACGGACCGGGCGCCCGGGGCGCGCACCGTTCTCGAGATGATCCGCGATCACGTTCGTCCCGCCGAGGGAGCGCTGAACCCCGGCCATCGCCGGCTGCTTCGCACCGCGATGGCCTTGTTCGCCGATCGTCAGGCGTGGTCGGAGGCGATCGAGTGCGCGGCGGGCGGCGGTGATTGCGATGCCACCATCGAACTGCTGCGCGAGCACGGCCATCAGATGACCCGCACCGGTCACCTCGCTGGTGTGACCCGGCTCGCGGCGACCGTCGAGCACCACCCCGAGCTGTCGTTGTTGATGGCCGAGCTGGCGTTGCTCTCCGGTGATCTGATCGGCGCGGCCAAGCGCTTCGATGCGCTGCTGCCGGCGTCCGGGCCGATCCCGGTCGCCTTGGCGTGGCGGGCCGGGTTCGGCCGACATCTCGACGGTGACGTCGACGGCGCGATCGAGTTATACGCCCGGGCCGACGCGCGGGCGGCGACGGCGGCGGATCTGGCGTCGATGCTGGGCTGGTGGGCCGGTGCCCACTTCTTCCGCCACGAGTACGAGCGGGCCAGGTTGCTGGCCCTGCAGGGGCGTCAGATGGCCGAGGCGGCGCAGGACGACCGGGCCCTGGCCACGGCACACACGGTCCTCGGCATGCTGGCGGTCACCACCGGCGATGACGACGCGGCCGGACGGGACTTCGACGTCGCGTTGGAGTGCGCGACCCGATGCGCGGATGTGTTGCAGCTGACCCGCATTCGCCAGGCGCGCAGCGTGCGTTGGGGTCAGCGCGGCGATCTCGATGCCGCGCTGGCGGAGATCTGCGAGGGCATCCGACTGGTCGACATGACCGGGTTCGTTCGCTGGAGGGCGATCGGGCTGTGTCAACGAGCGGTGATCCTGTTGCTGCGTGGCCGGCTCGACGAGGCCATCGCCGACTTGAACCTCGCGCGGCGCATCGTCGGGGAGGTGGCACCCCCGTTGTTGGCCCATCCGCTCACCCATCTTGGGCAGGCCTACGCGCTCCGTGGCAACACGGCGCTGGCCCTGGCCGCCTTCCGTGACGCGGTGGCGTCGGCCGAAGGACAGCGGGACCGCCAGATCCTGGCGGTCGCCCTGGCCGGCCGCGCTCGGTTGATGGCGGCCGATGATGTGCCCGAGGCGAAGCTGCTGGTCGAGCGGGCTCTGCGCGTGGATTCCAAGGCGACCCGCGGGGTCGTGCTGCTCGCCAGCGCCCACGTCGCGGTGGCTGCCGGTGACGTCGCCGGCGCCCGGCTGTGGGTCGAAGCCGCCGCCGAGGCGGCGGCGGCGTTCCAGGATCTTCCGACACTGGGCGAGATCGACGAGCTTCGGGGGCAGCTGAGCGACGACCCGACCGAAGCCGAGCGGTGGTGGAAGTCGGCCGAGGACACCTGGCGTCACATGGGCGCCCGCATCGGTCTGGCCCGCGTCGCGTTGGCCCGCGGGATGGCGACGGGCGGGATCGCCGGCTTGGCGAGGTGTCGCGCCGCCGCCGAGGAGTTCGAGCGCCTGGGGGTGCGCCGGCTCGCCTTGGCCGGGCACCGCGCGGCCGATGATCGCAACGCTCCGGGCCGGGCCGCGATCAAGACCTTCGGAGGCCTCGAGCTGGTGGTCGACGGTCTGGCCGTCGACGGCTCGGTGTGGCACTCGCGCGTCGCTCGCGAGGTGCTCGGTATGCTGCTCGCCAGTCGCGGCCGCTCCGTGCGCCGGCTGACGCTGATCGACCACTTCTGGCCCGACGATGATTCACCGCAAGCGTCGAATCGTCTGTCGGCGGCGTTGTCGACGATCCGGCGGGTACTGGATCCGACACGAACCAAGCCCGCCGACCATCACGTCGTCGCCGACCGCGACACGGTCGCACTCGCGCATGTCGATGTGGATGTCGACGAGTTCGTTCATCTCGCCGAGGCCGGGCTGGAGCTCTACGACAGCGACCGGCACGACGCCGGCTTGGTGCTGTTGCGGCGGGCCGAGTCGATGTACGTCGGCGACTTCCTCGAGGATTTCCAGGGTTCGGACTGGGCGGTGACCCAACGCGAGCAGTGGCGAGCCATGTACCTGGCGGTCGCGACGAGGGTGGCCGAGGCGTCGGTTGCCGAGGGCGACGCGGTGCGGGCCAACGGGGTGTACCTGCGGATGCTCGAGCGCGACGAGTTCGACGAGGTCGCCCACCTGGGGGTGGTTCGTAGCCTGCTCGATCAGGGCCACGCCGCCACGGCGCGACGGATGTACGGGCAGTACGTCGCACGAATGGCCGACCTGGACATCGAGCCGGCGCCGTTTCCACGCTGAACACATGTTCGGCGGATCCGTTCAGCCGACGTTCAGAGGGCTGATGCATCGTTGTCGGTGACGCCACCTCCGGCGCCTCACAATTCAACCCTCGACGACGCGTGCGGTGGAGCCGATCCCAGCTCCCACTCAGCTGACCAGATCGGCTCCGTCATCACCGCAGCCTGCCCACCCAGGTCTGTCGTCGGCGCGGCGACACCGCGGCCCCAACCCGCCAGGGGTCACGCTGTCCGAAACGTTGGCTGGGGGCCTGCGCCCACCGCAGCAGGGACCCAGCCAACGGCGCGCGCACCGTCGCTGGCGCCCTGTCCGAGTGTTGGGCGTTCAGACGTCCCAACCTTCAACACTCGGATGTCGCGTGGAGCGGGTGACGGGAATCGAACCCGCACCACCAGCTTGGAAGGCTGGGGCTCTAGCCGTTGAGCTACACCCGCGAGGTGGTCGCTTAGGGTAGCCGTGTGGTGGGTGGACCCGGCTGGGGCACAGCCGAAGTTCGGCTCGATCAGGGCCTCCCGGCGCGTGACGGGGCGGGTAGGGTCGCCCAGGACATGCGCCCCGGTCCCTCCCGCCGCCCGCGCCACGCCAGTGGTCCGCCGGGAGGCGGTCGATGACGACGCTGCTGTTGGTCCACCTCGCGGTGGGGCTCGGGCTGTTGGCCATCGGGCCGCGCACCGGACGGGCCGCCTACCTCGCCGCCGGGGCGCCCATGCTGGCCACGCTTGTCTGGCTGGCCGCTCGGCTGCCTGACATCGTCGACGGGGGCATCATCACCCAACGGGTGCCATGGATTCCGCAGCTCGGGCTTGGCCTCGATCTTCGCCTCGACGGTTTTGGCGCCGTGATGGTCACCCTGATCGCCGGGATCGGGGTCCTCGTCGTGGCCTACGCCGACGGGTACTTCCATCCCCGCGGCGCCCGGTCGGCCCGGCTGATGGGGCTGCTCGTGTTGTTCGCCGGGTCGATGCTCGGACTCGTCGTGGCCGACAACCTGCTGGTCCTCTACGGCTTCTGGGAGCTGACGTCGATCACATCGTTCCTGCTCATCGGGAACAACTCCCGCTCGGCGTCGGCGCGAGCCGCCGCGCTCCAGGCGTTGCTGATCACCGGGATGGGTGGCCTGGCCATGCTCGGCGGGTTCATCATCGTCGGCCAGGCGGCGGGGACCTACCGGCTGAGCGCGCTGGTCGCCGACCCCCCGGGGAGTTCGCCGACGGTCATCGTCGCCTTGGCGTTGATCCTGCTCGGTGCCTTCACCAAATCGGCGCAGTTCCCGTTCCACAGCTGGCTGCCGGGCGCGATGGTCGCCCCGACCCCGATCAGCGCCTATCTGCACTCGGCGACGATGGTCAAGGCCGGTGTGTACCTCGTCGCCCGCCTGGCCCCCGCCTTTGCCGTCGTCGGCATGTGGCGACCCGTCGTGGTGACCGTTGGCGCCGTCACGATGATCGGCGGCGCGCTCCGAGCGATCCGCCAGACCGATCTCAAGCTGCTCTTGGCGATGGGGACGATCAGCCAACTCGGGTTCATGATGGTCGTCGTCGGCTGGGGAAGCGCCGAGGCCTCGATGGCCGGTGCGGTGCTGCTCCTCGCCCACGGGCTGTTCAAGGCCGGGGCCTTCATGGTGGTCGGGATCCTCGATCACCATCTCGGGACCCGCGACGTACGCCGGATCGCCCGTCCCTCGCTGGGCTGGGCGCCGACGATCGCCGCCGGCGTGGTCGCCGCTGCGTCGATGGCGGGTGTCCCGCTGCTGTTCGGCTTCATCGCCAAGGAAGCGGTCTTCGAGGCGTTGCTGCACGCCGGCACCGGTGGGGCGGTGGCACTGGCGGCCCTCGTGGTCGGGTCGGCCCTGACAGTCGCCTACAGCGTCCGTTTCGTGCTCGGCTCGATCGGCGCGCTGCATCGCGACGACGACCTCGGCGACGAACCGGCCCCCGAGCGCCACGTGGTCCGAGCTCGGGCACCGCGTGGTGCCTTCGCCGCGCCGACGGTGCTGTTGGCGATCCTCAGCGTGGTGCTCGGGCTGCGACCCGGCGTGGTCGATGGGCTGGTCGGGGCGGCGACCGACGCGCTGACCCGGGTCGGCGACGACGCCGTCAGCGTCCACCTCGCGCTGTGGCACGGCGTCAACTCGGCGCTTGGGCTCAGCGTGCTGGCACTCACCGCCGGCGCCGTCATCGCCGTGGTCGTGGCTGGGAGACGTCACGAGCCGGCGTGGGTCACCCGCGTCGGCGATGGCGCCGGGCGGCTGCCGTCGTCCAACGATGCCTACCGTGGGTCGCTCCGCTTGCTCAACGAGACCGCCGACCGGGTGACGTCGATCAGCCAGCCGGGCTCGCTGCCGATCTACCTCGGGGTGATCCTCGTCACCGCGGTGGTCGTTCCGCTGGGCGCGCTGCTCACTCGGCCGTGGTGGCGCGGCTTCCCACGGTTCCTCGACAACCCGTTGCACCTTGGCGTCGTCGCGCTCGTGCTCGGGTTCGCGGCGGCCGCCACCGCCGTCCGTCGACGGTTCTCGGCCGCGTTGTTCCTCAGCATGGCGGGCTACGGGATGGCCGCGCTCTTCCTGGTGCACGGCGCCCCCGACCTGGCGCTGACGCAGGTGGCGATCGAGACCCTCACCACCGTGCTGTTCGTGTTGGTCCTGCGACGTCTGCCCGATCGGTTCGAATCGAATCCGGTGGGCAACCACCGCCGGTTGCGTCTCATCGTCGCGGCGGCGGTCGGTACCGGGGTGTTCCTGTTCACGATGGCGGTCGCCGGCAGCGATGACCACACCGGGCCGACCGCGGTGTCGGACGTGATCGTCGCCGAGGCCTACCCCGAGGCCAACGGCCGCAACGTGGTCAACGTGATCCTCGTCGACTTCCGGGGACTCGATACGCTGGGCGAGCTCACGGTGCTGGCCGCCGCCGCCATCGGCACCGTGGCGCTCGCCCGGGCCGGGCGACGTGCCGGCGCCGACCCGGTGCCGACCCCGCCGCCGGTCACCGCGACCCGGCTCGTGACCGTCGACGTGGCGGTCCGGGTGGTGTTCGCGGCGATCGTGCTGGGCTCGTGGTGGTTGCTGTTCGCCGGACACAACCAACCCGGTGGCGGGTTCGTCGGTGGGATCGTCGCCGGCGCCGCGGTCTCGCTGCGATACGTGTCCGGCGGTCTCGCATCGGTCCGCAAGATCTCGCGTGGTCGACCTTGGATGGTGCTCGGCAGCGGGCTGCTGATCTCGGCGCTTGCCGCGCTGGCACCGCTGCTGTTCGGCGGGTCGGTACTGGAGTCCGATGCCTGGACGTGGGAGGCGCCGGTCGTGGGCACCATCAAGCTGACCTCGCCGCTGTTCTTCGACATCGGGGTGTACCTGGCCGTCGTCGGTCTGGCGCTGATGGTGTTCGAGTCCTTTGGCGACGACCCCGCCCCCGGCGAACCGTCGACGGTCGGGCCCGCCGACGTCGCGACGCGGGAGATGGCCCATTGAGCGTGCTGCTGGCGCTGCTCGCCTCGGCGTTGTTCGCCGGGGGCACCTATCTGCTGATGCAACGCAAGCTGTCGCGTCTCATCATCGGTGTCGGCCTGATCGGACACGGTGCCAACGTCGTGTTCGTGGCCGGTAGCCGGCGTGGCCTGCCACCGTTCATCGGCAGCGGTGACGAGTCGGAGTTCGCCGATCCGCTGCCGCAGGCGCTCGTGCTCACCGCCATCGTCATCAGCTTCGGCGTGACGGCGCTGCTGCTGGCACTCGCGTATCGAAGCTGGTTGTTGACCGCCGACGACGAGGTCGACGACGACGTCGCCGATCGGCTGATCGGACGCGACGGCTCGACCAATCGTGAGGTCGTCGACGCCGAGGTCGCCGAGCTCGCGCTCGCCGAACACGACGAACACGACGAACACGACGACGACCGCGACGACGAGGACCGCCGAGCGCTGTCCGACGCGGCGACCGAGGGGGCCGGTTGATGAGAGTCCTGTTGCCGCTACCGATCGTGCTGCCGCTCGTGGCCGCCGCGGTCTCGATCCTGTTCGGGAGGTCCCGGGGCGTTCAACGCGCCGTCGGGGTCGGGACGCTGACGGCGCTGGTGGGGATCTCCCTCGCCATCCTCATCGACGTCGATCGCAACGGGCCGAGCGCCGTCCAGGCCGGCGGCTGGCGGGCGCCGATCGGGATCACGCTGGTCGCCGACCGTCTGTCGGCGATCATGCTGCTCACCGCGTCGGTGATGCTGCTGGCGGTGCTGGTGTACTCGATCGGCCAACCGGGGGCCGAACGAAACCACGTCGGATTCCAATCGGTGTACCTCGTGCTGGCCGCCGGGGTCTCGGGTGCGTTCCTGGCCGGCGACCTGTTCAACCTCTTCGTATCGATCGAGATGATGCTGACCGCCAGCTACGTCCTGATCACACTTGGTGGCCGACTGGACCAGGTGCGCTCGGGCATGACCTACGTCGTCATCAGCCTGGTCGCCTCGGTGCTGTTCCTGTTCACGCTGGCACTCGTGTACGCGGCGACGGGCACGGTGAACCTCGCCGATCTGTCCGTCGCGTTGCGCACCCTGTCGCCGGGTCTCCAGGCCGGGTTCGCGGCCCTGCTGTTCGTCGTGTTCGGGATCAAGGCGGCCGTGTTCCCCCTGTACTTCTGGCTCCCCGACAGCTACCCGACGGCGCCGACGGCGGTGACCGCGATCTTTGCGGGGCTGCTGACCAAGGTGGGGGTGTACGCCATCGTCCGGACCCAGACCCTGTTGTTCGACGCCGACATCCGTCCCACGCGGCTCATTCTCATCGTCGCCGCGTTGACGATGGCGATCGGTGTCTTCGGCGCGATCGCCCAGCAGGACGTCAAGCGGATCCTGTCGTTCCACATCGTCAGCCAGATCGGCTACATGATCCTCGGTCTCGGACTGTTCACGATCGCCGGTCTGGCCGCCACGGTGCTGTACGTGATCCATCACATCGTCGTGAAGACGACCCTGTTCCTCGCCGGCGGGCTGATCGAGCACGTCGGCCAGACCAGCCGGCTGGCCCGGTTGGGCGGGCTGGTGCGCACCGTGCCGATCGTCGCCGTGCTGTTCCTGCTCCCGGCCCTCAGCCTGGCCGGCATCCCGCCCTTTTCGGGGTTCGTCGCCAAGTTCGGCATCCTCGACGCCACCGCCGACTCCCGTCAGTGGGTGACCTTCGGGGTCGCGATCGGGGTGGGGTTCCTCACCCTGTTCTCGATGTTCAAGATCTGGGGAGGTGCGTTCTGGGGCGATCCGACCGAGGCGCTCGACGGCACGCCGATACCGGCGGGTGAGACCCGCGATGATCAGGTGGTGCGGTCGATACCGCTGCTGATGGTGATCCCGACCGGGTTGCTCGGTCTCGCCGGTCTCGTGATCGGATTGGCCGCCGGGCCGCTGTATCGGCTGAGCGAGCGGGCCGCCATCGACCTCCTCGATCCATCGGTCTACGTCAGCGCGGTGCTGGGGGGATGACGACGTGAACGCGCTCGGCTATGTGATCGGCCTCGCCGCCGTGTGGGTGATGCTGTGGGGCAGCGCCTCGCCCGGCAACATCCTTGGTGGCGTGCTGGCCGGCGTCGTGTTGGTCGTGGTGCTCCCCGGGCTGCGCACACCGCGCCCGATGCCGACGTTTCGCCCCGCCGCCTGGCTTCGCCTGGCCGGGACCGTGCTCTTGGACACGGCCCGCTCCAACGTGGTGTTGACCCGCACGATCGTCGCCGGCCGGCGCCGCGTCGAGTCGAGCATGGTCGAGGTGCCGATGCCTGATGCCTCCGACGAGTTGTTGACGCTGACGTCGAGCCTGCTCGCGTTGGTGCCCGGCACGCTGCCGATCGAGGTGCGGGGCGAGCCACGGCGGCTCGTCGTGCACGTGCTGCATCTGGGCCCGCTGGACGACAACATCGCGTCGATCGAGCATCTTGTCCAACGATGCCTCGACGCGTTCGGCGAGCACCCCGGTGACGGCATCGATGGCACCGCGACACCGGTGGGGGAGGACGCGTGATCATCGATGTGATCTACGTCGTGTTGGCCCTGGCCGGGGTGCTGTTCGCGCTCCGGGTGCTGCGGGGACCGACGTTGTCCGAGCGCGTGATCGGTGTCGACGGGATGCTCGTGACGTTCATGGCGGGGATCATCGTCAACGCCGCCGACACCGGTCGGGGCAGCTACCTGCCCGTCGCCGTCGTCCTGGCGCTGGTGTCGTTCATCAGCACGTCGGTCGTCGCCCGCTTCGTCGAGGGAGCCGTCCGTGATCGCTGAGCTGATCGCGCTCGCCGGTGCCCTGCTGATGCTGGTGGCCGCGATCGGCGTCACCCGCTTCGAGGATGCCCTCGAGCAGATGCACGCGCTGACCAAGGCGTCGACGGTCGGGCTGGGCCTCGTCGTGGTCGGCATGTCGTTCCTCCTGGGCACGGCCAACGACGTGACGTCGGCCTTGGCCGCCGCCGCGTTGTACATCGGGACGGTGCCGATCGGCGCCTCGCTGCTCGGTCGGGCGACCCATCTCGCCGACCGCCGCCGCCGCGGCGCGGCGCCCGGACCCGCCCGGCATGATCCCGGGGTGGGGCGCATGCCCAACCACCGCTGACCGCGCCGCCGGGGTGGCGGCCGCTCGGCGGTGATGTGAGCGCGATCCGTTCCGGGTCGGGTGGTTGCCGTACGCTTCCGCCGTCACACACGGCGAGCACAGGGGAAGACGATGAAGCAGCTCACCGGCATCGACGCCAGCTTCTTGTACATGGAGACACCGAGCACGTTCGGCCATGTGTCCGGGTTGTTGGTGTTCGACCGCCCCGATGACGACTTCGATCCGTACGAGGCGGTGTACGCCAAGTACGAGTCGATGGTCGGCGACGTCGAGCCGATGCGGCGCCGGCTCGTCGAGGTGCCCTTCGGGCTCGACCATCCCTGGTGGGTGCAGGATGCCGAGACCTTCGATCTGTCGTTCCACGTCCGGGCGCTCAACCTGGCCAAGCCGGGCATGGTCGACCAGCTCGCCGAGCAGGTCGCCCGGATCCACGGCCGGCCGATGGATCGGACCCGGCCGCTGTGGGAGGCGTATGTCATCGATGGGCTCGACAGCGGGCGATGGGCGCTGCTGACCAAGTACCACCATGCGACGATCGACGGCGCGTCGGGCCAGATCATGCTGGAGATGATGACGACGCCGACGTCCGAGGTGGTGGCCGATCCGGAGCCGACTCCGTGGCAGGGCGAGACCGCCCCGTCGCAGATGGAGCTGTTGCGCCGGGCCGTCGACAACCTGATGCGCAACCCGGCCCGCTCGGCTCGCACCCAGCTGCGGATCGTGCGCGATGTCGCCAGCGCCGCCGGCCTGACCAGTGTGGCGTCGGCCGCCTCGCAGGCGGCGAAGGCCGTGAAGCGCATCGCTGCGCCCGAGCAGGGCCAATCCCGGGTCGCCGTGCCGACGTCGCCGGCGCCGCCGACACCATGGAACAAGGCGATCACTCAGCATCGTCGCTTTGCCATCCGCACCAGCTCGTTGTCGAACATCAAGGCGATCAAGGACGCCACCGGCGGCACGGTCAACGACGTCGTCATGGCGATCTGTGCGGGCGGGTTGCGCACCTATCTGTTGCGCCACGACGCGTTGCCCGACCGGCCGTTGCGGGCGATGGTGCCGGTGTCGATCCGCACCGGCAACGAGACCGATCCGTGGACCAACCGGGTGTCGAGCCTGGTGGCCGAGTTGCCCACCGACGAACCCGATCCGGTGGTGCGGGTGGCGCGCTGTCGCGAGGCGATGCAGGCGGCCAAGCGCAACTTCGAGCTGGTGCCGGCCGAGGCGCTGGTCGACATCACGCAGTTCTCCTCGCCGGTGCTGGCGACCGCCGCGATCCGGCTGAGTTCGCGGCTCGGTGTGGCCGATCGGGTGTCGTCGGTGCCGTTCAATCTCACGATCTCGAACGTCCCTGGCCCCCGGCAGCCGCTCTACTTCGCGGGAGCGCAGATGCAGCACCAGTTCCCGGTGTCGATCGTCACCGATGGCCAGGGGCTCAACATCACGGTGCAGAGCTACATGGATCGGATGGACTTCGGGCTGATCGCCGACCGTGAGCTGATTCCGGATCTGTGGGACATGGTCGACGACCTGGTCGATGAGATCGGAGTGTTGATCGAGGCGTCCGGGGCCGAGTGGGTGGTTCCGCCGGCCGTGGCGCACCCTCGGCGGGGTCTCCCCGGGCATTCGGTGAAGCCGGCCCCCGCGCCGCGGGCCGAGGCGAACGGGGCGGCGAAGAAGTCGGCGGCCAAGAAGACGGCGACGAAGTCGGCGGCGAAGAAGTCGGCGGCCAAGAAGCCGGCGGCCAAGAAGCCGGCGGCCAAGAAGACGACGACGTAGGCGACGATGCCATTGCCTCGGCCGCGTGGGCTCGCCGGGTCAGCGGGTGAAGCCCCGTTGGGCGCGCGCCGCGGCCGCCGCGTGTTCGGTCGCGACCCGTGCGACGAGGTCGTCGATCGTCGACACGTCGTCGACCCCCGAGATCGAGTGTCCGGCGCTCCACAGGTCGCGCCAACGCGTCGGACCCGTCGCCCCCGACCCGTAGAGGTTGGCGGCCTGGGCGGCGCTCAGGTCCGCCGGGAGGTCGTCGGGATCGAGCCCGGCGGCGACCAACGACGGACGCAGCATCGACGTCGGTAGACCGGTGATCGCGGTGGTCAGCATGACGTCGTCGAGCTCGCTGTCGACCAGCATCGTGCGGTAGCCGTCATCGGCCATGCTCTCGCTGGTGGCGATGAACCGGGTGCCCATGTACCCGAGATCGGCGCCGAGGGCCTGGGCGGCGTAGAGCGCGTGGCCGTCGGAGATGCCGCCGGCGAGGACGAGCAACCCGTCGTAGAACCGTCGCACGGCGCGCACGAAGGCGAACCCGTTGGCCCAGCCGGTCTGGCCCCCGGCGCCCGCGCTGAGCAGCACCAGTCCGTCGGCTCCGGCATCGGCGGCGCGGCGAGCATGTCGGACCGAGGCCACATCGGCGAGCACGAGGACCCCGGCGTCGTGCAACGGTCCGATGACCGGTGCGGGCGATCCGACGCTGGTGATCACGACCTCGACGTCGTGGCGCAGCAGACAGTCGAGGTGGACGCCGACCTCGGCGTGGCGCACGATCAGGTTGGGGCAGTAAGGCGCGTCATCGGGCGAGAGTTCCTCGTCGAACCGTCCGAGCCAGGTCTCGAGCTCATCGACCGTTCGACAGTTGGCCGTCGGAAAGGACCCGATCACCCCGGCCCGGCGGGCGGCGATGACCAGTTCGGGACCCGACACCCGAAACATCGGGGCGGCGATCAGCGGAAGCCGAAGTCGGGCCAGCAGCTCATCGATGGTCACCCCCCGGGTTGTAGCGCCATCGAGGTCTGAACGCCCCACCGGGGTGCGGTCACCCCTCGTCTGCGGTTGAACCCTCGATGGGGTGGGGTGGGGCGTCGTCAGACGGGGGCGACGACGCGGGGGCTTGGGGTCGCGCATCGGTGGCTGGTGGTCCCAGAGGTCGGCGATCAGGTCGCGACGCAGCGAGCGGAGCGAAGCGTCATCCCAGCGGTTGACCTGTTGGAGCGGATCCTCGGTCAGGTCGTACAGCTCGCCCTCGCTGCCGTCGTGGCTCGTGCCGGGCATGTAGGTCGAACAGACCCACCGGTCGCGCATGATCGTGCGCAGGTGGACGGCGACACCGAACAGCTCGCTGTCCCATTCGGTGAGCACCCGCTCGAACCGGCGGGCGTCGGCGTCGGCGTCGTCGACCGGCAACGGTCGGCCTTCCATCCATGCCGGAACCGCCAGCCCGGCGATCGAGCAGAACGTCGGTGCGAGGTCGACGATGCCGACCGGCCGCGAGATCGTCGAGGGCGAGCCGCCGGTGGCGGGCGCGGGACGCCAGATCAGCGGCAGACGCATCAGCCCGTCGACGTGGTACGGGCCCTTGAACAGCAGCCCGAAGTCGCCCTGGAGCTCGCCGTGATCGGTGGTCATCACGACGTCGACATCGTCGCCCCAGCCCTTGGCGGCGACGGCGGCGAGCACCCGACCGATCGCCTCGTCGATCAGCTCGACCTCGATGGCATTGCGGGCGTTGACCTCGCGCACCTGATCGGCGGTCAGGGTGGCCGGCACCCATGACAGCGGTGCCTCGTAGTTGGAGACCAGCCGGCCGTCGTACCACGCCCGCCAATGGGCAGGCTTGTCGTCGAGGATGGCCTCGCGGCGCCCGGCGTCGGCGACGTAGCCCGCCGGGAGGGGGACCTGACGCCAGTCGACCCGGTCGAGTTCGGACTGCGGCGGATCCCAGGGATGGTGCGGATCGGGGAAGCTCATCCAGCAGAACCAGTCGTCGCCGGCATCGAGCGAGTCGAGCCAGGCGATGGTGCGATCGGCCACCCAATCGGTGTGGTACCAGTCGCGCGGCACCGGGTTGTCATGGACCTGTGGCGCCCCCGTGTCCCCGCCACCGTGGTCGTTGACCTCCAGCCGGCCGTCGAGCACGGGGTAGAACCAGCCGAGCGCCTCGGGGTGCTCGGTGGCGATCCACCGGGCGTAGTGGAGCTGGCCGCTAGGGGAATGGGTGGCGGTCTCGAAGTGTTCGAAGCCCCGGTGTGGTGCCGTCATCCCGTGGCGGGCGAAGCGGTTCTCGGGGAACCGGCCGAACGGGTCGAGAAACGGCTCGAAGTGTGGCTTGCCGACCAGCGCGGTGCGGTAGCCGGCGTCTTTCAACACCTCGGCGACCGAGGGGGCGTCGGCGGGCAACGGCACGCCGTTCATCCAGACACCATGGGTGCTCGGGTGCTGGCCGGTGAGCATCGTCGAACGCGACGGCATGCAGACGACGGACTGCGGATGGGCGCGCTCGTAGCGACGTCCGGCCGACGCCAGGCCGTCGAGGATCGGTGTGCGACCCAGCGCGCCGCCGTTGCAACCGAGCGTGTCGTAGCGCTGTTGATCGGTCGTGATGAACAGGATCTTGCGGCCCATCAGGCGTCCTCGGCGGACTCGGCGCACCGCTTGAGCTCGTCCAGCGCGTCCGCCGCCCCGCCACCGATCGTCAGCGCCATCGTGCGGGGATCGGCTTCGGTTGTGTACACCGCGACACAGGTGTCGTCGCCGAGATCGAGCACGTCGATGGTGCCGCGGTGGTAGCGGAACATGGGTGCCGTGATGCGGTACTCGAACCGTCGCTGGAGGTCGTCGCGCAACACGATCTCTTCGGGCATCGGCAGCCCGCTGCCGAGCATGACCGTGCGGGTGTTGCCCTCGACCGTGCAGCCAGTGATGCCCGGGAACCACTCGTGCAGCCGGGTCGGATCGCCGGCCAGCGCCCAGACCTGTGCCGCCGGACGGTTGATGCGGAGGTGATGACGAACGACCCCCAACGTCATGGGGTGAGCGTAGACCCGGCGGGTTTGGTGAGGTGTCGACCGTTGGCCACATCGGCCGCGAATTTGGGGTTGACAGCACAACCTACGTTGCGTAAGTTACAGATCGTAAGTTGCGTGCGGGGCGCACCTGGCGGGCACAAAACAGGGCGGGCGGGCGGATCGCACGGCGACATCGAGGAGCACGGACGTGGGCACACGACGGATGACCGGTCCAGAGCGGGCGGCTCAACTCCTCGATGTCGCCGAGCTTCTCTTCGTCGAGCAGGGATACGAGACGACGACACTCGAGGACATCGCCCAGCGGGCCGGGGTGTCGCGGCCGGTGGTGTATCAACACCACGGGTCCAAGGACGGGCTGTATCTGGCATGCGTGACACGAGCGCGTGTCGGCCTGGTCGAGCGATCGGGTCAGGCGATGGAGGGTGTCACCGACCCACTGGTGGCGATGCGCGCTGCCGCCGATGTCTGGTTCGCGGAGGTCGAGCGTGATCCGCGCCGGTGGGAGTTGCTCCACACCGACAGCGTGGCCCGGCTCAACCTCGCCGTCGACGACGTCAGGCCGGTGATGCCGAGCAACGCACCGTTCTATGAAGCCGCGCTCGGTCGTTGGGCGCGGCCCGATGTCGAGCCCCGGCTGATCGCCTCGGCGGTCGAGATGATCATCGGCGCCGGCGTCGGGCTGGCGCACTGGTGGATCCGCAACCCGGAGGTCTCCCGCCAGCAGGTCGTGGACGATCTCGTGCAGTTCTGCTGGCAGGGATTGTCGGCGTTGCTGCCCCACCTGGACTGACGGCGAAACGGGCGAGGCCGGCGACGGGACGATGCTCAGCCGAGGACGGGGACGTCGGCCATCGCCGCCGCGATGGCATCGTCGGGAAGGTCGAAGTCGGTCATCTCGCCCGACAGGAACTGTTGATAGGCGGCCAGATCGAGGTGCCCGTGCCCGCACAGTGCGGTCAGGATCACCTTCTCCTCGCCCGACTCCTTGCACGCCTGCGCCTCGCGGATTGCGGCGGCGATGGCGTGGGTCGGTTCGGGGGCGGGGACGATGCCCTCGGTGCGGGCAAAGGTGATCGCGCCGCTGAAGCACTCGACCTGCGGGATCGCCAGCGCCTCGACGAGACCGAGGTCGTAGACGTGGCTGACCAGCGGGGCCATGCCGTGATAGCGCAGCCCGCCGGCGTGGATGGTCTCGGGGATGAACCCGTGACCGAGCGTGTGCATCTTGAGCAGCGGCGTCATGCCCGCTGTGTCGCCGAAGTCGTAGCGGTACTCGCCCTTGGTGAGGCTCGGGCACGCTGCCGGCTCGACACAGCGGATGATCGGGTCCATCCGCCCGGCCAGCTTCTCGCGCAGGAACGGGAACGCCAGGCCACCGAAGTTGGAACCGCCACCGGTGCAGCCGACCAGCACGTCGGGGGTCTCGCCGACCTTGGCGAGTTGCAACAGTGCTTCCTCACCGATCACCGTCTGGTGCAACAGCACGTGGTTGAGGACGCTGCCGAGCGCGTACCGCGCCCCGGGATCGGCGGCGGCCATCGCCACCGCCTCGGAGATGGCGATGCCGAGACTGCCGGTGTGGTCGGGATTCTCGGCGAGGAGTTGACGCCCGAACTCGGTGACGGGAGAGGGCGACGAGTGCAGCGTGGCGCCGTAGATCTCCATCATCGTCTTGCGATGCGGCTTGGCGCGGTAGGAGGCAGCGACCTGCCAGATCTCGCAGTCGATGCCGTACTGCGCGCAGGCGAACGCCAGCGCGGTGCCCCACTGGCCGGCGCCGGTCTCGGTCGTCAGCCTCGTGATGCCTTCCTGGTGGTTGTAGAAGGCTTGGGGCACCGAGGTGTTGGGCTTGTGCGACCCGGCCGGGCTGACACCCTCGTACTTGTAGTAGATGCGCGCCGGGGTATCGAGCGCACGCTCCAGGCGACGGGCCCGGAACAGCGGGCTCGGCCGCCACAACCGGTACACGTCGAGCACGCCACCGGGGATGTCGACGTAGCGCTCGGTGGTGACCTCCTGCTCGATCAGGGCCATCGGGAACAGCGGGGCGAGGTCGGCGGGGCCGACGGGCTGATGGGTGCCGGGGTGCAGCGGAGGCGGGGGAGGCGCGGGTAGATCGGGGATGACGTTGTACCAGCGGGTCGGCTGCTCGGACTCGTCGAGAAGGATCTTGGTGCGGTCGTCGCCCGTGCTCATGGCTGCCGAACGTAGCCCCTGGCCGCTCCCGCGCCTGCGGGCCGCACAGTCGTCTCGATCGTCGACGCCGTCGCCGCACGCCGCGTCGTGTCAAGCTTGGTCGTCGTGAGCGACGCTGACGAGTTGCCCGACGGCCTGGAGCACGTGCGGACCACCGACGAGTTCACGGTGCAGTCGGTCCCCGCCGGTTTGCTGCGCGCCCACCGGGTCGCCGAGGGCGTGTGGGGTCGGCTCGTCGTGCGGGCCGGGGTGGTGACGCTGGTGTTCGAGGACGACCCGAACACTTCCGTGGTCGTGGCGGCCGGGGGCCGGGCCGTCATTGCGCCGGGACGGCCGCATCATGTCGAACCCGACGATGACGCCGTGTTCGCGGTCGAGTTCCACCGTCACGCCCGCCCGGCGTCAGCGACGTGACCGGCGCACGGCCATCACGATGACGGTGATCACGAAGCCAATGCCGCAGAGTCCGATGACGACGATGCCGCCCACGATCATCAGCAATCGGCTTCCGATGCTCGGGCCGATGGCGATGGTCGACGCCTCGCCGGTCGCGGTGATCGTGTACTGACCGTCGGCGGGTACGTCGATGGTGCCGATCGCCCGTCCCTCCGACCCGCCGACGTGGTAGGTCAAGGTCGTGCGGTACGGCCCGACCGGGACCTCTCGCTCGTTCGGACCGCGAATCGTGAACTCGACATCGGGCCGTGGGACCTCGGCACAGCCGTCGCTGGCGCCGTTGCGGTCGCGGTGGCTGCCGGTACAGCTGGCGTAGTGGTACTCGGCGTAGACGACCTGGTTGCCGGCGCTCAGGGTCACGGTGGTCCGGCCGGGGGTCTCGGCGCGGGCGAGGTCATCGATCCGTCCGGCGAAGGTGAGCGCCGAGACGATCAAGGAGACGAAGCCGATGCCGGCACCGACCACGAAGAGTGCCAACAGCATCCAGCCGCCGACGCCGAAACGTCGCCGGGGGTGTGGTGGCCCCGGCGACCATGCCGGCGGCGGCGATCCGGGTGAGAGCGGGGGCGGTGGCGGAAGTGACGCCGGCGGCGGCGGAAGGCTCACCTGCGAATCCTGCCCGGTCGTCAGCCGTCGATGAACGCGCCCACCCGCGTGACGAAGCGATCGGGGTCGACGAGGTGGGGATAATGGCCGTGCTCGGGCCAGTGCTCGATCACGGCGCCGTCGATCCGCTCGGCCAGCCAGGCGTCGTAGCCGGGACCCGGATCGATGCCATGGATCGACAGGTAGCGCGCCGTGACCGGGGCGGTCAGGGCACCCACCAACGCGTCGAGCTCGTCGGGCGTGCTCGACAGCGTCGAGGCCCAGATGCCGAGCACGACGTCCTGGTCGACGCGGGCGGTGGCGTCGATGCGGGCCCGTTCGCTGGCCGGCAGCGGGCCGTCCATCGACTCGAACAACGCGGCGATCAACGCCGTGAACTCCCCGGGGGTGCCGCGGAGCTGGGGTTCGGCCGCCTGGAGTGCGGCCTGGAAGTCGCCCAGACGCAACGACTGATCGATGTTGACCACCCTGGTCGCACCGAACGCCGCGGCGTAGGCGGTGACGACCACGCCGCCGAAGCTGTGGCCGATCAGCGTCGGATCGTCGAACCCGACATGGGTCACAGTGTCGTGGACCGCCGCGGCGAGGGTCAGCGCGTCGCCGTCAGCGGCTGGGGGCGAGCCGCCATGACCGGGCAGGTCGAGCGCCAGGACCCGGTGGTCACGCCCGAGGCGATCGAGGATCGGGTCCCAGGTCCGTCGGCTCTCGGTGATGCCATGGACCAGCACCACCGGCGCACCGTGCGTGCCGTGCCGTTCGTGGTCGAGGATCATCGGCGGAGCCGGCGACGCCCGCCGAGGGCCTGGAGCACGAGCAGGAGTAGGCAGGCGCCGAGGAAGGCGATGAGGATCGATCGGATGCTGAAGTCGCCCAGCCCATGGTCGGTCGCCGCCTGGGTCAGGGCGCCCCCGATGAGCGCGCCGAGCACGCCGATGACCAGCGAGTAGCTGCACCCGCGCCGTTCCTCGCGCGTGACCCGTATGGCCAGTGCTCCGGCCGCCAACCCGACCACGATCCACCCGAGGATGTTCACGGCGTCAGGTTACGAGTCGGGACCGGGCGTCCCGACCGAGCACGATCGGATCAGCACGCCCCACCGCTGTGCAGCGGGCTGAGCCAGCGGTTCCAGTCCGTCGTCAGACGGAGCGTCCGGATCAGACCGTTCTCTACCTGGAAGTAGGCGAGGCCCCGTTGGGCGAGCGCGACGGTGACCAGCGCCCCGCGGGCCGTGTTGCGGCGGACCTCGAGCGCCGGCCGGGCCCCCTCGGCCGCCCAACGGGCCGCGATGAGCGCGAGGTAGCCGTTGCGGTCGGTGGTCAGGTCGTCGATCGAGCAGCACATGTCGGGGGTCATCGTCGACGCCACCTCGTCGGTGGCTCCGTCGACCGCCACCATCGCCAGGTGGCGGCCGACCACCTCGAGCGGATCGGGGACCGTCGGCGTCACGCCTCCTGGTACCCGGCGGGCCGGCCCTCCAACACGACGAACTTGGTCTCGAGGAAGGGCATCAGCCCCTCGGTGCCGCCCTCGCGGCCGATGCCGGACTGCTTGAACCCGCCGAAGGACACACCGAAGTCGGTACGGAACGCGTTGTGGCCGACCGTGCCCGAGCGCAGCTGCCCGGCGACGGCGCGGGCGCGGTCGACGTCGTCGGTGAAGACCGACGCGTTGAGTCCGTAGATCGTGTCGTTGGCGATGCGGACGGCGTCGTCTTCGTCGTCGGCCTTGATCACGCTCAGGACAGGTCCGAAGATCTCGTCCTGGGCGATGGTCGAGCGGTTGTCGACGTTGCCGAACACGGTCGGTTCGACGAACCAGCCGCGGTCGAGGTCCTTCGGGCGGCCGCCGCCAGTGGCGAGCGTGGCCCCCTCGGCGACCCCGGTGGCGATGTAGCTCTCGACCCGGTCGCGTTGGCGCTCCATGGCGAGGGGGCCCATCTGCGTCGAGCTGTCGAAGGGGTCGCCGACCTTGACCCGCGAGAAGGTGCCGGCCAGCGCCTCGAGCAGGTCGTCGTGACGGTTCTTGGTGACGACGATGCGGGTCAACGACGAGCACACCTGGCCAGACAGGAAGCACTCGGCGCCGGCGATGGTGGCGGCGGCGACGCCGAGGTCGATGTCGTCGAGGATCACGGCCGCCGACTTGCCCCCCAGCTCGAGGGTGCAGCGGGCGATCCGCTCGCCGCACAGCGAGGCGATCCGGCGTCCGGCGGCGGTCGACCCGGTGAAGGTGATCTTGTCGATGCCGTGGTCGCGCACCAGCAGCTCGGAGACCTCGCGGTCGGCGGTGAGCACGTTGATCACCCCGCCCGGCAACCCGATCGACTCGGCGACCTCGGCCACGACGTAGCCGGCGCCTGGTGCCTCCGGCGACGACTTGAGCACCACGGTGCAACCGGCGAGCAAGGCGGGGGCGAGCTTGGCGGCGATCAGGCTCAGCGGTGCGTTCCAGGGGATGATGGCGCCGACCACACCGACCGGCTCGCGCACCAGCAGACCGAACTCGCCGCCGGCCGTCGGCATCGCCGGCTCTTCGAACGCAAAGGTGTCGGCGAGGCCGGCGTAGTAGTCGAACGTGGCTCCGGCACCGCGGCCGGAGTGTCGGGCGATCGCGTGGAGGACACCGGACTCGCGGGGCCAGATCTCACCGATGGCGCCGGATCGTTCGCGCAGTCCCTCGGCCAGGGCGCGCAGGTAGTCGGCCCGCTCGGCATGGCTGAGCCGGGGCCACGGGCCCTCGTCGAAGGCCTGGCGAGCGGCGTGCACCGCCCGGGCCATGTCGGGGGCTTGGGCCTCGGCGACGCGGAAGAACAGCTGCTCGGTGCCCGAGTCGATGACGTCGATCATCGAGTCGGTGGACGGTGTCACCCATTGTCCACCGATGAAGAAGCGGTCGGCGTGGGCAACCGGCGCTGCGGTGTTGTCGAGCACGGTCATGGTTCCTCCGAGTGGGGCGTGGCGACCGGCGGGTCGCGGCCACAGAATAGTCAACGCTTGACTAATGCGGAGAGCCGTGGCGGCCAGGAGCGGCCTCGCCCGTTCGGCCTGGCTCGGCGCGCGCCGAAACCGGGTGACATGGAATCGTCCGGCGACTCAACTGGTCGGGGAGGGGGGATTTGAACCCCCGGCCCCCTGCTCCCAAAGGGGCTCCGGTGCCGACAGCCACGAGGGGATATGCCACGTGACCTGGGGTTTCCGTACTGTTGGTTGCTGTTGGTTACCGTACAGACCGGTGTGCTTGTGGTCCAGATGTGGTCTGGCGGGGTGCATCACTCCTGGTCAGGCCGTCGTGATAGGGTCCAGTGGTCGTACGTCAGCGTGCTTCACGCACGTATGAAGTCGCTAGCGACTTCCTGACGTACGACCACTGGACGAACACGACGAACTGTCGTGCTTGCAACGGAGCCGCCGCTCCGGCATACTGGGGCCATTCCTGCCCGCCCTCCCCTCGGGGACTGGCGGGCTTTTTCTTGCCCGTTAGCCTGTGGGCCATGTCGGCTCGACGGGTGGCGGTGTTCATCGACTACGAGAACATGTCGCGTTGCGCCAGCAGCAGTTTCGGCGGATCTGGACACTTCTGGCCGTGGAAGCTTGGTGAGCGGCTGGTCGAAATCAGGAACGCCAGTGGTGCCAACCCGGAGAGCGTGCTGCACCAGGTGCGGGTCTACCGAGGACTTCCTGACGCACGTCGCCAACGCGGTGCGAACGCAGCGAACCAAGCTCAGACGGCAGCCTGGGTGAAGGCGTGCCCGGATGTGGATCACCTGCGAGTGTTTCGCCGGCCTCTCCGTTATCCGAAGAAGTGGCCGAACGGGAGTGAGCGTCCGCAGGAGAAGGGGGTCGACGTTGCGCTCGCAGTCGATCTTGTCCAGATCTCCTACCAAGGTGGATTCGACGTTGGCATCGTCTGTTCGCATGACTCCGACCTTGCTCCTGCGCTGGACGTGGCTGCTTCGGTCCGCACCACCGGCGTGCATCTGGAGGTTGCCTCCTGGGCAAAGCAGAAGCGGATCAGCTTCTCCGACAACTCGAACAAGCCCTGGTGTCATCGGTTGTCTGGTGCCGATTTCGCACAGGTCCAGGATCAGACGAACTACGTCCCGAACGGCACGACCTAGCCCCGACGACCACGTAGCGCCGGGAACCGTTGGGCGAGGATTCGTCGGTTGACGGGGGTGGTGCCTGTGCGGAGTGGGTTGCCTGGCGGACCGCTCGGCACGGTCGGCTCAGGCGTGAAGCGCTCGGTCGGCTGATCATCCGCAGGGACGAGGTAGGGGTAGCGGTCGATGGCGTGCGTGAGCGCTTCGTCCAGACCTTGCACGGTGCCATCGTCGGCCACGGTCACGTCACCGAGGTCCACGAGCCTCCAGGCGGCGTCGAGGTCATCGACTCGGCCGACCGCCGTGCGCATGAAGGCCAACTCGACTCGTAGGTCGTCGCGGTCGCGTTCGGCGGTGTTGGCTCGTTCGGCTTCGGCCTTCATCCGGAGGCGGTACTTCTTCGCTTCCTCGGACATGAGCTTGGCGTCGGGCTTCTTGGCTGGCTCGTCGTCGGAGGGAGGGTCCGCAGGGGAAGCGGGCGGAGGGTCTTCGACCTCATCTTCCCCTGCGGAGTCCTCGTGCTGGTCGTCGGCTGCGCTCATGGCTGCGTGAGTCGTTCGACCGTGGCGGTCAGGTCCTCGATCTGCCGCTGCATGTGGCGCAGCACCAGCAAGACGCCGGTGGGCAGCGGTGGCAGGTCCAACAAGGTCTGGTTGACCCGTTCGTCAGGGACGGGTGGGCCGTTGAGGATGTCGATCATCGTGGAGCCTTTCAGGAACTCAGGGTTTCGGGTACCGGTCGGAACGACGGTGGGCGCAATGCAGGCGGTGGCATGGTCGGGTTCCACTCCACGACGAAGGTGAGCGGGACTCGGTAGTCCAGGCCGTCGTCGCCGAGGGCGAGCCGCCACTGGTAGGCGAGTTCCTCGTGCGCCATCTGGTCGTCGGTGATGAGCCAGCGGTAGTCGGCCGTGTCGTCTGCTCGGCGGCTGGGGCTGTACTCGTGCGAGGGGTAGACGGCGATGACGCCAAGGTCGGAGCGACTGACGGCGAGCATGGCGTAGCTCGCTGCTCACTCGGCGTCGATCTCCAACCAGGTGCAGATGCGGGCGTGAACATCGCGGAAGCTCGGCCAGTGCCCGTAATCGCGGCGAAGCTCCCACACGATGGCCCGGAGAATCGACGGGTTGTCGCGCAGTGGCCGACGGAACTCATCCTCGAAGTAGCGGTGCGTGTTGCGCTCGGTCAGCCGCCACGGCCACTTCGCCATCGACGGCAGGAGGCCACGAATTGCCTCGATCATGTCCCGGTCGTAGTCGGCTTGCTCGCCGTAGTTGGCCGCTTGGAGCAGGCCACGGTTCAACTGGCGGGTGAGAGTCGAGTGAGGCGTGGTCACAACGCACTCGTGGCTCCGCTGGAACCGCTCGTACGAGTCCTGTTGAAGCTGGGTCATCATCGCTGCCGTCCTCAAAACGTGAACGCTGGCCGCAGGAGTGGGTAGGCGGTGTTGAAGGTGCGGTCGAACCAGCCGATCGGATCGGCTGTGATCTGCGCGACCGTGTCGTTCGTGGACCGGGTGCGAGCGGCCTGGGCGACGACGGTGCGGCGCTGCGCTCGGAGACTGTCGAACAACTTGACCGCTTCGCCGGCGCTCAGCCGTGCCGCCTTCAGATCACCGAGCAGTGCGTCGGTCTGATCCCTCAGTTCGCACACGTCCATGACCGCTTGTCGCCCGACGCCTTCCGCCTCGCTGCGGAGGTCCTCCACGTACCGGGTCGCTCGGGCAGTGGCATCCGCCTCGGCGGCCCTGATCTCTGCTTCCAGGCGCGAGTAGATGGCCTGGTTGACGGTCGGAGCCAGGTCGTCCAATGCCTGGCGCGCTTCTGCGATGGTGCGGTTCATCACGCCCGCTCCGGCAGCCGCTGACGACTGGTGCGAGCGCTGCGGCGCTGCTCCCGATCTTCCAGTGCGGTCAACTCGTCCTCGATCGCAGCGAACGAGCCATCGAGCTAGTCATTGACGCCGTCGAAGTTCTTGATGATCTTGTCCAGTACCGATGGGTTATCCGGCACGCTTGGCTCCTTCATGTATGGCGTAGACGCCCTGGTCGATGATCCACCGAACGATCTCACTGCGTGAGAGGTCCAACATCTTTGCGAGACGGTCGAGCGCAGCAACCGTGATCAACACGCACGTTCACAACGAGACGCTGATCAAACATTGCGCGACGGCGACGCTTTCGGTTCTCGCTGTTGTTGGCATTCGGCGGCACATAACCAACCCTAAAGAGATGTCACTGGCAAAGGCAACGTATACAATATCCGATATGCACGGTTGCTGTGATCGACTCGGTTCCGGTTCGATTCCGGCTCCCACGAACCTCTGAACTTCGGCGTCGAGTCTCTGCAAGGTGGCTCGCATGGAAGCCAGCACCGACCTCAACCGTGACGACCTCGTGCGCCTGCGAGACACCGACCAACTGTCCTGGGCCAAGGTGGCTCGTGCGCTCGGCCTGGGCAGCCCTGGGGCCGCACGGCGGGCCTACAGCTCTCAGGTGCGCCCGCACACCGAAAGCGTGCTCGCAACTCGGTCAGCGACCAACGTGCAGCCGCTCGACCTTAACGGGGCCGACCTGGACGCGGTGCGTGAAGCCATCACGGGTCGAACGATCGTGGTCACCCGTAAGCACGGCACCGAGGACATCCACGTCGCCAAGGTGACCAGCGCCAAGGGCGGCAACGTCACGTTCAACGACGGCGACAAGACCCGCACCGTGAAGCTGGCAGCGATCACAGCCGCCAAGTAGCCCACGCCAGCCAGAAGCCCCGGCCTCAACTCTCCGCAGGGAAGGGAAGGGGTCGGGGCTTCTTGACGTCCGCCCGGCCGTCACACCCACCCGCGAGGATCGAGGGCATGGTTGCAATCGGTGTCAACACCTGGGCGATGATCGGCGTCTGGGCAACGATCGGCGTCTACGTGGCCCTGGCGGTGTTCGCCTGGTGGCAGTTGCAGGAGGCGCGACGGCTTCGTGCTGAGCAGAATCGCCCCTTCGTCGTTGCCGAGTTGAGCATGAGGTCGATAATCGTGAACATTGCCATCCGCAATGTGGGGAACATCACGGCTCGCAATGTTCGGGTGAAGTTGCCCACTGATCTCAGGTGCCGGGAGGGGATTCCGACCTGGGCCGATTCGCCGATCTTCACTTCGGGTCTTCCAACAATGCCGCCAGGTCACCGCCTGCGCTATTTCCTGGACACTTTCCCAGAACGCCGCGACGCCGGTCTCCCCATGCGGATTGCTGCGATCTTGACATACGAGGGTCTAGATGGTCGCCAGTACGGACCGGAGGAATACATCATCGATCTTGACGCCTACGGCCCCGCTCTCCAGGACGACAAAGGCCTCCACGAGCTCGTGGAGGAAGCGAAGCGGATTCGTACCGAAATGCAGGCTTGGACACAAGGCAAGCGCGGCCTTGCAGTCCACGTCTCCGACGCCGACAAAGCCGAGGCCCGCAACTGGCGTCCGGAGCACGTGAGCTCAGTGGTCAAACTGCGGCGGGAGAAGGGGTGGCAAGCCGCTGTCGGATACGTAATCGCGCAAGTCCGCCGCGAACTCGGTCTTCACGAGTGGGGGAGTCGACCATGAAACCACCGATTGCTGAGAGCGGGTCCCCGTAGGGTGGCGCGATGACCAAGGACGACGCGGTCGAGAAGATCCACAGCGCCGGGTTCACGTTCGGGGGCCACGCCGTTTCCGGTGGTCCGTGGGAGGTGACCCTCTACCGCATCGCCGACGGAACCGCGGTCGGAAGCGTGAAGGCTCCGTCGTGGGACGAAGGCGTCATGGCGTTAGCAGCCGACGTCGAGGGCAACGATCAGACCTAGGCCATCCGGGTCACGGCGGCGGTCGCCGGCCGGTTGGCGAACGGGTCCGCCATCGCATTCACCACGTCGTCGTCGTGTCCGTCGAACAGGTGCCCGTAGCGGTCCAACGTGACGGTGATGGTGCTGTGACCCATCCGCTCCTGTAGTTGCTTCGGATTCAGCGGGTGACCGGACTGCGACGCCGAGTCCAACGCGATCGCAACCGCCGTGTGCCGAAGGTCGTGGAACCGCAGGCCGTGGAGCGGTTCCGGCAGTGCAGCCGTGACCGACGCTCTCCAGACCCGGCGCTGCCACGTCGAGTTGTACTGCATCGGCGTGCCGACCCGAGTGAGGAACAGCAACCCAGCCTGGTCGGGTGGCAGGTGGTCGGCTGGCTGACGGAGGGCGCGAGCCGCGTCCAACTGGTCGCTCAGCCACCGGGGCAGCTTCACCCATCGCCGCGACTGCGTCGTCTTCGGCTCGTCCACCCGCCGTCACGATGCAACTGCTGGTCGACCCGCACGCGTGAGTGGAGCGGGTCCAGGTTCTTCAGCGGCAGCCCGACGCATTCGCCCCACCGGAGCCCGCCGAAGGCTGCCAGCGGCACGAGCGCTCGCCACTGCGGATGATGCGCTGCGATCGCTTCCGACAGGTCGGCCACCTGGCCGGGGGACAGGAACAGCATCTCTCCGGCCTTCCACTTCGGAGACGCGACGTGTTCGCAGGGGTTGAAGGGGATGCGGCGGTGGAGGACCGCCATCTTCATGATCTGGCTGAACAGCCTGAGCGCCTTCTGCTCCGACGACGGCGACAGCTTCGGGTTCGCGTGGAGCGTGGTCATCCACGCCTCGACGTCGGCGGGTTGCGCCTGGACGAGTTGGTATCGACCGAACGTCGGGAGGATGTGCAGCGCCAGCATCCAGTCGTAGAGCTCGCGCGTGCGTAGGCGAATGTCGCGCTTCGACTGCATGAACGTCTCGGCCCACTCGCTCACGGTGGTGCGGCCGAGCCGAGGGTCGAGCCACTCGCCGCGAAGCTGGTCGGTCCGCACCCTTGCCAGGTAGGCGTCGGCTTCCCCCTTGGTGACGAAGTAGCGATAGTGGACGCCGCCACGGTCGTCTCGGTAGCGCGCTTCCCACTTGCCGTTGGGCCTGCGGCGCACGCTGCCGAAGGATCGCCGGCTCATGCTGCCCACCGCCGATGGATCGACCGGACCGTGGATGGGTACCACTCACGCCGGCCGTGAGCGGTGGGGGTTCCGTTGGCGTTCAGTGCGGCGGCGATGGCCTGGAACGAGCAGCCAGCGGCCCGCCACTGCCCGATGGTGTCGGCTGTGGTGGCCGAGACGACCGGTGGCCGGCCCAGCCGCCGAACCTGGACCCTTTGGTCGCTGGCGAGGCGCTGAACCGATCTACCGATCGAGAAGGGCTTTCGTGGTCGGGGAGGGGGGATTTGAACCCCCGGCCCCCTGCTCCCAAAGCAGGTGCGCTACCAAGCTGCGCCACTCCCCGCGGCGGGCCCGAGTGTACGGGTCAGCTGCTCTTGGCTGCGGCCTTGGCCAGACGCTTGGCGGCCTTGCCGGTCGGGGCGAGGTTGCGGTGATCGAGATCGCCGAGCTCGACACCGTTCTCGAACAGCACCCGGTAGCGGAACCAGTTGAAGCCGTTGGCCAAGATCACCTTGCCGGCCGTGCCCTCGGGAACGCCGGGCAGGTCGACGCTGGCGGTCACCTTGTCGCCGGTGCGTAGGTCGAGCTGCCCCTCGTGGGGCGTGGCCAGGGCGTGGGGCTTCCAGAACGGCACCCCTCCATTCTGCCCGGCGCGGCAGCCCGTGGCGAAGATTCGGCTTCGGTAGCCGACCCCGAATCCGGTGGGAGGAGGTGGTCGATAGCCTCGCTGCTCTGTGAAGAGTTCGCTGGAGACCCTCGAGGGGAACAAGGTCAAGCTCTCGGTCAACGTCGACGAGACCGAGTTCGATCGCAACATCGACCAGGCGTTCCGGAAGCTGGCACGCGAGGTGCGGCTGCCCGGGTTCCGCGCCGGAAAGGCCCCCCGCCGGGTGCTCGAGGCGCGCATCGGCGTGGCTCCCGCCCGCCAGCAGGCACTCCAGGACTCGATCCCCGAGTACCTCGCCAAGGCGGTGCGCGAGCACGACGTCGACCTGATCGCCACCCCCGAGGTCGAGCTGAAGGCCGGTGAGGACGAGGGGCCGATCGAGTTCGACGCCACCTGTGAGATCCGTCCCCAGATCACCGTTCCCGGCTATGACGGCCTCCAGGTGACCCTGGCCAACCCGGCGGTCACCGACGAGGAGATCGACTCGGCGGTCGACGCCGAGCGGGGACGACACGGCACGCTGACGACCGTCGAGCGGCCCGCCGCCGACGGCGACTACGTCACGATCGATCTGGCCGCAACCCGTGACGGCGAGGAGGTCACCGGGCTCAACACCGAGGATTGGTCCTACCAGATCGGTCAGGGCTGGGTCGCGGAGGACTTCGACGAGCAGCTCCTCGGTGTCTCGGCGGGCGACCGGCTCGAGTTCAGCGCCACCCCCAAGGGCACCGAGGAGCCGGCCGACTTCGTCGTGTCGGTCGCCAACGTGCAAGAGCACGTGCTGCCCGATGTCGACGACGAGTGGGTGGCCGACAACCTCGGCGAGTTCGACACCGTCGAGGCGTGGCGCGACGGGCTGCGACAGCAGGTCGAGACGCAGAAGCTGAACCGGATCCGCCAGAGCCTGGTCGGCGACGTCACCGCCGCACTGACCGCGCTCACCGAGATCGACGCACCCGAGGCGATGGTCAACGCCGATCTGTCACGGCGGGTCGAGGCCACCGTCGGGCAGCTCCAGCAGAGCGGCATCGACATGGATCAGTGGTTCTCGGCCACCGGTCAGGATGCGGCGAGCTTCGTCGAGGGTCTGCGCGGTGCATCCGAGCAAGCGGTGAAGGTCGACCTCGCGCTCCGCGCCGTCTCGGCGGCCGAGGCCCTCGACGCCGACGAGGGAGATCTCGGTGCCGAGTACCAGCGCATCGCCCTGCAGATGAACGAGAAGCCCGACAAGGTCCGCAAGGCCTACGAGCAGAACGACCTGGTTCCCGAACTGGTCGCGCAGATCCGCAAGTCAAAGGCGCTCGATTGGCTGGTCCACCACGTTCGTTTCGTCGACGCCGATGGCGCCGAGCTCGATCGTGACCTCGTCCTCGGTCACCGCGACGACGCCGACGGCGAGCATCTCGACAGCGCCGACGTCGACCACCGCGACCCCGAATCGGCCGATGAGCCCGCAGCTGACGAGACCGAGGAGGCCACGTCATGAACCCCCAGAACTACCTCGTCCCCAACGTCGTCGAGCAGACCAGCCGCGGCGAACGGGCCTATGACCTGTACAGCCGGTTGCTCAAGGAGAACATCATCTTCTTGCAGACGCCGATCGACGATCAGATCGCCTCGTTGATCTGCGCCCAGTTGATCCACCTCGAGTCCGAGAACCCGGACAAGGACATCAACATCTACATCAACAGCCCGGGTGGTGACATCACCTCGCTGTTCGCGATCTACGACACGATGCAGTTCATCCGCAACGACATCGCCACGATCTGTCTCGGCCAGGCCGCCTCGGCCGCCGCGGTGTTGCTGGCGGCGGGCACCAAGGGAAAGCGGCTGGCGCTGCCGCACTCGCGGATCCTGCTGCACCAGCCCCACGGGCAGGTCGGCTACGGCCAGGTGACCGATCTGGAGATCGCCGCCAAGGAGATCCTGCGGATGCGCGACCTGCTCGAGGAGCTGCTGGCCAAGCACACCGGCCAGCCGCTGGAGCGCGTGCACGCCGATACCGACCGCGACTTCGTGATGGAAGCGAACGAGGCGTTGGCGTACGGCATCATCGACGACGTGATCGAGTCGCGGGAGCTTGCCGACCGCAGCGGAGCGATCCGCTGAGTGCCGTGTGCCATGATCGTGAGGTGATCACCAACGGCCGCGTGGCGGTGTGCGAACGAGTGAGCGTCAGCGAGCGAGTGCCCATGCGTCGCCGGGGAACGCCGTTGCGCCTGCGTGGCCGAGGAACGCTGTAGATGGCCAAGTTCGGAGACACGGGCGAGCTGTTGAAGTGCTCGTTCTGCGGCAAGTCGCAGAAGCAGGTGCGCAAGCTCATCGCCGGGCCGGGTGTCTACATCTGCGACGAGTGCATCGATCTGTGCAACGAGATCATCGAGGAGGAGCTCACCGAGACCTCCGAGCTGACCTTCGACCAGCTGCCCAACCCGCGTGAGATCCGCGCCTTCCTCGACGACTATGTCGTCGGCCAGGAGAGCGCCAAGAAGATCCTCTCGGTCGCGGTGTACAACCACTATCGGCGGATCCAGTACCAGCAGAACGCGACCGTCGGGCGTCGTGACGACGTCGAGTTGGCGAAGTCGAACATCCTGCTGCTCGGTCCGACCGGGTGCGGCAAGACGCATCTCGCCCAGACCTTGGCGCGCATGCTCAACGTGCCGTTCGCGGTCGCCGACGCGACCGCGCTGACCGAGGCCGGCTACGTCGGTGAGGACGTCGAGAACATCCTCCTCAAGTTGATTCAGGCAGCCGATTTCGACACCAAGCGGGCCGAGACCGGGATCATCTACATCGACGAGATCGACAAGGTCGCCCGCAAGAGCGAGAACCCGTCGATCACCCGTGACGTCAGCGGTGAAGGCGTCCAGCAGGCTCTCCTCAAGATCCTCGAAGGCACCCAGGCCTCGGTACCGCCTCAGGGCGGGCGCAAGCACCCGCACCAAGAGTTCATCACGATCGACACGACCAACGTGCTGTTCATCTTGGGTGGCGCGTTCGCCGGGCTCGAAAAGGTGATCGAACAGCGAATAGGCAAACAAGGCGTCGGGTTCCACGGAACCGTTCGGGCCAAACGCGATCGCGACGCGGGCGAGTTGTTCGCCCAGGTGCTCCCCGAAGATCTCATCAAGGTCGGGATGATCCCCGAGTTCATGGGCCGTCTACCGATGGTCGGCGTCGTGCGCGCGCTTGACCGTGACGCGCTCGTGAGCATTCTCACCGAGCCCCGCAATGCGCTGGTGAAGCAGTACCAGAAGGTGTTCGAGTTCGAAGATGTCGAACTCGAATTCAGCGACGATGGTCTGGAAGCGGTTGCTGACCTGGCCCTGCTGCGAGGCACCGGGGCGCGCGGCCTGCGGGCGATCCTCGAAGAGGTGTTGTTGCAGACGATGTACGAGCTGCCCGGACGCGGCGACATCGGCAAGGTCGTCATCAATGCCGACACGGTGCGTGACAAGGCCAACCCGACGTTGGTCCCCCGTAAAACGGGTTCGCGTCAACGCAAAGCCGCCAGCTGACCCCACCCCACCCTTTGTCAGCAACAACGCGATGCGGGCCCACAT
>JBKEAH010000143.1:0-17915 GCA_047972065.1 Desertimonas sp.
CCCTAACACTTGGGGTCTGACCCCAGGTGTTAGACGAGGTCGCGGAGGTAGCGGCCGGTGTGGCTGGCATCGACGGCGGCGACGTGTTCGGGCGGACCCTCGGCGACGATGGTGCCACCGCCGCTGCCGCCCTCGGGACCGAGGTCGATCAGCCAGTCGGCGGTCTTGATGACGTCGAGGTTGTGCTCGATCACGAGCACGGTGTTGCCCTGGTCGACCAGACGTGACAACACGGTGAGCAGGCGGCGGACGTCGTCGAAGTGCAGACCGGTCGTCGGCTCGTCGAGCAGGTAGATCGTGTGTCCGGTGGAACGCTTGGCCAGCTCGGTGGCCAGCTTGACCCGCTGCGCCTCGCCGCCCGACAGTGTGGGCGCCGGCTGCCCCAGCCGGACATAGCCGAGCCCGACGTCCATCAGCGTCTGCATGTAGCGGGCGATGCCGGGTTGGTTGGCGAAGAACTCGACCGCCTCGGCGACCGGCATGTCGAGCACGTCGGCGATGTTGCGGCCCTTGAACTCGATGTCGAGCGTGTCGCGGTTGTACCGCGCACCCTTGCACACCTCGCACGGCACGTACACGTCGGGCAGGAAGTGCATCTCGATCTTGATCGTGCCGTCACCGGCGCAGGCTTCGCAGCGGCCCCCCTTGACGTTGAAGCTGAACCGGCCCGGGAGGTAGCCGCGCACCTTGGCCTCGTTGGTCGAGGCGAACAGCTTGCGGATGCTGTCGAACACACCGGTGTAGGTCGCCGGGTTGGAGCGCGGGGTGCGCCCGATCGGCGACTGGTCCATGTCGATGACCTTGTCGAGCTGCTCGATGCCGTTGATCCGCCGGTGCTTGCCGGCCGGGGTCTTCGACTTGTAGATCCGTTGCATCAGGACCGGCAACAGGATGTCGCGCACCAGCGTCGACTTGCCCGAACCCGACACGCCGGTGACCGCCACGAAGTTGCCGAGCGGGATGTGCACGTCGATGTTCTGCAGGTTGTGCTCGCGGGCGCCGAGCACGACCAGCTCGCCGCCGAGCTGGGGGCGACGACCCGTCGGCGTCGGGATGACCTCTCGGCCGCTGAGATAGCGGCCGGTGATCGACTCCTTGGCCTTCTTGATGCCCGGGACCGGCCCGCTGTACACGACGGCACCGCCGTGCTCGCCGGCGCCCGGACCGATGTCGACGATCCAGTCGCTCTCGAGGATCGTCTCCTCGTCGTGCTCGACGACGATGACCGTGTTGCCCAGGTCGCGCAGCCGGGTCAGCGTGTCGATCAATCGCCGGTTGTCACGCTGGTGGAGGCCGATCGACGGCTCGTCGAGCACGTACAGCGTGCCGACCAACCCGGAGCCGATCTGACTGGCCAAACGGATGCGCTGGGCCTCACCGCCGGCGAGCGTGCCGGCCGCCCGCGACAGGGTGAGGTAGTCGAGCCCGACATCGAGCAGGAACCCGAGGCGGGCGTTGATCTCCTTGGTCACGCGCTCGGCGATCAGGCGCTCCCGCTCGGTCAGCTCCAGCGCGGCGAGGAACTTGGCCGACTCCCCGATCGATAGATCGCAGACCTCCGAGATGTTGCGGCCGTTGATCGTGATGGCCAACGTCGCCGGCTTGAGACGAGCGCCACCACACGCCTTGCATGGCACCTCGCGCATGTACCCCTCGTACTGCTCGCGCGCCCAGTCGGAGTCGGCCCCCTCATGGCGCCGACGGAGCCACGGGATCACCCCTTCGTACTCGGTGTTGTACTGGCGTTGGCGCCCGTAGCGGTTGCGATACTTGACCGTCAGGTTGCCCTTGGAACCCTGCAACAGCACCTTCTGCTGCTTGGCATTGAGGCGGGACCACGGGGCGTCCAGATCGATCCCGTGGACCTCGGCCACCGAGGCGAGCATCCGGGTGAAGTACTGCGTCTGGGCGCTTCGCCACGGCGCCAGCGCGCCGTCGTTGACCGACAGGTCCGAATCGGGGACCACCAGCTCGGGGTCGATCTCGAACGTCGTGCCGAGGCCATCGCACGCCTCGCAGGCGCCGTAGGGCGAGTTGAACGAGAAGTTGCGTGGTGCCGGCTCCTCGAAGCCGCGGCCGTCGACGGGGCACACGAGGTGCTCGCTGAAGGTGAGCACGTCGTCGGCGTCCTCGCCGAGCGGGTTGGTCTCTCCCTCGCGCATCACCAGCTGGAGTTCGGCGACGCCGTCGGCGAGCTTGAGGGCTGCCTCCAGCGAATCGGTCAGCCGGCGCTCGATGCCCTCGCGCATCACTAACCGATCGACGACGACCTCGATCGTGTGCTGCTCGTAGCGGGCCAGGCGCGTCTCACGCTTGAGGAACTCGTCGATGTCGATGGTCTCGCCGTCGACGCGCGCCCGGACGTAGCCCTGCGCCGACAGATCCTCCATCAGGGTGTCGTACTCGCCCTTGCGGCCCCGCACGACCGGTGCCAGCACCTGAAACCGGGTTCCCTCGGGAAGTTGCATCACCCGGTCGACGATCTGCTGGGGGGTCTGGCGCTCGAGGCGTGTGCCGTGGTCGGGACAGTGTTGGATGCCGATCCGGGCGTACAGCAGCCGGAGGTAGTCGTAGACCTCGGTGATGGTGCCGACCGTGGACCGTGGGTTACGGCTGGCCGACTTCTGGTCGATCGAGATGGCCGGCGACAACCCCTCGATCACGTCGACGTCGGGCTTGTCCATCTGCCCGAGGAACTGCCGGGCGTAGGACGACAACGACTCGACGTAGCGGCGTTGGCCCTCGGCGTAGATGGTGTCGAAGGCCAGGCTGGACTTGCCCGACCCCGAGAGCCCGGTGAACACGATCAGCCGGTCGCGCGGCAGCTCGACGTTGACGTTGCGGAGGTTGTGCTCACGGGCGCCGCGAACGACGATCTTCGGCTCGTCGCGCACCGCCGACTTGCGGGGGGCCATCGGCCGCCAGGCTATCACCGAACACATGTTCCGGTGTCGGCCGTGTGTCGTCGTCGCGGTGGCTCACGAAACCCCAGCTAGCGTTGGCCCCCATGGTTCCGCCTCCGGTGGTCGACGCTCGGATCGGAGTGCTGGTCGTGGCCTACAACGCGGCCACGACGCTGGCCGATGTGCTCGACCGGCTGCCCCGGTCGTTCCGACAGCGTGTCGATCACGTGCTGGTCTGCGACGACGCCAGCGCCGACGACACGTTCGAGCAGGGTCTCGCCTACCAGGAGGGCGCCGACATCCCGCTGACCGTCGAGCGTCACCCGGTCAACCTCGGCTACGGCGGGAACCAGAAGCACGGCTATCGATGGGCGATCGAGCGCGGGCTCGACATCGTCGTCCTGCTCCACGGCGACGGCCAATACGCACCCGAGGTGATCGAGGATCTGATCGCCCCGCTCGAGGCCGGCGACGCCGACGCGGTGTTCGGCTCACGCATGCTGACCAAGCACGCCGCCCGGGCCGGCGGGATGCCGCTCTACAAGTTCGTCGGGAACCGGATCCTCACCGGGGTCGAGAACCGTCTGGCCGGGCTCGACCTCACCGAGTGGCACAGCGGGTACCGCGCCTACCGGGTCGACGCCCTGGCGGACGTTCCGTTCGGGCGCAACTCCGATGGCTTCGACTTCGACACCGAGATCATTCTCCAGCTCCGCGAGGCCGGCAAGCGGATCGTCGAGGTGCCGATCCCGACGTACTACGGCGACGAGATCTGCCACGTCAACGGGATGGCCTACGCCAAGGATGTCGTGGTCGACGCCACCCGGTACCGCCTCCACAAGCTGGGGTTCGGGTCCGGCGAGCTGGCGTTCAACTCCGAGGCCTACGAGATCAAGGCCGACGCGGGCAGCTCGCACCGGGTGCTGCTCGGATGGCTCGGCGCCCACCCACCGGGCCGGGTGCTCGACATCGGGTGCTCCGACGGCAGCTTCGGGGCCGCGGCGCGCAACCTCGGCCACCGCGTGGTCGGGGTCGACGTCGCCAAGCACGACGGCGTGATGGACCGGGTCGACGAGTTCGTCGAGACCGACCTCGACGCCGGGTTGCCCGACGAGGTGGGCGACGGCTTCGACGTGGTCGTGCTGGCCGACGTGCTCGAGCACGTCACCGATCCCGAGCGGCTGCTCAAGCAGGCGGCCGACCGGGTCCGCCCCGGCGGCCGCCTGCTGATCAGCGTGCCGAACTTCGCCCACTGGTACCCGCGGGCACGGGTCGTCGTCGGCCGGTTTGACTACGACCGCCGTGGCATCCTCGACCGTGGCCACGTGCGGTTCTTCACCCGCCGCAGCCTCGAACGCCTGCTCGCCCGAACCGGGCTGCGCATCGTCCACCGCGGGGTCACCGGCGTGCCCCTCGAAGTCGCCGATCGTGGCGCCGCCCCGGCGGGTGCACGGACGCCATCGAGGCCCCGCTCGCTGCGCGCCGCGGTCGCCGCCGCCGACCGGCTCGGAACTCGCGCCTGGCCGACGATGTTTGGCTACCAGTTGGTCTACGAGGTCCGCACCCAGGCCGCCCCCGCCAGCAGCCGCGACACTCGGTGACGCTCAGCCGGCGTCGCGGACCTCGCGTCGCAGCTCGTTGATCTCGTCACGCAGTCGGGCGGCGTACTCGAACTTGAGGTCGGCGGCTGCCGTGTGCATCTCCTCTTCGAGCGTCTGGACGAGGCGGGCGATCTCCTGCTGCGGCAACGACTTGAGGTCGCGCTGCACCTTGTCCCGTTCGCGCTGGCGGCGACGGTCACGACCGGGTACCGGGGCCGTCTTCATGTCGTCAGGCCGCAGCAGCGAGAGGATGTCGCCGACGGCCTTGCGGATCGTCTGCGGGTTGATCCCGTGCTCGGCGTTGTAGGCCATCTGCGCGTCGCGACGTCGGTTGGTCAGATCGATCGCCCTCTGCATCGAGTCGGTGACCTTGTCGGCGTACATGATCACCTGGCCATCGACGTTGCGGGCGGCCCGCCCGATCGTCTGCACCAGCGACGTCTCCGAGCGCAGGAAGCCTTCCTTGTCGGCGTCGAGGATCGCGACCAGCGACACCTCGGGGAGGTCGAGGCCCTCCCGCAACAGGTTGATGCCGACCAGTACGTCGAACTCCCCCAGACGGAGCGCTCGGAGGATCTCGATGCGTTGGATCGTGTCGATGTTCGAGTGCAGGTAGCGGACCCGGAGCCCCTGTTCCAGCAGGTAGTCGGTGAGGTCCTCGGCCATCTTCTTGGTCAGCGTCGTCACCAGCACCCGGTCGCCCTTGGTGACCCGTGCGTTGACGTTCTCGATGAGGTCGTCGATCTGGCCCTTGGTCGGGCGGATGACCACCTCGGGGTCCACCAGTCCGGTCGGCCGGACGATCTGCTCGACGACCTGATCGGAGACGCGCAGCTCGTATCCACCCGGTGTCGCCGACATGAACACCGCCTGATTGATCCGTTCGAGCACCTCCTCGAACGTCAGCGGTCGGTTGTCACGCGCCGAGGGCAGCCGGAAGCCATGCTCGACGAGCTGATCCTTGCGGCTGCGGTCGCCCTCGTACTGGCCGTGCAGCTGCGGCACCGCTTGGTGGCTCTCGTCGATCACCAAGAGGTAGTCATCGGGAAAGTAGTCGAGCAGGGTGAACGGCGGTTCGCCGAAGTCCCGGCCGTCGATGTGCATCGAGTAGTTCTCGATGCCGCTGCAGTAGCCGACCTCGCCCATCATCTCGAGGTCGTACTGGGTGCGCATCCGCAACCGCTGGGCCTCGAGCAGCTTGCCCTCGCGTTCGAAGTAGGCCAGCCGCTCCTGGAGCTCGGCCTCGATCTGGGTCATCGCCCGCTGCATCCGCTCGGCACCGGCGACGTAGTGGGTGGCCGGGAAGATCTGCGTGCGCTCCAGCTCGCGCAGCGTCTCGCCGGTGATCGGGTCGATGACGGTCAGCCGCTCGACGGTGTCGCCGAACATCTCGATGCGCAGCACCGTCTCCTCGTAGGAGGGGTGGACCTCGATCGTGTCGCCGCGCACGCGGAAGCGACCGCGGCCGAGCACGGCGTCGTTGCGGTCGAACTGCAGGTCGACGAGGCGTCGTAGGATCGAGCGCATGTCGTAGTCGACCCCGACCGACAGGTCGATGAGCTGACCGCGGTACTCGTCGGGGTTACCCATGCCGTAGATGCACGAGACCGAGGCGACGACGATGACGTCGGGGCGGGTGAGCAGGGCGGCGGTGGCCGAGTGCCGCAGCCGGTCGATCTCGTCGTTGATCGAGCTGTCCTTCTCGATGTACGTGTCGCTGCTGGCGATGTAGGCCTCGGGCTGGTAGTAGTCGTAGTAGCTGACGAAGTACTCGACCCGGTTGTGGGGGAAGAACTCGCGCATCTCCTGGGCGAGCTGGGCGGCCAGGCTCTTGTTGGGGGCCAGGATCAGCGTGGGCTTCTGGGTGCGTTCGATCGTCCACGCGATCGTCGCCGACTTGCCCGAGCCGGTGATGCCGAGCAGCGTCTGGAACCGGTCCCCCCGCTCGATGCCGGCACTGAGACCGGCGACGGCCGCCGGCTGGTCGCCGGCCGGCGCGAACTCGGACACCACCTGGAACGGACGCTCACGGTCCTGTTCGAGCAGGCGGGAGAGATCGGGTGCCGGCGCCGCCGCCCCGGCGAGCGCGATGTCTCGGGTGATGTCGGGGCCCGCGGCGGGGGCGGAAGCCGATGAATCGGCACGGGAGTCGGTGCTCGCCATCGGCGTCTAGACTACCATCGAACGTCTGTTCGTGAGAGGCGGGTCGGTCGGGTCCCGGTCACACGTCCTCGACCCAGAGCGGGCGCCACCGGGCCGACTGCACGATGACGGTCGCCAGGGCCAGGCCACCCAGGAGCAGTAGACCGCCCCACCCGCCGGCCGAGTCGGCATCATCGGTCCCCGCGGCCGTGAGCGACATCAGACAGACGATGCAGGCACCGAGAATCGACAGGACGAGGGCGGTCGAGCGATACCACGACGAGCCAGGAGCGAGTCCCGTTCCGACCTGCGCCACCAGCGTCCAGACCAGCACGGCGAGCACCACGAGTAGCCCGAGGTAGCCGATGGTGAAGGGGGCTTGCGCTTCCTCTCCGCCGATGTCCTGGAACGCGGCGGTGAGGATGCGCACGGTCATGCCGTTGTCGGTGTAGAGCGGTATCACGAGGCTGACGCCGATGACCGCGACGCTGAAGCCGACCGCCACCCGCACGAACAGCAATTGGAGCTGGCGGAGCTCGTCGGCCAGGGTGCGCATCTCCCGACGCAGCGCTCTGGTCGGGTCCGACGAGTTTGCAAGAGGTGATCCGCCTGTGGCCATGCACCCCAGCCTGGTCCGCCGAGACCCGGCTCCAAACGTCGAGGGCAGCAGGTCACCGCCACCGGGTCGAGGTCGCGTCAGCGGGCCGGTGACAGCGCGCCGAGCCATCCCCACAGCGGTTCGATCTGACCCTCGAGGTGAGATCGGTCGGCCGAGTTGTCGATCACTCGGTCGGCTTTGGCGTTGCGTTCGTCGCGGGTGATCTGCTTGGCGATGCGGGCCCGGGCGTCGTTCTCGCTCATCCCACGCTGCCCGACGAGACGCTCGATGGCGACCTCCACCGGGGTGTCGACGACGATGGTCGCGGCGAACTCGTGACCCTCGGTGACGCTGAGCAACGGGGTGTCGAGCACCACGACCCGGTCGGTGTCTCGTTCCGCATCGATCCGCCGCGCGATCTCGTCTCGTACCGCCGGGTGAACGATCTCGTTGAGGTCCTTCAGCGCCTGCTCGTCGGCGAAGGCGATCGCGGCCAGCCCTGGCCGATCCAGTGATCCGTCGGGTTTGATGATCTCGTCACCGAATCGCTCGGCGAGCACCGCGAGCAGCGGCATTCCGGCGGCCTGGAGCTCGTGGACGATGGCGTCGGCGTCGACGATCACGGCGCCCCGTTCGGCCAGCAGGCGCGACACGCTTGACTTCCCGGAACCGATCCCACCCGTCAGGGCGACCAGGATCATGGCGCGCTTCGGTTGGCGCTCAGCGTCGGGACGTCACTCGGCCGGCGGCCCGACCGGCGCCTCGGTCATCTCCGCCGGTTCGACCGCTTCGGCCGGCTCGCCAGACTCGTCGGTCGCCGGTGCCGCCGCGTCGTCGCCGTAGTACTCGGACCAGGCGGCCTCGCGCTCGGCGTCGGTGTCGCCGGCGGTCCAGTTGCCGTGCTCGTCGACCTCGAAGTGATCGCGGTACTCCTCGGCCAGCTCGCCGCCCTCGGCGGCCTGCTTGATCGACAGGCTGATCCGGCGGCGACCGAGATCGAGATCGATGATCTTGACCCACAGCTCCTCACCGGGCGTGACGACCTGGTCGGGACTGTCGACGTGGTGGGTCGACATCTCCGAGATGTGCACGAGCCCTTCGATGCCATCGCCGACCTGGACGAACGCACCGAACTGCACCAGCTTGGTGACCCGGCCGTACACGAGCTGGCCGACCTCGTGGGTCGAGGCGAACTCCTGCCACGGATCCTGCTGGGTGGCCTTGAGCGAGAGGCTGATGCGCTCACGGCTCATGTCGACATCGAGCACCTGGACGTCGACCTCGTCGCCGACGGCGACGACCGAGCCCGGATGGTCGACGTGCTTCCACGACAGCTCGCTGACGTGGATGAGGCCGTCCATGCCGCCGAGGTCGACGAAGGCGCCGAAGCTGACGACCGACGACACGGTGCCGTGGCGGACCTCGCCGACCTTGAGGTTGTTGAGGAACTGGTCGCGCGACTCCTTCTGGGTCTCTTCCAGATGGGCGCGACGGCTGAGGACCACGTTGTTGCGGTTCTTGTCCAGCTCGATGATCTTGGCTTGGATCTGCTGGCCGACGTAGGGCTGCAGATCACGCACCCGGCGCAGCTCGACCAACGAGGCGGGCAGAAAGCCACGGAGCCCAATGTCGACGATCAGGCCGCCCTTGACGACCTCGATGACCGGTCCCTCGACGATGCCGTCGTCTTCTTTGAGCTGCTCGATGCGACCCCAGGCCCGCTCGTACTGCGCCCGCTTCTTGGACAGCAGCAGACGGCCTTCCTTGTCCTCCTTCTGAAGGACGAGGGCCTCGACCTTGTCGCCGAGGGAGACGATCTCGTTGGGGTCGACGTCGTTGCGGATGCTCAGCTCGCGCGAGGGGATGACGCCTTCGCTCTTGTACCCGATGTCAAGCAGCACCTCGTCCTTGTCGATCTTGACGATGGTGCCGTTGACCATCTGGCCGTCCTCGACGTCGACCAGCGTGCCATCCACGGCGTCGGCAAAGGACATGCCAAGGTCGTCGGCGACGACCTGGCGTGGGGTGTAGTTGCCGTCCTCGTCGAAGGTGCCGAACCCGCCGGTGTTCTCGGCGGGGGCCTCGTCGGCGCTGGGTGAGGGGGCAAGGGTGGTGTCGGACAAGGAACGGGCTGCTTTCGGACGGGCTGTCAGGTGGGCGGGAACGTGCGGCCCGCGCGGGCGCGCAACGCGGGTGATCAGGCTAGCAAGCCCGTCGCGCCACCCCACCGGCGAGCGCGGTCACGGTCGGTGGGCGATCACCAGATACTCGGCCGATTCGATGGTGGGCGGGTCGCGGCGGTAGGCGCCAGGTTCCACGCTGCTGATGGCGTCCACGACGAGCCCGGCCCGGGCGGCGAGGAGCCGCAGCTCACGGGGCGTGTAGCACCCGGTCCACAGGTCGACGGTCTCGGAGCGGCCGGTGGGGTCCCGCACCTCGGTCCGCTCGTGGGACACCCCGGTGGCGGCGTCGAAGGTCGCCTCGTCGTGGTACTTGACCGCGAAGTAGGCGTTGAAGGCGCTCAGGGCCAGCCGCCCGCCCGGCCGCAGCGAGCGGACGATGCCGTCGAGGACGACATCGTCGTCACCGTTGGCCGTCATCAGCCCGAACGCCCCCTGACACAGGCAGATCGCGGCGTCGAACGCTGCGGTGAACGGCATCGAGCGGGCATCGAGACGTTCGAAGGTCGCTCCCGTCGGTGCGTCGCGCCGCGCCAGCTCGATGAACGGGGTCGAGATGTCGACCCCGTGTACCTCGATCCCCCGCCGCGCCAGCTCGTGGGCATGCCGTCCGGGCCCGCACCCGACATCGAGGACCCGCTCGCCTGCACGCAGGGCCAGCGCGTCGATGACGTGGTCGACCTCCTGCGCCGTGCCCTTGGTGAACGAGTAGCGCAGGTACGCCGACCCGAGATGCTCGGCGATCGGCTCGAACCAGTGACTCCCGGCCGGCGAACTCACCGGCATGACCCTACGACGCGGCCGGGCCGGTGTCGTTCACGACTCGGGTCCGGCGATCCCCATCGCCGCCATCACCTCGGCGACGATCTGCTCGCGCGGTGGCATGCCCGGGGTCTGTTCCACCGGCACCGGGTCGATCCGCTCGGCGATCGTGCCCCAGCGGTCGATGGCGATGTCGAGGAACGACTGATGCGGGATGACCCAGTACCGATCCTCGCCGATCGCGTCGAGCACGGCGTCGGCCACGGCGGCCGGTTGGGCCCCCTCGGCGAGTGCCCGTCGGACGTGGCCGCGCATCACCTCGGCGCCAGCGTCGAGCTCGGGTGGCGGGCCGAGCTCGCTCGGGTAGTTGCGCTCGGAGTCGAGGATCTTGGTGTTCACCCACCCCGGGCACAACACGCTGACCCCGATCGGTAGCCCGGCCATCTGCATCGCGTGATACAGGCTCTCGGTCATCGCCACGACGGCGTGCTTGGAGGCGTCGTAGGGCGGTGCGAACCCCGGGAACAGTCCGGCGACCGATGCCGTGTTGACGATGTGCCCGCCACCGGCGAGGTGCGGCAAGAACGTCCGGCAGCCGTAGACGACACCCCAGAAGTTGACGCCCATCACCCACTCCCACGTGGAGATCGGTCCGAACCAGGGGTCCCCGGCGCCCGACACGCCGGCGTTGTTGCAGACCACGTGGACGCCCCCGAAGCGATCGATGGTCGCCTGCGCCAACGCCTGCACCTCGGTTTCCTTGCTCACGTCGACCTTCATCGTGTCGACCTCGACGCCGCGCCCGGCGATCAGCGTGGCGGCCTCGGCGAGCGCGTCCTCCTGGACATCGGCCAGCATCAGCTTGAGCCCGGCGTCGGCGAACCGCTCGGCCAAGGCCAAGCCGATCCCACTCCCGCCCCCGGTGACGACGGCGACCTGTCCCTCGTTGAGCTTCATGAGTCTGAAACGTAGCCACTGGGTGACCTCCGTCACGCAGCTGGCGACACCGGCGCCGAGACGACACGAGCGCGATCACCGGGTCGGCCCGATGGCCGACGTCACACCCACGGCCCAGGATCGAGCCGGCGCAGTGGTCCTGGTGCTGATCGGTGGCCCGTCGAGCCCGACCCGGACGTCCTGCCGTGGGTCATCGTGACGACGCCGGCGCGGTTCGAGGTGGGTGCGTGCGGACAGCAACCGGCGTGTCGATTCGGCTGGTGGTCAACGGCGACGACGCAAGCCGCGGCGACGAGGTTCGTCCGCATCGTCGCCGCGGTAGAACGCTGCGACATCGGCGGCGAACGCCTCGCGGCTGGCGGCGATCGCATAGAACATGTGCCCGCCGTCGTAGCGGTGCGTCTCGACGCGTTCGGCGGTCGCGGGCGCCAGGCGCATCAGATCGATCAACCGCTCCGTCGAGCGCACCGGGGTGACCAGATCGTGGCGCCCGTGGACGATCATCGCCCGCAGGTGCGGGTCGAGCGTCAGCCCGTTGCGCAGGTCGTCGGCGGCGCCCGGCGGCCCCCGGAACGCGTGATGGCCGTCGTCGGTTGACCACGTCGTGTTGATCTTGAAGCTGAGCAGCTCGTAACGCCGGTCGGTGTCGATACCGAGCTCGGTGCGGACCAGCTGGTTGATCCCCATCGTGAACGCCGGGTTGGGGCCGAACAGGGTCGGTTCGGAACCCTCGTAGCCCGGGCGATCCGGGAACGGGTCGACGGCGGTCTGGGTGACGTCGTACCAGCCGACGACCCGGCCCTCGTCGTGCAGCAGTTCGCGAGCCCACCGATCGAGGGGCACACGACCGTGGAGCCGATGCACGAGGTCGCGTTCGAGTCCGATGAGGTCGGCCAGTCGATCGTAGACCCGAATGGTCTCGTCGGGGTCGGCGGCGGCGCCCCGCACCAGCACGGCCGCGTAGTCACCGGTCGCGAACTCGGCCGCCTCGGCGATCACCGCGTCGGCGTCGCCGGGACCCTTGCGCCCGTCGTCGACGCGACGCCTGCCGTGGTGGAAGGCGCCGACGGCCATCGTCGGGACGGCGTCGATGAAGGGTTCAAGCGCGTAGTCGGTGTAGTTGAGACCGCCGAGCTCGATGGCGGGTGAGATCAGCAGCGCGCCGGCCAGGCCGACCCCTTCGTCGGCCGGCAGCGACCGGACGAGTCGGGCGACGCGGTAGCCGCCGTAACTCTCGCCGGCGATGTAGATCGGCGAGCCCCAACGGCCGTGGCGTGACAGCCAGCGACCGATGAACTCACGAATCGCCGCCAGGTCCTGGTCGTAGGTCCAGTACGTCGGAGCGATCGCGCCGGGCTTGGCCTCGTCGGCGGGCGGTATCGGTCGCGAAAGGCCCGTGCCGACGGGGTCGACGAACACCAGGTCGGTAAAGGGCACCCACGACTCGGCGTTGTCGACGAGCCGGATCGGCGCCCGCGGCAGCGACCCGTCGTCGGGGAGCGCGACCCGGCGCGGCCCGACCGCGCCGACGTGGAGGTACGCCGACGACGCACCGGGACCGCCGTTGAAGACGAAGGTGACCGGACGCTCGGCGGGCCCCTGATCGGCCAGCACGTAGGCGACCGCGAACATCTCCGCCGCGGGCGACTCCTCGCGTCGCAACACCGTCCAGTCGGCCGTGACCGACAGCTCCAACGACTCGGGTCCCTCCCCCGGCGCCCAGGTCATCGTCGTCGTGGTCGCTGGCGGCGGGTCCCATGGCGGCGTGACCGGCTTGGTGTCGTCGGCGCCGGGCTTCGCCGTCGATACCGCCGCGTCCTTGGTGTTCTCGACCATCACGCCACGATGCCACGTCGTCGTCACACCCAGATCCCGCCGTGCGGGCGTCGAGCCCTCACGCCAACCCGGCGCGGTCGAACGACGTCGCCATCGAGCTGACACGCCATCATCCAGTCGACGACCTTGCCGGGGGCGACGCCGGCCCGGGCGATCACCTTGATGGCGCTGGCGAGCGCAGCATGGGCCACCCGGTAGGCCTCTTGTGGATCGATGGTGGGCATCGCCGCTTCGAGATCGTCGATCGCCATGTGCATCTCGCCGCCGTGGTCGTTGGCGACGGACCACCGGTGAAGGTCACGCCGGGTCCGGATGGCGGGCAGCACCCGATCGGCCAACGAGTCATGGCGGCGAGCCAAGGGCCGGCGGGGATGACAAGTCTGGGCCGCCGACGGTGTGCGAATGTCCAAGCCGTCAAGCCGCCGATCGAAGGTTCGACCTCGCGGCCCCGCGGCGCGCGATTCGCCAATGCGGCGCTCGCCTCCCGAGCGGACCGATGCCCGATCAGCCGCAGGCGATCGCGTCGACCGCGACGACGGAACGCGGCGAGACCAGACCGGCGGGACGGTCGCCGTCGGTGGGCTCGCCAGCGGCCCTGACCTCGATCGTGTAGGACGGGTAGGCATCCACCGGGCCGCCGCAGGGCACCTGCTGGTAGGCGACGACCTCGTAGGTACCGGACTCGACGGCCTCATAGCGACCGTCACCGACCGTGTCGAATCCGTCGACCTCCTCGCCCCGTGACCCGACCAGCTTGTGGTCATCGGGGAGCACGACGATGTCACCCACGGTCATGCCGCTGCGATCGGCGGCCGCGATCGGTACGACCGCCGACTCGACGTCGGCGGGGTCGTCGCCGAGCGAGAACATCGGGTTGGCGTCCCCGCAACCCGAGATCACGGCGAGGCCGGCGACGAGCGCGAGTGCGGCGCGGCGGGGAACGGGGATCGAGATCATGAGCACTCCGACGTCCACCGACCCCGTGAAGTTCCCAGGCGAGGTCGGTTGGGATCACACCTCGACGAACCGAGCGGGCGGCGTGTACCGCAGGATCCGGAGGCAACGCGCCACCATCGGGCCGAAGGCGATCAAGAACACGAGCGTTCCCGGCCCGATTGCACCGCCGAGAAGGGTCCCGATCCCGAGCACCAGGCCATCGGTGGCCCACCGGGCGCGGGCGACCGGTGCACCGCGGGCGACCAAGCCGAGCATGAACACCTCGGTCGGCCCCGGACCCAGTTCGGTCAGGACCGCCAGACCGACCGACCCGCAGAGTACGAGCAGCCCGACGCCGAACAGCGGAACGCGCACGGCCAGTGCGTCGATCTCGTCCCAGCGATCGAGCAACACGTCGATCATCGGGCTGATCACGAAGGTGCCGGCGACGCTGGCCCAGCCCAACCGGCCCCCGAGTGCCCAGCCCACGAGGTACAGCACGATGGCGTCGACGAGGAAGGCGGTCGCGATGTCGATGTCCAGTGTCTCGGCGATGCCGGTGTTGAGCACGTCGTAGGGGGCCACCCCGATGTCGGCGCGAATCAGCATCGACACCCCGACGGCGACCAATCCCCACGACACCGGGACCAGCAGCAGCCGCAGCCACAGCGGCCGCGCCGGCCCGGCGTTCGTCACGGTTCGATCCTTCGGCTCCACGACCCGGTGGCGTTCAGATCACGTGCCGAGCAGCCAGGCGCTGACGTCGTCGTGCGGCGCCTGCGTCATGCGGCCAGTCTCCCAGAGCGGCACACGATGCCGTCAGCCCTTGGCGTCGGCCCAGGTGGCGCCCCAGGCGACGTTGACCTCGAGCGGCACGTCGAGCCGGTTCTCACCGCGGTCGGCGGCGTGACGCATGAGCTCGACCACCAGCGGACCGACCACGTCGCGTTCGTGGTCGGGCACCTCGACGATCACCTCGTCGTGCACCTGCAAAACCAGACGGCTGGCCAGACTCTCGTCGGCGAGCGCGGTGTCGATGCGCACCAGCGCGACCTTGAAGATGTCGGCGGCAAGCCCCTGGATGCCGGCGTTCATCGCCTGGCGCTCCCCCGCCTGACGGATCCGCCAGTTGCCGTTGAGCAACTCGGGGATCGGACGGCGACGACCAAACAGCGTCTCGGTGTACCCGCGCTTGCGGGCCTCCACGACGGTGTCATCCATGTACGCCTTCACGTTCGGGAACGCCTCGAAGTAGGCATCGAGGATCTTGGCCGCATCGTCGGTCGGGATGTTCAGCCGCTGGCCGAGACCGTAGGCCTCCATGCCATAGGCCAACCCGTAGGAGACCATCTTCGCCTTCGAGCGTTGATCGAGGGTGACGGCGTCCGGTGCGACGTCGAACACCCGAGATGCGGTGGCGTTGTGGATGTCCTCACCGCCGGTGAAGGCGGCGATCAGACCGGGATCGGCGGCGAGATGGGCGATGACCCGCAACTCGATCTGGTTGTAGTCGGCGACCAGCAGGTGGGTGCCGGGGGCGGCGACGAAGGCGGTGCGGAACAGGCGGCCCTCGTCACGGCGGACGGGGATGTTGTGCAGGTTGGGTCGGTCCGACGACAGCCGCCCGGTTCGGGCGACGGTCTGATTGAACGTCGCATGGATGCGTCCGTCGGGGGCGACCTCGGCGAGCAGCCCCGCGCCGTAGGTGCCCCGCAGCTTCTCCACCTCGCGGTACTGGAGCAGCGGACCGATGAACTCGGGCCACTCGTCGCGCAGCTTCTCGAGCGTCGCGGCGTCGGTCGATGCGCCGGTCTTGGTCTTCTTGATCGGGGTCAGGCCGCGCCCCGACGGGGGCGGCCCGTACAGCAACTCGCGTAGCTGCACCGGTGAGTTGATGTTGAGATCCTCACGACCCGATGCCTCGTTGGCGACCCGGCGGATCTCGTCGCCGAGCCGCTTCACCTCCGACGTCAAGCGTTCGTTGAGCGCCTCGAGCTCGGCCCGGTCGACGCCGACCCCGAGGTCCTCCATGCGGGCGAGGACGCGCACCAGCGGGTTCTCGACCGTGTCGTACAGCTCGACCATTCCCTGTTCGGCCAGGGTGTCGCGCAGCGGTGCGGCGACGTGGTGAACGGCGAGGGCTTGCTGGCCGGCGAGATCGGTCGGTTCGGCCCGCGTGCCATCGAGGTCGAGTTGCCCCTTGGCGGCCGGCTCGTCGTGAGGCGCCGCGAACGACGTGTGACGCTCGATCAGCAACCCGAGGTCGTAGCGGGACTCGGCGGGGTCGATCAGGTAGGCGGCGATGGCGGTGTCGAGCGTCAATCCGGTGGCGTCGATGCCGTGCGCGAGCAGCGTGCGCAGCAGCGGCTTGGCCCCGTGGGCGACGAAGGGCACCGACCGCAACGCATCGGCGACCTCGGCGACGTCGAGGTGCTCGGCGGGGATCCACGTCGCCTCGGCGGCGGCGGCATCGGTGACCACGGCCAGCCCGAGCAGGGGCGAGCGGCCCGGCTCACCTTCCCAGGCGCCGGCCAGCGCCGCGGTCGGGCACGCCGCGAGCGCGACGGCCGACGCCGCTGGCGATTCGCTCGAGATGACCTCGGCAACGAGTTCCTGGCGATCCTCGGCCGACAGCACCGGGGCGGCCGGGCCGAGGGCGTCGCCAAGGCGTTCGGCCAGGGTCCGGAACTCGAGAAAGTCGAACAGCCGCTTGACCTCGTCGGCATCGGGCCGGATCGTGAGGTCGTCGGGGATCTCCACCGGCGCATCCCGCCGGAGCACCGAGACCTCGTGGTTCTTGCGCACCCGTGGCTCGGAGGCGCCGAGCGACTCGCGCAGCTTTGGCGTCTGCTCGTCGACGTGTTCGAAGATGCCGTCGAGCCCGCCGTACTTGTTGATCAGTTTGGCCGCCGTCTTCTCCCCCACGCCGGGCACACCCGGCAAGTTGTCGCTGGGGTCGCCGCGCAGGGCCGCGTACTCCGGATACTGGGCCGGCGTGACCCCGGTGCGCTCGATGATTCCGGCCTCGTCGTAGAGGGCGTAGTCGCTCACCCCGCGCCGGTTGTACAGCACCCGGATGTGCGGGTCGCGCACGAGTTGGTACACGTCGCGATCACCGGTGACGATGACGACGTCGTCGCCGCGGGTCACGGCCTGCTCGGCGGCCGTGGCGATGAGATCGTCGGCCTCCCACCCGGCCAGCTCACAGGTGGCCACGCCGAGCGCATCGAGCACCTCGCGCACCAGACCCATCTGTTGGCGCAGCGAGTCGGGGGCGGCGTCCCGGTTGGCCTTGTAGTCGGGGTCGGAGCGATGACGAAACGTCGGCTCGGGCCGGTCGAAGGCGACCAGGACGGAGTCCGGCCGCTGCTCCTTGAGCACGTTGATGAACATCGACGTGAACCCGAACACGGCATTGGTCAGTTGCCCGCTCGCCGTCGCCATGTCCTGTGGCAGGGCGAAGAACGCCCGATACGTCAACGAGTTGCCATCCAGCACCAACAACTTCGGCATCGTCAGGGCCGTAGCGAGCCGTCGACGATGCGATCGGCCACCTCGCGCATCTTGGAGCGCTCGCTCATCGCCGTGCGTTGGATGAAGGTGAAGGCGTCCTGTTCGCTCAAGCCGACCTGGTCCTGGAGGATGCCCTTGGCCCGCTCGATCGCCTTGCGGGCTTCGAGCTGCTCGCCGAGGGCGTCGATCTCACCGGTCATCGCCCGCAGCTCGCGGAAGCGCCCGATGGCCACCTCGATCGCGGGGACGAGGTCGCTCTTCTGGAACGGCTTGACCAGGTAGGCGAGGGCGCCGGCGTCGCGTGCCTCCTCGACGACCTCGCGCTGGCTGAAGGCGGTCAGTACCAGCACACCGCAGATCTTCTCTCGGTTGATGATCCCGGCCGCCTCGATCCCGTTCATGCCGGGCATCTTGATGTCGAGGATGGCCAGGTCCGGCACCAGCTCGCGCACCAAGTCGACCGCCGCGTCCCCACGGCCGGTCTCGC
>JBKEAH010000204.1:0-6072 GCA_047972065.1 Desertimonas sp.
GGACCCCATCGACGCCGCCGAACCGCCGTTCCTGGCGGCGGCCGCCGGCCGTCCCGGCGCCCGGACCCCCGTGTGGTTCATGCGTCAGGCCGGCCGCAGCCTGCCCGAGTACCGGTCCGTACGTGGCGATGGATCGATCCTGGACGCGATCAAGGACCCTCCGCGGGCGGCCGAGATCACGCTGCAGCCGGTTCGCCGGTACGGCGTCGACGCCGCCGTGCTGTACAGCGACATCGTCGTGCCGGCCCACGCCGTCGGCTTCGGCATCGATGTCACCCCGGGCACCGGGCCGGTCGCCGAGCATCCCATCCGCGGAGCCGCCGACCTGGAGCGCCTCCGACCACTGAGCGCCGATGATCTGCCGTATGTGGCCGAGACCGTCGAGCGCGTGGTCGCCGAACTGGACCCGGCGGTTCCCGTGTTGGCGTTTGCCGGGGCGCCGTTCACGGTGGCCAGCTACCTGATCGAAGGCCGGCCCAGCCGGACCTACCGACACACCAAGGCCTTGCTGGCAACCGACGCCGCCCTCTGGCACCAACTGTTGGACCTGCTGGCGGGGATGGCCGTCGAGTTCATCGACCTCCAACTGCGCCACGGCGCCCGAGCCTTCCAGCTCTTCGACTCGTGGGCCGGCGCGCTCAGCCGCGCCGACTACGACCGCTTCGTGCTCCCCCACTCGACCCGGGTCTTCGCCGAGCTCGCCGAGCGTCACCCCGACGCCCCCGGCATCCATTTCGGGATCGGCTGCGGGCACCTCCTCGAGTCGATGCACCACGCCGGCTCCCGGATCGTCGGGCTCGACTGGCGCACCCCGATCGCCGAGGCCCGGGCGCGGCTGGGGGCGGACGTGATCGTCCAGGGAAACCTCGACCCGGCACTCGTCCTCGCCGGGCGCGACGTGGCGCTGGCCGGGGCGAGGACGGTACTGGCCGACAACGCCGGTCATCCCGGCCACGTTTTCAACCTCGGTCACGGGGTCGACCCCGACAGCGACCCCGACGTCCTGGCGGCGATCGTCGAGCTGGTGCACGCCGAGACCACCCGATGAGCAGGCGACCGTGAGCACGGGCGTGGTCGTGATGGCCTACGGCACGCCGCGGGCACCCGGCGAGATCCTCGCCTACTACACCGACATTCGCCGCGGTCGCCCACCGGAACCCGAACAGCTCGCCGACCTCATCCGGCGCTACGACGCCATCGGCGGGCTCTCGCCGCTGGCGCGCATCACCAACGCCCAGCGCGACACGCTCCAGGCGACGCTCGATCGGCGGGCGCCCGGCCAGTACCAGGTCGAGGTCGGACTCAAGCACGTCATGCCTCGCATCGCCGACGCCGTGGGCACGCTCATCGGCCGGGGCGCCGACGAGGTCGTCGGACTCGTCCTGGCCCCGCACTACTCGGCCATGTCGGTCGGCCACTATCACGAGCAGGCCGGCGAGGCCGCCACCGCCCAGGGGGTCGCCTACCGTCCGATCGACAGCTGGGCGACGTTGCCCGCCTACGTCGAGTTCCTCGCCGCCGACCTCCGCCACCGGCTGGACGCGCTGCCCGCGGGCACCCGGGCGGTCTTCACCGCCCACTCACTGCCGCGGCGCATCCTCGACCACGGCGACCCGTACCCCGACGAGCTGCGCTCCACCGCAACCGCCGTCGCCGCGGCCGCCGGGCTCGCCGCCGAACGCTGGCAGCTCGGCTGGCAGAGCGCGGGCCGCACACCCGAACCGTGGCTCGGGCCCGACATCCTCGAGATCATCGACACCGCGGCAGCCGACGGACAGACCCCGGGGATGCTGGTGTGCCCGTGCGGGTTCGTCGCCGATCACCTCGAGATCCTCTACGACCTCGACATCGAGGCGCGACAGCGGGCCGAACGCCACGGGCTGGCCTTCGACCGGACGACCTCGCTGAACACCGAACCCACCGTGTTCGAGGCATTGGCCGAGTTGGTCGAGACGGCTGCCGTCGGGTCGTGAGCCCCAGGGTCATCATCGTCGGGGCAGGGATCGCCGGGCTGACCGCCGCCCTGCGGTTGTCCGATGCCGGGGTCAGCGTCGAGGTTCGCGAGGCCGAGGATCGGGTCGGGGGCAAGCTCCGAGCGACACCATTCGCCGGACGCACCGCCGTCGACGAGGGGGCCGACGCGTTCCTGCGGCGGGTCCGGGCGGGGATCGCGCTCGCCGGTCGGGTCGGTCTCGGCGGCGCCCTCACGGCGCCCGAACCGGCGCACGCCGCGGTGTGGCACGACGGCTTGCATGATCTGCCCGCCGCGCTGGCGCTCGGCGTGCCGACCGACGTGATGGCGATCGCCCGCAGCGGGTTGCTGTCGTGGCGTGGGAAGGCCCGGGCCGCGCTCGAACCGTTGCTGCCGGCGACCGACCGCGACGACGACAGCATCGGCATGCTCATCCGGGCTCGCTTCGGCAACGAGGTACAGGAACGGCTGGTCGACGCGCTGGTCGGCAGCATCTACGGCGCCGACACAGACCGATTCAGCCTGGCCATGGTCCCCCAGCTCGACGGGTTGGCACGACGCGGGCGCAGCCTGCTGTTGAACGGTCGTCGCCAGCGCACCCGCACCCCGCCATCGACGGGACCGGTGTTCGCCGCCCCGATCGGCGGCATGGCGTCGTTGGCGACCGCCACCGCCGAGGCCGCCCGGCGAACCGGGGCGACCATCCGGACCGGCGCACCGGTGACCGAGCTGGCCCGCGACGGTGGCTGCTGGCGGGTCGACGGCGAGCCGGTCGACGCCGTCGTGCTGGCGACCCCGGCGCGGCCGACCGGCACGCTGGTTGGGACCGTGGCGGCGGAGCTGGGCGGGTTGCTGGGGGCGATGGACCACGCCAGCGTGGTGATCGTGACCGTGGCGGTGACCGACTGGCCGGAGCGGTTGCACGGCCGCAGCGGCTATCTGGTTCCGAAGCCGGTGCAGCGGACCGTGACGGCCGCCTCGTTCGGTTCGCAGAAGTGGGCCCACTGGGCCGGCGACGACGAGGTGCTGCGGATCTCGCTGGGTCGTGACGGACTGCCCGTCGACCATCTCGACGACGACACGCTCGTCGACCGTGCGCTCACCGAGGTCGGCGGCCACCTCGGCGTGACGCTGCAACCCTCGGCGGTGCGTGTCAGCCGCTGGCCCGGGGCGTTCCCGCAGTACCGGCCGCACCACCGACAGTGGCTTCGCGCCGTGGCGGCGGCGACCCCACCCGGCCTCCATCTGACCGGTGCGAGCTACGACGGCATCGGTGTGCCGGCCTGCATCGCCCACGCCGACCGGGTGGCCGGTGAGGTCCTCCGCGGGCTCGATCGGCCGGTTGGCTGGCAGACTGCGTCGCCATGAGGGCGATCGCGGTAGGCCTCATCGGCGGGCTGTGTTTGATCGGTTGCGGCGGTGGCGATGACGACGTCACGTCACCGATCGACACGATGGCGCGGCCGAGCACGCCCATCGCCGCGGAACCGTCGACGACGACGACCGGGGCCACCACGACGCATGCGCCGACCACGACTCGACCCCCTGCTTCGACCGGGTCGCCGGTGGCGGCAAGCGCCTCGACGAGCTCGTCGTCCAGTTCCTCGACGAGCTCGTCGTCGACGACGACCACCAGCACGTTGCCTCAGCCGATCACACCCCCGCCCGAAGACGGCACCCGCGACCCGTTGATGGTGCTCGGCCGCATCGAGATCCCGGCCATCGAGCTCGATCGTGACCTGCAGGAGGGCATCCGGCTCGCCACGCTCGACGACGGGCCCGGCCACTGGCCCGGCACGGCGATGCCCGGTCAGCTGGGCAATCCGGTGATCGCCGGCCATCGGGTCAGCTCCGGCGCCGAGTTCCGCCGTCTCGACGAGCTGGTGCCCGGCGACGAGGTGATCATGAGCACCGCCGAGGGACGCTTCGTCTACCTGGTCGAGTCGACCGAGATCGTCACCCCGGATGCCCTCTGGGTGGTCACCCAGACCTTCGAGCACCGCGCCACCCTGTTCGCCTGCCACCCGCCGGGGTCGTTGCGCGAGCGGATCGTGGTGCACCTCCGGCTGGCGGGGGGATGAGACGAGCGCTCGTCGCGCTCGGCGCCGGACTGCTCGTCGCACTGTCACTGCCGCCATGGGGCTGGTGGCCGTTGTCGTTCGTCGGGGTCGCCGTGTTCGACGCCGTCGCCGACGGCCAGCCCCGGCGGTGGCGGTTCGCGCTCGGATCGGCGTTCGGGCTTGGGTGGTTGGCGACGGGGATGATGTGGATGTGGCAGCTGACGGTGCCCGGCTACATCGCGGCGAGCGTGATCTTCGCCGCCTGGCACGGCGCCGCCGAGTTGGTGGTGCCGAGCGGTCGGGCGGCGCTCGTCGGGCGGCCCGCCGCCCACGCGCTGGTCGAGGCGTGGCGGCTGAGCTTTCCGTTCGGTGGGGTGCCGCTGGCGACGCTGGGCATCGCTCAGGTCGGCGGACCGTTTGCCGGGATCGCCCGGGTGGGTGGCGTGATCCTGCTCACCTGGTTCGTGCTCCAGGTCTCGGTGGCGATGCGCCGGATGATCACGTCGCCCCGCCGTTGGGGGTTGGTCGATCGGCCGGCGACGATCGCGCTCGGAGCCGCCGTGGTGGTGCTGCTCGTCGCGCTGATCGCCCCGGATGGACACGGCACCGGCCGGTTCGTCGAGGTCGTCGCCGTCCAGGGTGGCGGCGAGCAGGGCACGAGGGCGCTCGATGTCCCGACCCGGGTGGTGACCGAGCGACACATCGAGGCGACGCAGACCATCGAGTCCGACCCGTCGATCGACGTCGTGGTGTGGCCCGAGAACGTGGTCGATACCGACGACTTCGCCACCAGCGACCAGCTGGTGGCGATCACCGACGAGGCGGCGCGCTTGGGGGTGCCGATCGCCGTCGGAGTGACCGCCGATGTGCCCGACCGTCCCGGCATCGTCACGAACGCCCAGATCGTGGTCACCCCCGACGGCGAGCAGTTCAGCCGCTACGACAAGGTGCGCCGGGTGCCGTTCGGAGAGTACGTCCCGCTGCACGGGTTGCTGGAGGCGCTCGGCGCACCGGTCGATCAGGTGCCGACCAACGCCGTGGCGGGCACCGAGCCGGCGGTGATCGATCTGCCCGATGGCACCCGGTTCGGGGTGATCATCTCGTGGGAGGTGTTCTTCGGCGGACGGGCGCGCGAAGGGGTGAAGCACGGGGCCGAGGTGCTGATGAACCCGACCAACGGGGCCAGCTACACCGGCACGATCGTGCAGACCCAGCAGGTCGCATCGAGCCGGTTGCGGGCGATCGAGACGGGCCGCTGGCTCGTGCAGGCGGCGCCGACCGGCTTCAGCGAGTTCGTCAGCCCGGGCGGCGAGGTGATCTCGCGCACCGCCGTCGGCGAGCAGGCCGTCATCCGCCACCGTATGGAACTGCGCACCGGCCGCACCTGGTACATCACGCTCGGCGACCGCCCCTGGATCGCGATGCTGCTGCTGGCCCTCGCCGCCGCCTGGCTCCTCCGACCGAGTATCTCCCGTCGATGGAGTATGTGACGGCCGGAAAGCGGCCGTCACATACTCGATCGGTCGATGATCACCGTGACGGGGCCGTCGTTGGTCAGCGTCACCTGCATCTCGGCGCGGAAGCGTCCTGTGGCGACGACCGCGCCGAGGTCGCGCAGCCGGGTCACCACCCGCTGGACGAGCGGTTCGGCCTGCTCGGGGCGGGCGGCGGCGATCCAGCTCGGGCGACGGCCGGCCGAGGTGTCGCCGTACAGCGTGAACTGGCTGATCACCAGCAGCTCGGCGCCGACATCGGCCGCCGAGCGGTTCATCACCCCGGCGTCGTCGTCGAAGACCCGCAGATACCACAGCTTGTCGGCCACCTTGTCGGCGATGGTCTCGTCGTCGTCGTGGGTGACGCCGACCAAGACGCACAAACCGCGGCCGATCCGACCGACCTCTTCACCCGCCACCGTCACCGACGCCGACGTCACCCGCTGCACCACCGCACGCACGGCGGTCACTGTGCCACGCGGGCCCGGGACCCTCGTCTACGACGGTGACGGCTACCGCGCGGTAACAACCCGCCGCTAGCGTGGAC